>NZ_JBIUAG010000043.1:0-72602 GCF_044547355.1 Kutzneria sp. NPDC052558
GACCGCGGCATCGGCGGCCCCATCCTGTCCGCCTCCTCCTACTTCATGAAGTCGCCGCCGGAGCAGTACTCCGACTCGCAGGCCCACGACGCCGTCGAGAAGTTCATCCGCGGCGAGCTGGAGCGCTAGAACTCGCCGTGCGGTGATCGGTCCAGACAGCAGGTGAACCAGTCGAACAGCGACTCCCGCACCTGTGCCACGTACGACGACGCTGCTGGATGGTCGGCGTCGAACCATCGCCCGAGCACGATCACGGCGACGCGTTCGGCGCCGGCCAGCCGCAGCCGGGCCGCCGCGGACTGGGCGTTGGCTCCGGTGGTCCAGGTGTCGTCCACCAGGAGCACCCGCAAGCCAGTCAGATCCGCGTCGGTGTCGAAGCGCGACGGATCGAAAACCCGGTTCCCGCGATCAGCGCCGACGCGAAGCAGGTTGCGGTAGCGCTGACTGGTTTGCCCGATGGTCCGGCCGAGCATCGCGCTCAGTGGATGCGGCGCCAGACCTCTGGTGCTTGGCACCGAGGTCACGACGTCGAACCGCGGCGCAGGCCACGGCGACACACCGCTCGTGGCCGCGGAGGTAGTTCGCCAACACCGCGGCCAGTCGGCGCTGTTTCTCTTTCCGCACCGCCTCGCGGGGCGAGCGCTTGTACTGGTGGAGGTCGTCGGCGAACTGTTTGCCGGCGAATGCCACCGATATCGGCACGACAATGTCGGCCAGCAGGTCGGCCGCCGCCTCGCGGTGCGAATTGCATCGATAGCACCGCCGGTGCGGCCCGGACACATCGCGATGACACGTCGCGCACACGCCCGGGCCGGATGGCGGCACGGGCACCAGGATGTTTCGGTAACTCTCAGCCAACCAGGACAACGGATTCAGACCTGGACCATCTCCGCGGTCAGTTCGCCGAGCACGCGGAGCAAATGCTCAGGACCTTCCAGGACGGTCGTGTTCGGCCGGTTGGCGAGGTCGACCGCCCACTTGTTGACCAGCACCTCAGGTAGCAGAAAGACGTGACGGCCGTGCTCGACGGCGATTCGGGCCTGGATCCGCGCGCCGCTGTGCTCCCCGGCCTCGACGACGACGGTGGCGATGCTGCAACCGCTCATCACCGCATTGCGCATCGGGAACTGATGTTTCGCCGGGCCGGCGTCCGGCCAGAACTGGGACAGCACCGCGCCGGTCCGGGCGATCTCGTTCTGGAGCTCCGCGTTCTCGGCCGGATAGCAGTGCCGAAGGCCGGTGCCGACTACCGCGACCGTGCGCGTTCCAGCATCGATCGCCGCCCTGTGGGCGGCGGTGTCGATCCCGGCGGCCAGGCCGCTCATCACCGGGAAGCCGTTGTTCGCCAGGGTGCTGGCAACAGCTCTCGCCCGCCGCAGCCCGGCGGCGCTGGCCTGTCGGCTGCCCACCACGGAGACCGCCGTGACGTCCTCGGCATCGACCATGCCACGGTAGGTCAGAAACGGAGGATGCTGGTGCACCAGCATCAGCTGCACCGGGTAGTCCTGGTCCAGGACGGTGGTCACGCGAATGCCCTCGGCCAACCAACTGTCGATCTCGTCGGCCGTTCGCCTCAGATCCGCGTCCAGGTCACGGTCGACGTGGTCCAGCGTCGGAGTGTTCGGGGCCAGGAGATCGTCCAGGATCTCCAGTGCGGAGCCGGCGTCCTCGACGGCGGCCGTCACGGCCGCCCAACCGCGATCGCTGTGTCGCAGTGCGAGCAGCAGCGCGGCTTGTTCGAGGTTGTCCGCCACCAGCTCATCCTAGTCGAACGCGGGTTCGAGACCGTCGGGCGAACGTCCGGACACAGTAGCTGGTGTCGCCCGTTCGGGTGCTGGCAGGATGCGCGGAGTGCGCATCCTGATGCCCTTGCCGGATCACGACTTCGATGTCACCGAGGTGGCGGTGCCGTGGCGGTTGCTGACCGATGCGGGCCACCAGGTGGTGTTCAGCACGGAGCGGGCCGGGGTGAGACCGGCGGCGGATCCGCGGCTGCTCACGGGCGTGATCTTCGGGCAGTTGGGGGCCGAGCCGGAGCCGAAGCGGTTCTATCAGGAGCTGACGGGCGACGCGGGGTTCGCGGCGCCGATCGCCTGGGAGGCGATCGAGCCGTCGGACTATGACGGCCTGATCCTGGCCGGCGGGCACGCCCCGGGCATGCGGCAGTACCTGGGCAGCGCCGAGTTGCAGGCGAAGGTGGCGGACTTCTGGCGGCTGGAGCGGCCGGTGGGCGCGATCTGCCACGGGGTGATCGTGCTGGCCCGGGCGGGCGTGCTGGCGGGACGGCGCACGACGTGCCTGCCCAAGTACATGGAGCGCATGGCCTACTTCTCGACGGCGTGGCGGCTGGGCCGCTACTACCGGACGTATCCGGCGTACGTCGAGGACGAGGTGCGCGCGACCGGCGCGAGATTCGAGAGAGGACCGATCACCTCGGCGAGAGGCACGGCGACCGACGACGGCCCGGCCTTCACCGTGCAGGACGGCAACTACGTCTCGGCCCGCTGGCCCGGGGACGCCTACCTGTTCGCGCGCCGGTTCGATCACCTCCTGACGACCTGACGTGCGCGAGGAGTGGCTCGACCCGGACGATGCCCAGCTGAGCTGGGACGGCCTGGTCGAACTCCGGCGCGTCGGCGAGTGGTGGCAGCCGCTGCGGCTGCCGTCCGGCCGGATCCCGACGGCGAGGCTGGCGGAGCTGGCCCGGATGCCGGCGGGAGTGCGCGTGGGCATGCGCACCGACGCGCGCCTGTTATCCATGCCGCTGTTCGGCGACCCGGACTACTCGTCGCCGGTGGACGTGCTGGTCGACGGCCAGCTGGCGCACCGGATGGCGGTCAAGCCGGGCGAGCAGGTGCTGACGGTGGCGCTGCCGGGCCAGCCGGCGAACGTCGACGTGTGGCTGCCGAACTACGGCGCCACCTTGGTCGGTCGCCTGCGGCTGGCGGCGCACAGCATGGTCCGGCCGATGACCCGCACCGGCCCGCACTGGGTGGCGTACGGCAGCGCGATCACGCAGTGCCGGCTGGTCGACGGCCCGAGCCAGACCTGGACCGCGGAGGTGGCGCGCCGGCACGGATGGCGGCTGACCTGCCTGGGTTTCTCCGGAGAATGCCATCTCGATCCGGTGGTCGCGCACACCATCCGTGAACAGCATCCCGACCTGGTGACGCTGGGCGTCGGCCTGGACATCCATCACGCGGCGAGCTTCAGCCGGCGCACCCTCGGCCCGGCGCTGGAGGCCTTCCTGGACGTGCTCGCCGACCAGCCGGTCGTGGTGGTCACGCCGCCGTTGGCCCCGGCCCGCGAGCAGGTGGTCAACTCGGTGGGCCTGACGCTGGCCGACATCCGCGGCCTGGTCGCCGAGGCGGCCAGCGGCGTGAGCGTGATCGACGGGCGCGACCTGGTCTACGCCGATCTCGTGGTGGACGGCCTGCATCTGGGACCGGAGGGCTACCAGTCGCTGGCCGAGCGGATTTCCCCGCTGCTGATCGCGGAGCTGGGTCAGAAGCCGGCGGCGGCGTACTCGGCGTAGTCGGTGGGCGGCGCGACGTCGACCCGGCTGCACTCGGTGTTGCCGGCCCGGGTCTTGGGCCACTGGGTCAGGTAGTAGATCTGCCGGCCGGTCCGGCGCGCCGCCTCGGCGAAGCCGGCGGCGGCGTCCTTGTCGTCGTAGTACGCCTCGCCGATGATCACCGGCTGGGTGGACAGGCCCTGCTGCCGCAGCTGCTGGTCGTTGTAGGCGAACAGGGCGGACTCGTCGCCGTAGATGTGAATGTCCATGATGGACGGTGGCTTGTCGCCGTACATCTTGCCCACGTTGAGAACCTGGCCCTGGTCGTTGCCGTAGATGGAGAAGCCGACGGTGTCGGCCCGGCCGAACTGCGCCGTGTACGCCTGCCACAGCTGCTGGTCGTAGCGCAGCACCAGGGGCTGGTCGGTGGAGGCGGTCAGCTCGCCGCCGAGGTCGAGGTGGAACGGCAGCCCGGCGGCCGCGATGATCGGGTGCAGGGACCGGATCAGCTGCCAGTTCTCCTGGTACAGCTCCTCCTGCCAGGACGACCAGGTCCGCGGGTCGTTGCCGTCGGAGGGATGCAGCACGACGGTGATCTCGGCGAAGCCGGCCTGTTTGACGGCGGCCAGCAGCCCGGCCAGGTTCTCCTGGCCCTGCGGCGTCAGCCGGCCGTCGGTGGAGTCCATCGCGGTGCCGTCGTCCGGGCCGTGGTGGTGGTAGACGCCGATGGACAGCCGGTTCTGGCCCGCGTGCTTCATGCCGGCCAGCTGGTAGGCGATGATTGTCGGTGCCTTGTTGAACGCGTCGACCACCTGGTACGGCTGCCGGTAGCAGCCGTCCAGGTAGTAGTAGTCGTAGTTGGAGCCGCCGGAGACGGCCGGCGGCGGCGCGACCGGATCGGCCCCGGCCGGGGGCGCCAGCGTCGTGACGAGCAGGGTGACCCCCGCGACGACCAGTGTCCGAGTGCCCATGACGGAACCCCCGTCCGGTCGCGACTGTGCTCTTCGGCCGAGCCTGACACCGTGGCCGGGATCCGACCGGCGCACGACGGCCCATTTCACCGCTTCGGGTGGGTTTTCGCAGGTTAGGCCGCGTGATCGCAGGTCGTGCAGCTGCAGTCCGCGCAGGTGCAGGCGCTGCACGAGTCGGAGCAGTTCGCGCACTGGCAGGTGGCATGGTTGCACGTGGCGCATGCGCAGTCGGCGCAGGTGCAGTTCGCGCAGGAGTCGTTGCAGTTGGCGCATGCGCACGCCGAGCACTCGTCGTAGTGCACGCCGTCGCCCGCGTTGTGCTCGCGGTGCACGTGGCCGTTGTGCAGGTAGTCCACGTGGTCGGCGTGGACCACGGCCTCGTGCCCGCAGCCCGGTCCGTGGGTGTGCCTGTGCTGTTCAGCCGGCCTGTGCTCGGTCGCGATGGTCATGCGTCCGATGCTCATATGCGCACTTGTGCACGACCATCCGAAGTACGGCCGTTCGCCCGAACGAGTTAGCTTGGGGATCATGACCTCCCGACCGACCGCCCTGATCACCGGAGCCTCCCGGGGCATCGGCGCCGCCATCGCCGCCGCCCTGGCCCCCACCCACCACCTGCTGCTCGGCGGCCGCGACGTCGAGGCGCTCAAGGCCGTCGCCGCCGGATTCCCGTCGGCCAGTCCCTGGCCGGTCGAACTCACCGACCCCGAGGCCCTCGCCACGGCCACCTCGGCTCTCGACCGCCTGGACGTCCTCGTCCACAGCGCCGGCGTCGCCACCCTCGGCACGCTGGCCGAGACCCCCGTCGAGGTCTGGCGATCCACCCTGGAGATCAACGTCGTCGCCGTCGCCGAGCTCACGCGCCACCTGCTGCCCGCCCTGCGCGCCGCCGCCGGCCAGGTCGTGCTCATCAACTCCGGCGCCGGCCTCAACGCCAACCCCAACTGGGGCGCCTACGCCGCCAGCAAGTTCGCCCTCCGCGCCTTCGCCGACGTCCTGCGGGCCGAGGAGCCCCGGCTGCGCGTCACCTCCGTCTACCCCGGCCGCACCGCCACCGACATGCAGCGCGAGATCCGTGAAAGCGAAGGCAGCGCCTACACGCCCGACGACTACCTGACGCCCGAGACCGTCGCCCAGGCCGTCACCTTCGCCCTGCTCGCGCCCCCGGACGCCCACGTCAACGAGATCAACGTCCGCCCCCGCTCCCGCTAGCCGCCGATGGGGTCCGGATCGTCGAATGGGGTGCCCACGAACGGGATTCGACGCAGGTCGTCGAGTGTGCCGGTGAGTCCGGCCAAGGCGCACACGACGAGTGTGTGCGGCGGAAAGCCCGGCGTTGACATGGGGGATCACGCTATCGAAGGCGTGGTGCGGGCGACGTGGGTGTCGAGCAGGTCGAGCAGCCTGAGCACGGCGGGGTGTTCGGCGACGGCGTCGCGGACGCGGACGGAGATGCCGCGGCGGGGCGTGGGGTTGACGATCGGCACGGCGACGGTGGACTCGGGCAGCGTGCCGAGGCCAAGTCGCGGGATGACGGTGATGCCCATGCCCTCGGCCACGAACTTGATCGCGGTGGGGTAGTCCTGGGTCTCGATGTGGAAGGCGGGGCTGAAGCCGACGGTGGAGCAGGCGTCGAGCACCATCTGCCGGCAGGCGCCGCGGGCCACGTCGTTGTCGACCCAGGCCTCGTCGCGCAGCTCGGCTAGGTCGATCTCGGCCCGGCTGGCCAGGGCGGAGGACTTCGGCACGACGGCGAGGTACGGCTCGGTGAGCAGCGCCCGCACCCGATAGCCCCGGGTGTCGCCGGACTGCGCGCCGTCGACGAAGATCTCGACGTCTGGCGGCCCGGCGTCCGAGCCGACCAGCTCGATCAGCCGCAGGTCCAGGCGCAGCCCGGGGAACTCGCGGGCGAGGGCGGCGACCATGGGCGGGATCCAGACGGCCCCGGCCGAGGCGAAGTAGCTCACGGACAGGGCGCCGACCCGGCCGGCCCGCAGGTCGGAGACGACCGACTCCAGCTCGGCGAGCCGTTCGAAGACCCGGGCGGCGTGGGCCGCGACGGTGCGGCCGGCGACGGTCGGCTCGATGCTCCGGCCGGAGCGCTGGACCAGCGTGAGGCCGGTTTCCCTTTGCAGCGCGGTGATGTGCTGGCTGATCGCTGACGGCGTGTAGCCGAGGCTGGTCGCGGCGCCGCGGATCGAGCCGTCCGCCACGACCGCCCGCAGCACCCGGAGCCGGTGAATGTCCACGCCCCGACACTACAGTCGTACTGAACAATGCGGCAGGTTTTCTTGCTTGTGCTTACGTTTCGGGCAAGTCATCGTCGGGGGCATGCCATCCAAGTACCGCGCCCTGGCCGCCGTCGTGACGACCGTGCTTCTCTGGGCCTCCGCCTTCGTGGTCATCCGCGTGCTCGGCGAGGAACTCTCCCCCGGATCACTGGCCTTCGCCCGTCTCGTGGTCGGCACGGTCGCGCTGGCTCTGGTGGCCCTTCGCCACCGCCGGCCCCTGCCCCGCGGACGGGCGCTCGCCTTCGTGCTCGGCTACGGCGTGCTGTGGTTCGCCGGCTACACCGTCGTGCTCAACTGGGCCGAGCGGCACCTGGACGCCGGCACCGCCGCACTGCTGGTGAACGTCGCGCCGATCCTGGTCGCCGTGGTCGCCGGCGTCCTCTTCCGCGAGGGCTTCCCGCGCCCGGTCATGATCGGCATGCTCGTCGCATTCACCGGTGTCCTCGTGATCGCCGTCGGCGGTGGCGGCGGCGGTGTGGTGGACACGCTGGGCATCGGGCTGGGCCTGGTCTCCGCCGTGCTCTACGCCGCCGGGGTGCTGATGCAGAAGGTCGCGCTGCGCTCGGTGGACGCCGTCACCGCCACCTGGGTCGGCTGCGCCGCCGGCCTGGTCGCCACCCTGCCGTTCGCCCCGCAGGCCGTGGTCGAGCTCTCCCACGCCTCCGCCGGCTCGATCGCCGGGGTCGTGTTCCTGGGGATCGGCCCCACCGCCATCGCCTTCACAACCTGGGCCTATGCCCTGGCCCGGACCGACGCCGGCCGCATGGCCGCCACCACGCTCTGCGTCCCGGGCATCGCCGTGCTGGTCTCCTGGGTGACGCTCGGCGAGATGCCCACCGCCCTGGGCCTGCTCGGCGGCGCACTCTGCCTGACCGGCGTCGCCATCAGCCGCCGCAAGCCCCGAGTCGTCGAGCCCGTCCCCGCGCAGGTCGCCGACGAACCCTGCGAATCAGCCGCCTAGGGCGCCTGCGGCCGCCCGACCGCAGGCGCCGCTGATCAGGCGTCGAGCAGGCGGCGGGTGACCTTGTGGACCTCGGCCGCGGCGGCGGCGCGGTCGACCTGGGTGGCCTCACCGGCGGCGACGACCTGGTCGCCGGCGACCCAGACGTCACGGACGCGGCGGGAGCCGGCGGCCCAGACGAGGTTGGACAGCAGCTGGGGGGAGGGCACGTCGATGCCGGCGGCGAAGGCGGGGTCGTCCAGGTCGACGTGGACGAGGTCGGCCCAGCAGCCGGGGGCGAGGGTGCCGATGTCGTGCCGGCCGATGGCGGCGGCGCCGTCGCGGGTGGCCATGAGCAGAGCCTGGGCGGCGGTGAGGGCGGCGGCGTCGGAGCCGGCGAGGCGGGCCAGCATGGCGGAGAGCTGGATCTCCTCCCACAGGTCGAGGTCGTCGTTGCTGGCCGGACCGTCGGTGCCGAGGCCGACGGGCACGCCGTGGCGGCGCAGGTCGGCCAGGCGGGCGATGCCGGAGGCGAGCTTGGCGTTGGAGCCGGGGCAGTGTCCGACGCCGACGCCGTTGGCGGCGTAGAGCTGGATGTCCACATCGGACAGATGCACGGAGTGGGCGGTGATGACCCGGCCGCCGAACACGCCGAGGGAGTTGAGCAGCAGCGGAACCGAGCCGTGCTCCTCCCGCAGGTGGGCGTCCTCGGCCAGCGACTCGGCGACGTGGATGTGCAGCAGGGCGGAGCGCTGCTTGGCCTCGGCGGCGATGACGGGCAGGGCCTCGGCGGGCAGGGTGTAGGCGGAGTGCGGCCCGTAGCCGAGCTCGATGCGCTCCCCGGGCCCGAACCGCAGCCCGTCGGCGTCGATCCACGCGCTGATCTGGTCGGTCATGTGCAGCCAGCTGCCCAGCCGGTCCCAGCCGGGCGCGGCGATGACGGCGGGGGTGAGCACCATGCGGGAGCCGACCTCCAGCACGGACTCGACCATGGGCTCGCCGTAGAAGTACATCTCGACGCTGGTGGTGACGCCGTGCCGCAGCATCTCCAGTGCCCCGAGCCGCATGCCGGCCCGCACGTCGTCGCCGTCGAGCCGGCCCTCGGCCGGCCAGATGACGTCCTGCAGCCACGACATCAGCGGCAGGTCGCCGCCCATGCCGCGCAGCACGGTCATGGGGCTGTGGGCATGGGTGTTGATCAGGCCGGGCAGCAGGATGCCGGAAAGCTCCCGCACGGCGACGCCGGCGGAGAGCTCAGGGGCGTTGGACGCGGGCCCGACATAGCCGAGCCGGCCGTCGGCGCCGACGTCGACCACGGCGTCGCGCACGACGGAGCAGTTGGCGTCACAGGGCAGCATGACCGGGGCGTGTAGCCGGAAAGCCTGATCCATGACCGGATTCTGTCATCCCCCGAGCGGCAGCCGGGCGACGACCGTCCAGCCCCCGTCCCCGCCGGGACCGGCGCTGAACTGGCCTCCGAGCAGCTCGACCCGCTCCCGCATGCCGACCAGACCGAAGCCGCCGGACCCGCCGACCGGGGCGGCGAGCTGACCGGTTCCGTCGTCGGCGACCCGCACACGCACGCAACCGTCGACGGTTCGGACGTCCACATCGATCCGGCTGACGCCGGCGGCGTGCTTGCGGGCGTTGGTGAGCGACTCCTGCACGAGCCTGATCACCGACTGCGCCAACTCGGGGGGCACGGCCTCGGAAAGCTGCACGTCCAGCCGCACCGGCCCGCCGACCTGCTCGACGGTGCGCCGGATCTGGGCGGCCAGCTCGTCGTTGTCGCGGCTGGTCGGGGTGGCCTCGGTGCCGCGCAGGGTGCCGACGAGCCGGCGCATGGCGGCCAGCGCCTCGTGCCCGCTGGCGGTGATGATCGGCAGCACCTGCCGGGCGGCGTCCGGGTTCTGGTCGACGATGGCCTCGGCGGCCTGGGAGTGCACGACGATGCCGGTGACGTAGTGGGCGACGACGTCGTGCAGCTCCCGGGCCAGGGCCAGCCGCTCGGCCTGCTGCGCGGCGGCGACCGAGGCTTCCTCGCTCTTGCGTCGTTCCCGGTCGCGGGCGCGGAAGTACAGGCCGGTGCCGATGGCGATGCCGAACAGGACGGTCGCGACCGCGATCAGGTTGGGCAGGCCGTAGTCGCCGGCGGCGTTCAGGTAGTTCATGCGGTCCAGGTACTGCGTGATCCCCCAGGCCACGACCAACAGAATGGTGCCGATGACGGCCCGCCCGCGCGGCGCCTGCCGCACGAGGATGGCGGTGATCGCCATGCCGGCGGCCAGCGGGACGAAGTCCCCGCCGATCCTGATCAGATGGAGCCCGTGCAGCAGCAGCGCGCTGCCGGCGGTGGCGATGGACGCGGCCAGCGCGGCGTCGAAGGGCCGGCGCGGCGAGACCACGGCCAGCACGGCGACGACAAGATCGGCCGGCAGTTGCAGCCAGACCCCCGGCTCCAGCCCGCGCCACGACACCATCTCCCCCGCGATGATCACGAAGAGGGCGGCGGCCAGCGGCCACTGCCGGCGGGCCAACGTCCGCCAGCCGAGGTACCTGTTCTCCACGCGGGACACCGTAGGACGTAGCCGGGGCCACCGCCGTCAACCTGGAGAACGGTGCCCTGTCAGACCTGCGGCGTAGCCAGGGACGATGCCCCGGGCCGACGCCGGATGACCCTTCCGCCGGCCAGGCTTGAGCCGACATCGGAGGAAGGGGCGCGAGATGGTGACGATGGTGATGACCTGGAGCGGCGCGATTGTCGGCCTGCTGGTGCTGGCGGTCATGGTGGTGACCGGACTGCTGGTGGACGCCGAGCAGTCGTAGTCCTCAGCCCAGCTGCTTGCGCAGCAGGGCAGCCAGCCGACCGCCGTGGGGTTCGGTCGGCTGGGTGTCGGCGAAGCGCGCCGGAGTGCCCTGTCGGGCCCGCTGCGCCGTCGACGAGTCGACACGGAACGCCGGCCGGTTGCCGCCGGCCCGCTGCCGCGACCGCAGCCACGCCAGCCGGTGCAGCGCCTCGGCATGGTGGTCGGTGATGGTCACCTGGGCGGCGTCGAACGAGTGCAGCACGGCCCGGTTGAGCTCGACGGTCGCCCGGTCCCGCCACAGGGTCCGCTCGGTGCGGGTGTCCAGCCCCAGGCGCGCGGCGACCTCCCGGGCCACGGCGTACGCGCCCTCGTCGGCGAGGCTGCGGGTGCCGATCTCGGCCCCGACGAACCAGCTGTTGAACGGGGCGGCCGGATAGGTGATGCCGCCGATGACCAGCCGCATGTTGCTGATCACGGGCACGGCGTGCCAGCGCAGCCCCAGCTCCACGAACCACGCCAGGTCGGGATGCTCCAGCGGCACTTCCTGGATGACGTCCCGCGGCACGGTGAACAGCTGCGGCCCCTCGTGCGCGGTCTCCACCACCAGCGGCAGGTGGTCGAAGCGGCCGCGCTGGGTCGGCGGCCGCCAGCCCATCTTGGTGACGGCCTCGGTGAAGTCGGCGTAGCGGGGGTCGCCGACGACCCGGCCGGTGGCGTCGCGGTAGCCCGCGTACCGCACCAGCTGCTCGTTCCAGATGCACGGGCCGGGCGTGGACGGGGTGTCCGGCGCGAACACGGTGACCAGCGGCCGGATCTGGCCGCCGTTGGTGGACAGCCGCAGGTGCTGCACGCACTCGGCGGCCACGGCGGCCGAGTTGCGCAGCCCGCGTAGGTCCCGGACCTTCAGCCGTCGCCACGGCACGCCGCTGGTGCACCAGCCGCTGTCGCGCAACGCCACCCGCGCGCCGTACGCGAGCTCCTGGGGCGTGTGCCGGTAGGTTCCGGTGTCGGCGATCTCGGCGCGGGCCTCGGTCAGCCGCTGGCCCACCGGCCCGGCCTCCGGGTGCGCGTCGTGGAACATGCGGAGGAACTCCTCGGCGGCGTCGAGGTCCACGCTGTCGAGGGCAGGGAGGGTTGCCAGAGCCGTCACGGTCGGCAACCGTATCCGCCGCCTGGCCTCACGCGTCACTGCCAGAAGGGGCACAGTTCGGCCTAGTCGATCTCCGCCCGAACGGGTGAGTGTTGGACTGAGAGTGGCCGACTCGACCGGCGTCCGCGTGGACTTGAGTACCTGGTCGGGTGACCTAGTCGACCTTGGCGAACATCAGGTCGTGGCTGACGCGGCCCTCGTTGTCGGCCCGGCTCTCGAACTTGGTGACCGGCCGCCAGTCGGGTCGGGGCGCCCACCCGCCCGGCTCATCGGCGTACACGTTGCGCAACCGACTCTCGCCGCTACACACAGTCATCATCTGGTCCGCGTACTCCTCCCAGTCCGTGGCCATGTGGAACACGCCGCCGGGCTGGAGACGGGAGGCGACCAGCGCCACGAAGTCGGGCTGCACGATGCGCCGCTTGTGGTGGCGGGCCTTGGGCCAGGGGTCCGGGAAGAACAGCCGCACGCCGGCCAGCGAGTCCGGCTCGACGTGGTCGGTCAGCACGGTCACGGCGTCGCCGCGCAGCAGTCGGAGCGAGGTGACCCCGAGCACATCGGCGCGCAGGATGAGCTGGGCCAGGCCCGGCTTGTAGACCTCGACGGCGAGGTAGTTCAGCTCCGGCTGCGCGGCGGCCAGCTGCGAGGTGGTCTCGCCCATGCCCGAACCGATCTCCAGCAGCACCGGGGCGTGCCGGCCGAACCACTCGTCCAGCGCGAGCGGACCGGGCGGCAGCGCCTTGACGTCCCGGCCCAGTTCGGGCCATCGGGTGTCCCAGGCCCGCTGCTGGCCGACGGTCATCCGCTCGCCGCGCTGGACGTAGCTGACGATGGAACGGTGGTGCGGGTGCCGCTGGTCGGCCCGGTTGGCATCTGGCTGGCTCACAGTGGTGAGACTCTTCCAGATCAGGTCGCCTCGATCGCGTCCAGCCTGCTCCGGAGGTCTTCCAGGCCGCGGACGGAGATCAACTTCGGCGGGGCGCCACGATGCGCCGGCAGCACGTCCAACCAGCCGCGGTGGCGGGCGGTGAACATGACGGTGGTGGGCACGGTCGGCGCCTCGCCGGCCGCGTAGACCTCGGACGGCACGTACTCCCAGTAGCCGTCCTCCCAGGGCACGTAGACCCAGCCCGGCCGGTCGGCCAGCAGCGTGGCGACCTCGTCCTCCATGCGGAAGGCGGCCGTGCGGGTGGGCAGCCCGCCGGCGGCCAGGGCCCGCAGCCACCAGGGCGCGGGCAGGTCGGGCTCGAACTTGCTGAGCACCCGGTACAGGCCGACCACCTGTCGTTCCGGGGCCCGGTGGATCCAGGCGCGGCGGATGTCCTCGGGTCCGGTCGCATCGGCCAGTTCGCCGGCCAGCTCGACTGCCTGTGACCACTCCAGCGTGGCCAGGGGCTCCACCCGCACTTGCTTCTTCACGTTTCGACGTGGGTGCGATTCGGTCACCGCCACCGCTCACCTCCAAGGGCTGCCTGACGGGATAAATCGATACGATCACTTTCCGCGCGTTTTCGCACGTTCCTGTGCGGGAGTTCACGTGGTCTTCATGCACTTCTTACGCCATTCGAGCGGCCGAACCACTTCACGCGACATGGTCTGGACCAAATGGCTGATCAGTCGGCATGGCACTCGACCGCGTCCCCGGTGCGGTGCAGGTAGGCGTCCTCCAACGTGCCCCGCCGCGGGCTCAACTCGTGCAGCACCACGCCGTGGGCGGCGGCCAGCTCGCCGATCTGGGCGGCGTCGAGGCCCGCGACCACAAGTGCGCCAGGCTCGTGTCGCACCGTCGCACCCTTGTGGACCAATGCCGTCTGCAATCGTTCCACCTGTGCGGTCCGAACCCGCACCGAGGACTCGGTGGCCTCGCTGATGAATTGGGCGGTCGGGCATAACGCGATCAGCCGGCCGCGGCCGATCACGATCAGCTCGTCGGCGGTCTGGGCCATTTCCGCGAGCAGGTGGCTGGACACCAGCACGGTCCGGCCGTTGTCGGCCATGGTCCGCATCAGCCGGCGCACCCAGGCGATGCCCTGCGGGTCCAGGCCGTTGACCGGCTCGTCGAACACCAGCACCTGCGGGTCGCCGAGCAGGGCGGCGGCGATGCCCAGCCGCTGCGACATGCCCAGCGAGAAGTCGCCGGCCGGGCTGCGCGCCGCCTTGGCCAAGCCGACCAGCTCCAGCACCTCGTCCACGCGCCCGCGGGGCAGGTCGGCGGCCCGGGCCAGCCAGCGCAGGTGGTTGCGGGCGGTCCGGTGCGGGTGCACCCACTTCGCGTCCAGCAGGCCGCCGATCACGCGGGACGGCCGCGGCAGGTCCTCGAAGCGCTTTCCGTCGATCAGCACGAAGCCGGTGTCGGGCCGGTCCAGGCCCAGCACCATCCGCATCGCGGTGGACTTGCCGGCCCCGTTCGGCCCGAGGAAGCCGGTGACCACGCCTGGCCGGGCGGTAAAGGACAGATCGTCGACGGCGACGGTCCGGCCGTAGCGTTTGGTCAGCCCCACCGCTTCGATCATGTCGCCGATGATCCCAGCAACAGGGCCGGATGCGGCAAGGGTCCGGGCCGCCCCCCGATCGGCGGTCCGGACCCTCGCCCGAGCGGGCCCCGATTCCCACTCGTTCCCCAGCCCCTGTACCGGTGTGACGACACACGTGCGCCGCCATGACGCGGTTCAGGCGTCTCTTTTTTCGACCACCACCAGGGCCGCCACCAGCAGGGCCGCGGCGACCGCGGCGAAGTACGCCAGGCCACCCCACGGGCCGTAGGGCAGGCCCTTGTCCACGGTGCTGGCGAACTGGCCGGCGGCCACGAACGGCATCCACTCGTGCAGCTGGTCGCCCACCCGCGGAATGATCTCCACCAGCTGCTCGACCAGCAGCGGGAACACCAGCAGGACGGCCACGGCGGCGGCGCTCTGGCGCAGCAGCGCCCCCACGGCCATGGCCAGCACGGCGGCGATCGCGTACACCAGGCCCATGCCGGCGATCTCCCGCCACTGCGCGCCGGTGACGATGTCGGTGGCCGGGCTGCCGGTGATCAGCCGGGCCGCGCCCCACGACCCGAACGACGACACCTCGCCGACCGCCCCGGCCACCAGGGCCAGCACCGTCGCCTTGGCCAGCAGCGCCCGGGACCGGCTGGGCACCGCCTGGAAGGTCGCCTTGATGGTGCCGAAGCGGTACTCGGTGGTGACCGACAGCGTGGCCATCACCATGATCACCACCAGGCCCAGGATGTACATGGTCTGCGTGCCCTCGGGCGAGACCGTGCCGTCGCGGGCGGTCAGCGACACCAGCCCGGCGGTGACGCCGATGGTCAGCGCCAGCGCGGTGGCGATGCACCACACCGGGGCGCGAGTGGAGAACAGCTTGATGCGTTCGACGGCGAGCAGCGTCATGCCACGGTCACCTCGTCCGCCTGGTACTCGACCGCGTGGCCGGTCAACCGCATGAACGCCTCCTCAAGCGAACCCTGCTGCGGGCTCAGCTCGTGCAGCACGACGCCGTGCGTCGCGGCCATCTCCCCGATCTGGTCGCTGCTGCCGCCGCTGATCACCAACGCGTCATCCTCGGTGTTACGCACCGACATGCCCCACTGGATCAGCACCTCGGCCAGCTTCGCCACCTGCGGACTGCGCACCAGCACGGTGGTCTCGGTGGCGCCGTCGATGAAGCGGGCGGTGCTGCCCTGGGAGATCAACTGCCCCCGGCCGATGACGATCAGGTCCTCGGCGGTCTGGGCCATCTCCGAGAGCAGGTGGCTGGACACCAGTACGGTGCGGCCCTGCCCGGCCAGGCCCTGCATGAACCGTCGGATCCACAGGATGCCCTCCGGGTCGAGGCCGTTGACCGGCTCGTCGAACAGCAGCACCTGCGGGTCGCCGAGCAGGGCGGCGGCGATGCCCAGCCGCTGTGACATGCCCAGCGAGAAGCTACCGGCCCGCTTGTCCGCGACGGCGGTCAGCCCGACCTGGGCCAGCACCTCGTCCACCCGGGACTTCGGCAGCCGGCTGGCCTTGGCCAGCCAGCGCAGGTGGTTGCGGGCCGAGCGGTTGGGGTGCACCCACTTGGCGTCCAGCAGCGCGCCGACCGAGCGCATCGGGTGCCGCAGCTGCTGGTACGGCCGGCCGTCGATCAGCACGCGGCCCTCGGTCGGACGGTCGAGGCCGAGGATCATGCGCATGGTCGTGGACTTGCCGGCGCCGTTCGGCCCCAAGAAGCCGGTCACCCGCCCGGGCTGGACCGTGAACGACAGATCCCGCACGGCCACGGTGCGCCCGTAGCGTTTGGTCAGGCCGATTGCCTCGATCATGAGTGCAAGCATGCCCGGGCGCGCAGTCATCGGACATCGGCCCCGGGGGCGATCCCGGGTAGTACTCGCGTAGGACCGCTACGGTCGGTCGTATGGCTGAGACCGACAACGGCTGGTGGCGGGAATTCATCGAGGAACTGCCGGCCAGGACCGCGAAACTGGCGGTGGTGCGCAAGGACGGATCGCCGCACGTGGCCCCGATCTGGGTGGCGCTGGACGGCGACACCATCGTGTTCAACACGGGCCGGGATTCGCTGAAGGGCAAGTCGATCCTGCGGGACGGCCGAGTGGCCCTCAGCTTCGACGACGAGCGGCCGCCGTTCAGCTTCGTGCTGGTCCGGGGCCGGGCCGAGGTGGTCGAGGACCTGGCCCAGGTGCGCCACTGGGCCGGCGTGATCGGCGGCCGCTACATGGGCGCGGACCGGGCCGACGAGTACGGCGAGCGCAACGGCGTGCCCGGCGAGCTGCTGGTCCGCGTGGTCGACGCCAAGATCACCGCCGCCAAGGACATCGCGAGCTGAGCAGCGCCGGGCAGGGGGCATTCCGAGGAATGCCCCCTCCCAGGCATCAATGCCGGAGCATCACGGGAAAGCCGGGTCGACGCCGTCGGTCAGCGCCGGGAAGGCCGGGTCGACGCCGTTGGTGACCACCGGCGCGCCGGTCGTCGGCGCGGGCGCGGCCAGGGCCGGCCCGGCGCAGATGGCGAGTGTGATGAGCACGGCGAAGCCGACAATGGTCTTGCGCACGGCGATCCCCCCTCGGATCCGGGACAGAGAATCCGACGATAGCCGGGGGATCGCCGATTTTCCGGCGAATCAGTGACCGGTCAGGGAGTTGATGTCGGCGACCTGGTCGGCCGGCGGGGCCTGCACGTCGACCTGGCCGCCCCAGTCGGTGTAGTGGATCTTGGCGGTGTACTTGTCGCCGGCCGCGGCGGTGACCTGAAGCGGCAGGTTCTCGTTGTTCAGCCACAGGTCCACGGTCATCGGCCCGGCCGCGCCGGCCAGCTGCGGCGGCAGGCCGGCCTGCACCTTGGCGGTGTCCACATCGACCGTGTAGTGGGTGACGGCCTGGCCGTCCAGGGTGGTCTTCTCGGTCTTGGTGACCTTGCCGCCCTGGGAGATCTGGTTCAGGAAGGTGGTCGGGTCGTTCTCCTGGGCCAGCTGGTCCAGGCCGCCGCTGATCAGCTTGGACAGCTCGTCGT
This sequence comes from Kutzneria sp. NPDC052558, assembly GCF_044547355.1. Taxonomy (NCBI): domain Bacteria; kingdom Bacillati; phylum Actinomycetota; class Actinomycetes; order Pseudonocardiales; family Pseudonocardiaceae; genus Kutzneria; species Kutzneria sp. NPDC052558. The sequence goes on from NZ_JBIUAG010000043.1 coordinate 17,187, forward strand.
CGGAGCCGCCCATCTTGATCCACGGCTTGTCGGAGTGCAGGAACTGGGCGGCGCTGGCCGGCGGCTTGACGTACGCGACTTTGTCGACCAGCCGCAGTTCCATGGCGCCGCCGGCGGTGCCCAGCTGCATGGCCATCTTCGAGGCGTCGCCGCCGAAGGAGCCCTGGCCGGTCATGGTGACGTGGGCGCCGCTGGTGTCGACGGTGGCGTCGATCTTGACGGTGCGGCTCTTCGAGGTGCTGGTCCTGGCCATCGCCACCAGCTGCACCGCGTCGGTGGACACGGTCGCCTGGTTGGCGGAGTTGTCCGGGGCCGGCGCGCCGGCGGTCTGGGTGCTGCACGCCCCCAGCGCCACTAACAGCGCGGCGCCAACACCGATTACGGACTTGCGCACTAGCTCATCCCCTCGTCGAGAAGTCGGTCGAGCACGGTCGCCACGCCATCCTCCGCGACGGTACCCGTCACCTCGTCGGCGGCGGCCCGAACGTCGGCCGCGGCATTGCCCATGGCCACGCCCAGCGCCGCCCAGCGGAGCATCGCGATGTCGTTGTGCCCGTCGCCGAAGGCCACGGTGGCCTGCGGGGACACGCCCAGCTCCAGGCGGAGCTGTTCGAGCGCGCTCGCCTTGGAGATGCCCTCGGCGACGACGGTCAGCCACGCGTCACTGTGATGGTCGTATGTCCACGTGACGCCCGCAATGTCAGAGACGTCCATCAGGTCGGCCAGTTGCTCCTTGGTGACGCCGTGCCAGTAGGCGACCATGCGCGTGGTCGGGGTCGCGCCCAGCTCCAGGTCGTCGACCTGCCGGCGGGTGCCGACGATGTCGCCGGGATAGCCGTCGCTGACCCGGTTGCCGACGCCGGGCTCCTCCAGCGAGAACACCACTCCGGGCAGCAGCGACCGCAGCCGGGCGATCACCGGCGCCGGTTCGAAGGTGGCCAGCGCGATCACCTCGCCGGTGGCCAGGTCTAGCCGCACCGCGCCGTTGGAGCACAGCACGGTGCCGTCGGTGAAACCAAGCAGGCTGATCACGTTGCGCACGCCGAGCACGGTGCGTCCGGTGGACAGCACCACATGCGCGCCGGCGGCGCGGGCTCTGGTTATGGCGGAGCGCACGGCCGGCGAGATCACGCCGGTCGAGTCCAGGATCGTGCCGTCGACGTCAAGGGCGATGAGGGCAGGGCGCACAACACGGAGCGTAACTACCCCTGCGGGGTGAATCCGCTGTGACCGCGATCACCGAAACGGTAATGGGTCGTTTCGCATTATGCGCGCCGGCAACGGGGCCGGCGCCTGCGGAAGCGGAGGGCGTCCGTGGGTCCTGTCGCACGCTCCCTGACCGGGCTGGCCCTGGTCACGGCTGCTTTGATCGCCACCACCTCGACCGCGTCGGCGAGCGAGTCCGCCGCCGGCCCGGCCCAGCCCAACATCGCCGCGGCGGCGTTGTACGCACTCAGTCACCCGACCGCCTCACCGCCGGGGTCGAACGACTTCTCCTGCAAGCCGACCGCCGCCCACCCGCGGCCGGTCGTGCTGTCCAACGGCACCGGCGCCAACGCCTACGACGACTGGGCGGGGCTGTCCGGAGTGCTCAAACGGGACGGCTACTGCGTGTTCGCGCCCAATCTCGGCGGTCCCGAGGGCGGCATGTTCCAGGCCCTTGGGGACATCCCCACCACGGCCGGCCAGTTCGGCCAGTACATCGACAAGGTGCTCGCCGCCACCGGCGCGTCCACAGTGGACATCGTCGGTCACTCCCAGGGCGGCATGATGCCCCGCTACTACCTCCGCAATCTCGGCGGGGCGAGCAAGGTCGGCACGCTGGTCGGCCTGGCGCCGTCCAACCACGGCACGGATCTGGACGGCCTGGTCACGGCCGTGCGGAAACTGCCCGGCGGCGGCGACTTCGCCGACGGCGTGGTCGGCGTGGTCTGCCCGGCCTGTGTGCAACAGGAGGTCGGCTCCAGCTTCATCACCAGCCTCAACGGCGGCGGCGACACCATGCCCGGGGTCAACTACACCGTCATCGCCACCCGCACCGACGAAGTGGTCACGCCGTACACCTCGGCCTACCTGTCCGGCTCGAAGGTGACCAACCTGCGGCTCCAGGACTACTGCCTGCTCGACGGCACCGAACACATCAACATCACCTACGACCACATCGCGATCCAGCTGGTGCGCAACGCGCTCGATCCCGCGCACGCCTGGACGCCGAACTGCCTGACCTAGCCGGACATCCCTGTCCTGATCCGGCCCGGATCACACGTCGCCGGGTCGGACCAGCCCCGTCTCGTAGGCCAGCACCACGGCCTGCACCCGGTCCCGCAGCTCCAGCTTGGCCAGGATGCGGCCGACATGCGTCTTCACCGTGGCCTCGGACAGGAACAGCTTCTGGGCCAGCTCGGTGTTGGAAAGGCCCTTGGCGATCAGCACCAGCACCTCGCGCTCACGTTCGGTGAGCACGTCCAGCACGGTGGCGTCGCGCAGCTCGCCGCCGCCGGACGGGCCGAGGAACCGGTCCAGCAGCCGCTTGGTCACGCTGGGCGAGACCACCGCGTCGCCGCTGGCCACCGCCCGCAGCGCCGAGACCAGGTCGGCCGGCGGGGTGTCCTTGAGCAGGAAGCCGCTGGCCCCGTTGCGCAGCGCCGACAGGGCGTACTCGTCCATGTCGAACGTGGTCATCACCAGCACCTTGGCCGTGCCGGCCTCGGTGATCTGCTTGGTCGCCTCCACCCCGTCCAGCCGTGGCATGCGCACGTCCATCAGCACCACGTCGGGCCGCAGCTCGTCGGCCAGCCGCACCGCGTCCACGCCGTCCGCGGCCTCGCCGATCACCTCCAGGTCCTCCTGCGCGTTGAGCACCATGCGGAAGCCCATCCGCATCAGTTCCTGGTCGTCAACCAGCAGAACTCGGATCACGGCCATCAGACTAGGGGGCCCGCCGCCGCGCCCACCGGCAGCACGGCGTGAACACGCCAGCCGCCGCCCGGCCGCGGCCCGGCCTCCAGGCTGCCGCCCAGCACGCCGGCCCGCTCCCGCATGCCGATCAGGCCGTTGCCGCCGGAAAGGCCGGACAGCTCACGGGGCGTGCCGAAGCCGTTGTCGTCCACGACCACGCTGATCTGGTCGTCGGTCCTGGTCACGAACACGTCCGCGGACGCGCTGCCGCCGGCGTGCTTGAGCGAGTTGGTCAGCGCCTCCTGCACGATCCGGTAGACCGACAGGCCCACGCCCGCCGGCAGCTCGTTCAGGTCGCCGCGCAGGGTCAGGGTCACCGGCAGGCCGGCCGAGCGGACCTGCTCGGCCAGCTGCGGCAGCGCGCCGGTGTCCGGCTGCGGCACCCGGTCGGTCTCGCTGTCCGACTCGTTGCGCATCAGGCCGAGCAGCCGGCGCAGCTCGCCCAGCGCCTGCCGGCCGGTGTCGGAGATGGTGGTCAGCGCCATCTGCGCCATCTGCGGATCGGACTGCAGCGCGTAGCTGGCTCCGTCGGCCTGCACGACCATCACGCTCACCGCGTGCGCGACCACGTCGTGCAGCTCGCGGGCGATCCGGCTGCGTTCCTCGGCCACGGCGATGCGGGCCTGCTGGTCCCGTTCGACCTCGAGCAGCTTCAGCCGCTCCATCAGCTCCACGTTGAGCGCGCGGCGGGCCCCGACGAACTCGCCGACCGCCCAGCAGAAGCCGAACACACACACGACCATGAAGAAGGACAGGGCGATCGCGGCCGGCTGCTGGACCCGCCAGATCTCCCACAACACGGTGCCCAGCAGCAGCCAGGCCGCGTAGATCACGCCCTGCCGCCGGCCGACGTAGGCGACCATCGTGTAGAGCGCCACGCCCAGCGCGAAGTCGGCCGGCCGGATCGGCACGCCGTTCATGAAGCCGTACTCGTCGTAGGTGACGTTGTGGGTGACCAGCTGGGCGAAGCCGGCGATCAGGATGATGTTGCAGACCAGCTTGGGCCGGGCCCGGCGGAAGATCAGCGGGCCCCACAGGAACAGACCGACCAGCAGGTAGACCCCGCGCGGGGTGTCGCCAAGGCTGTTGGCGGTGGTCGCGAGGTCGGGAAGGCCGAGCAGCCCGGCGATCAGGGAGTCCCCGAACACCGGGTGAGCACGCATCCACAGGCTCAGCCGTCGCACCAGAACAGCCTAGAAGCGCGACCCGGCCGCCAGCGTCCCTCTGGGGTACGACTACCGCCTGCTACCCCAGAATGAGTGATCCACATCGGCGGCATGGCACCATCTGCCGGGTGACGTCCTGCATGGCCGGGCCGCTGTCGGCCGCGGTGGCGCGGTTGGTGGCGACGCTGCGGCCGCAGGTCGGCCCGGCCACCGCCGCCGGCTTCGACGAGGTGGCGCGCCGGCTGTCCGCGCCGTTGCAGGTGGCCGTGGCCGGGCGCATCAAATCCGGCAAGTCCACCCTGGTCAACGCCCTGATCGGCCGGCGGGTGGCACCGGTCGGCGTCGGCGAGTGCACCCGGCTGGTGACCCGCTTCCAGTACGGCGCGGTGGACCGGATCGAAGTGGTCGGCGTGGACGGCTCGCGCCGGGTGCTGCCCTTCGACGCCGACGGCATGATCCCGGCCGACCTGGACGTGGATCTGGACACCGTGTCCCACCTTGAGGCGTACCTCACCAACGAGGTGCTGCGGGACCTCACCGTGATCGACACTCCCGGGCTCGGCTCGCTGGACTCGGACTCGGTCTCCCGGACCGAGAAGGTGCTGGACCAGGTCTCGCAGGACGCGGTCGCCGGGGCCGAGGCCGTGCTCTACGTGTTCACCCAGACCGTGCGCGCCGACGACCGGGACACGCTGCGGGCCTTCACCGCGGCCACCGCCGGCCGCGAGGCCGGTCCGGTCAACGCGATCGCCGTGCTGAACAAGGCCGACACCGTTGCGCCGGAGTCGGTCGCCGGCTCGGACGGCGACGTCCGGCGGGCGGCCGAGATCCTGGCCGGCAAGCAGGCCGCCGCGCTGCGACCTCGGGTCGCCGACGTGCTGCCGGTGATGGGGCTGCTGGCCGAGTCGGCCGAGACCGGGGCGTTCACCTCGGCCGACGCCGACGCGCTGCGGGCCCTGGCCGAGCTGGACGAGGCCAGCTGGACGACCATGCTGATGTCGGCCGACCTGTTCACCACCTGGGAATGCGCGGTGCCGGCCGCGACCCGGTCCCGGCTGCTGGCCAAGCTCGACCTGTACGGCATCGACCGCGCCGTGCGGGCCGTCCGCGCCGAGCCCGGCATCGCCGCCGGTGCCCTGCGCCGGGCGCTGCTCGACGCGTCCGGGCTCGACGCCGTGCGGGCCAAGCTGGACGCCGTGTTCCGGGCCCGCGCCGACGGCATCAAGGCCGCCGCCGCGCTGGCGTCGATCACCGCCCTGGCTGCCAGCGACCCGGGCGAGCGGCAGCGGGTGCACGACGCCATCGAGCAGCTGCTCGGCCGGCCCGAGGCGCATCAGCTGCGGCTGCTGGAGGCGTTGACGCTGATCGCCGCCAATGCCGTGACCATGCCCGAGGACCTGGCCGACGAGGTGCTGCGGGTCGGCGGGTCCGGCGACATCCCGACCCAGCTGGGCCTGGTCGGCCGGCCGCCGCACGAGCTCATGGCCTACGCGCTGGAACGGGCCGGCTGGTGGCGGTCGTTCGCCTCGTTCGGGGCCACTCCCGCGCAAAGCCGCGTCGCGCACGTCGTGCATCGGGCATATTTCCTCATCTGGCAGCAACTGAGGGGGGCCGGTGGAGGCGCTTGACGAGCGCATGGCGTTGATCAGGCTCTGTCTGTACGCCCTGGACCGGGCACGCAGCGCCGGCGTGGTCGAGCGGCTGGAGGCCGGGCTCGCCGAGGTCGGCGTGCAGGCGGTGCGTCCGGACGGCGAGCGGTTCGATCCGTCGGCGCATGAGGCCGGCGGGGCCGAGCCGACCGACGACCCGGCCCTGGTCGGGCTGGTCGCCGAGACCGAGGTCCCCGGCTTCACCGACCGCGGCCAGCCGCTGCGGGCCCCAATCGTGATCGTCTACGTGGCCCGGGATTCCTTGTGACGCCGCCGACTCCGCAGCTGCCGCAGCTGGTCAAGCAGGCCCGGGAACGGCTGGCGACGCTGCTGCGCGAGCACGACAAACGGGCCGCCGACCAGGTCGACCGGCTGCTGGCCCGCCGGGACGACACGCCGTCGATCGTCGTCGTCGGCGAGACCAACCGGGGCAAGAGTTCCCTGGTCAACGCCCTGATCGCCACGCCGGGACTGTCCCCTGTGGACGCCGACGTGGCCACCGCGACCTACCTCGTGCTGCGGCACGGCCCGCAGTGGTCGGCCTCGGCCGGCTACGCCGAGCCGATCGACATCCCCATCGAGGATCTCGGCCGCTGGGTCACCGGCGGCGAGCAGCAGCCGCCTCGGTGCGTCGACGTGCGGGCCCCGATTCCCTTGCTGCAACGACTGTCCATTGTGGACACTCCTGGCGTCGGCGGCCTCAACTCCATGCACGGGGAGCTGGCCGCCGAGGCCGCCGCCACCGCGACCGCGCTGCTGTTCGTGGTCGACGCCTCGTCCCCGTTCACCAAGGGGGAACTGGACTTTCTCGCCGCCGTGGGCGAACGCGTGGAGACGGTGCTGTTCGCACTGACCAAAGTGGACCAGTTCCGGGGCTGGCGGGAGATCCTCGACGCCGACCAGCGGCTGCTGGCCGAGCACGCCCCCCGCTTCGCCGGCGCGAAATTCCACGCCGTGTCGCCCCGGATGTTCGAGATGGCGGCGAAGGCGCCCAACCCCGCGGCGCTGAATTCTGGGGCGCTCAGCATGCTGCGGGAGAAGTCCGGCATCGGTGATCTTCAGGTCGCCGTGCAGGAACTGGTCGTCGGCCGCTCCCTGATGCTGGCCGAGGCCAACGCCCTGCGCACCCTGACCACCGCCATCGGCGAGGTCGAGGTCCGGCTGCGGGCGTCGGCCCGGGCGCTGGACACCGGCCACGACGAGGCCGACGCGCTGCGGGCCCGCCGCGACCGGCTCGCCGCCGAGCGCAAGTCGTCCACCCGAAGCTGGCAGGTCAAGCTCCGCACCGAGATCCAGCGGGCCCGGCTGGAGTCGCTGCACGAGGTCAGCCGACAGATCCGGGACGCCCAGTCCTGGTTCCGCCAGGCCATCGACGCCGCCGACCGGGACGCCCTGGCCGCCCTGCCCCAGCAGCTGGACGCTGCCCTCCAGGTGATCTCCGCGCGGATCAACGCCGTGCTCGCCGACCGTCTCGGCCGCGCCGCCGACGCCGCGCTGGCCGAGCTCTTCGCCGCCGACGAGCTGGCCGTCATCCGCGCCCAGTTCGCCCGCGGCGACCAGCCGCCCGTGCTGCTGCGGGCCCCCGAGAAGCGCGCCGCCACCGCCGAGGACCGGCTGCTGGTGTTCATGGGCATCTCCGGCGGCATGGGCGCCGGCCGCATCGCCGCCCTGCCCCTGGCCGGCCTCGCCGCCCTGAATCCCATCGTGCTGCCCGTGACCATCGTGCTCGGGCTCGGGGCCGGCTACTGGATGGCCCGCACCCGCAAACACCTGGCCGACAAGCAACACCTTCGACAGTGGCTCTCCGACGCACTCGCCGACGCCCGCTCCACCCTCGACCAGCTGGTGTCCGAGCAGCTCATCGACGCCGAGGGGCAGCTGTCGCTGGCCCTGGACGAGGCGCTGACCGGGCGTGTCGAGGCCATCGAGGAGGAGCTGCGGGAGGTCGACCGGGCCCTCAAGCTCGACGCCGCCGACCGGGCCGCCCGGCAGCAGTCCGTCGCCCACGACCTGGCCGACGTCACCGCCGCCCGTGACCGTGGCGAGGCCCTGCTCACCACCATCCGGCAGCTTCGGGACCGGGGCTGACTGGTTGTGGGAACCGATCCGCCCTACCGTGAGTCCAATCGGCACAAACCAGCGGAGACGGGGGTAGAGCGGTGTACATCGACAACAGCGGCGCCGACGGTCACGAGCTGAAGATCGAGGTCGACGGCCACGAGTACACCGACGAGGCCACCGAGAGCTACCACCACGACGGCGCCCTGGACACCGCCGACGTGGACGGCGAGGACGGCGGGCACACCGCCTACACCGACACCGACCACGACGGCACCGCCGACCTGGCCACCCGCTACGACAACACCGGCCACGTCGTCGGCGAGGCCCACTACAACTCCGCCACCGGCCAGTGGACCCAGTCCTCCGCCGGCTCCGGCATGATCGTCGACACCGCCCAGGGCCAGCAGAACGTCGGGCCCGCCACCACCGACACCGACGGCGACGGCGCCAACGACACCGCCGTCGTCACCGACGCCGAGGGCAACACCTTCCTCTACACCGACACCGACGGCGACGGCAAAGCCGACTACGCCATGGAGATCGCCTCCGACGGCCAGGTCACCATCTCCCACCACACCGGCGACCACCAGTGGACCCCGGTCGAACACGGCCACCTCGACGGCAGCGGCAACTACCAGAAGGACAGCTCCGCCAACCCCCTGCTCACCTTCGGCGCCGACGACCACTCCTGGGGCGGCGCCTCACAACCGGCCCCCGACGGCCAGGGCCTCGTCCGCACCGACCCCGCCACCGGCGAGTGGACCTGACCAGGGGTCTTCTCCGCACTGCCGCATCGCATGGGCTGGCGACTCCCCCGCCCAGACCGACGTCGCCCGCAGTCCACCAAAGCCTGGTACACCCAGCCTGCCGCCCCCGAGAGGAACCAACCCCGACCAGCACGCCCAGGCCCGACTGAAGCCCATCCCCCACCACTCCCTGGGGTGGCCGCCCCGTCGCCAGCCTACCCAAGGCGCCCGGAAGTCGACCTTGAACTGGGCGGCCCTGTGGACAACTCCGAGGCCTGTGGACAACCGGGACAAGCCGATCGTGGGTAAGCCTGGACACATCCTCGATACCATCAGGTGTCGGGGATGTCTCTTTTTCCGTCGACAAATTCGGCGGGGTGATCCACGTGGTCCGTCATGGTCTGAACCAATGGGATTTCCGAAACGATTCCGGAGTGACCGGGGTTACAGCGTGGAAGCGCTCTCAGTGATCGGTTTTCGGGGTTCTGGCGTGCTCAAAAAGAGTGCTGAATCGATTCCTTGATCGCTTATGTGAGGTGGCTGACAGGTGAACGGTCGGCCACTGGTGTGTAACCCGGATACAGTGGGGCATCCCCTAAAACCTCACACCCGGACGCCGCCGGGTGTGGTTCCGCATTTCATGAGGACGCCGTCGTCTGCCTAGGGACAGCGGCGTCCCTGTGCTTTCGTCCGGCAGACCCCAGGGCAGGAGACGAGATGACCGCACTGACCATCCCCGGTCTCGACCAGGCACCGACCACCAACGAGCGGCTGCTGAACTGGGTGCAGGAGGTGGCGGAGCTGACCACGCCGGACCGGGTGGTCTGGGTGGACGGGTCCGAGGCGGAGTCGAAGCGCATCAACGCGGCCCTGGTCGAAGCGGGCACCTTCGTGCCGCTGAAGAAGAAGCCGAACTCCTACTGGGCGGCCTCGGATCCCACCGACGTGGCCCGGGTCGAGGAGCGCACCTTCATCTGCTCGGTCGACCCGGCCGACGCGGGTCCGACCAACAACTGGATGGACCCGGCCGAGATGAAGGCCCTCATGACCGAGCTCTACCGGGGCTGCATGAGCGGTCGCACGATGTACGTCATTCCGTTCTGCATGGGTCCGCTCGACGCCGAGAAACCCATGCTGGGGGTGGAGATCACCGATTCGGAATACGTCGTCGCCTCGATGCGCATCATGACCCGCATGGGCAGCAAGGCCCTGGCTCGCTTCACCGATGACGCGGAGTACGTGGAGGCACTGCATTCCGTCGGCGCGCCGCTGGAGCCGGGCCAGGACGACGTGCCGTGGCCGTGCAACGACACGAAGTACATCACGCAGTTCCCGGAGGAGCGGCGGATCTGGTCCTACGGCTCGGGCTACGGTGGCAACGCCCTGCTGGGCAAGAAGTGCTACTCGCTGCGCATCGCCTCGGTGATGGCCCGCGACGAGGGCTGGCTGGCCGAGCACATGCTGATCCTCAAGCTGATCTCGCCGGAGAACAAGGTCCACTACATCGCGGCTGCCTTCCCGTCGGCCTGCGGCAAGACCAACCTGGCCATGCTGGAGCCGACCATCCCGGGCTGGAAGGTCGAGACGCTCGGCGACGACATCGCGTGGATGCGGTTCGGTGAGGACGGCCGGCTGTACGCGGTGAACCCGGAGTACGGCTTCTTCGGCGTCGCCCCGGGCACCGACTACCACACCAACCCGAACGCCATGCGCACCATCGAGCAGGGCAACTCGGTGTTCACCAACGTGGCGCTGACCGACGACGGCGACATCTGGTGGGAGGGCATGGGCGAGAAGCCGGCCCACCTGATCTCGTGGAAGAAGCAGGACTGGACGCCGGAGTCGACCGAGCTGTCCTCGCACCCGAACTCCCGCTACTGCACGCCGATGCAGCAGTGCCCGATCCTGGCCCCGGAGTGGGACGACCCCAAGGGCGTGCCGATCTCGGCGATCTTCTTCGGCGGCCGCCGCGCCAGCACGGTGCCGCTGATCACCGAGTCCCGCGACTGGCAGCACGGCGTGTTCATGGGCGCCACGCTGTCCAGCGAGACCACGGCGGCGGCGGTCGGCCAGGTCGGCGTGGTGCGCCGCGACCCGATGGCCATGCTGCCCTTCATCGGCTACCACGCCGGCGACTACTTCAACCACTGGATCCAGCTGGGCAAGAACGCCAACGCGGAGAAGCTGCCCAAGATCTTCTACGTGAACTGGTTCCGCCGCGGCGAGGACCGCGGCTTCCTGTGGCCCGGGTTCGGCGAGAACAGCCGGGTGCTGAAGTGGGCCATCGAGCGCCTGGAGGGCACGGCCGCGGCCGAGGAGACGCCGATCGGCCACGTGCCGACCCCGGCCGACCTGGACCTGACCGGCCTGGACGCGCCGGCCGAGGCCGTCGCCGCCGCGCTGGCCTTCGACGCCGACGAGTGGCGGGCCGAGCTGCCGCTGATCGAGGAGTGGTTCGCCAAGATCGGCGACAAGCTGCCCACCTCGCTGCGTGACGAGTTCGAAGCGCTCAAGCAGCGCCTGGGCTGAGCAGTGTCATGAAGGGCCCCTTCCTCGCGTTGAACGTGAGGAAGGGGCCCTTCATGACGTGAAAACGGCTCCCCCGGACGAGTGAGCAACCGGACTGCGGCGTGCGGCGTCCTCCTCATCGAAAGAGGAGGTGTGTCACGTGATTTTCGCGGCCTTGGCGATGCTGGTGCTCGCGGCGATCGCCCTTCCCATGGCGACCATCGCGCTGACCAGATCCGCCCACAAGACGACCGTCGACGGGGAGCCACCGGCGGCCACGGATCAGCTCGACAGCGATCCGGCGGCGGCCCACTAGGAACTCAGCTCGGCAGCGGCCCGCTGCCGATGTGCTCGAGGCGGGCGCCGACCGGGCGCGCGGCCTCGGCGTAGCAGATGAGGTTGGTGTATCCCTGCGCCCAGGCCTGCCGGGTGTCGGGGGCCCGCCAGGTGTAGGTGACGTCCGTCCGCGACGCCGTGCCCAGGTAGCTGACCAGCTCCTGCGAGCAGCGGTCGCGGGCGATCTGGTTGATCACCTCGGTCGCCGGCATCGGATCGGTGTACCGGCCCAGCGCCTGCACGCCCGGCAGCGCCTCACCCAGGTGCGGCTTGTCGCACGAGCCGAACTCCAGGGTCTGGCTGTGCGAGGGCGAGCTGACCGTGCACGTCTGGTACTTGGCGAAGCCGGCGCCGGTCAGCACGTGCCGCAGCGAGCCGGCGATGGTGAGCGGATTGCCGGCCGAGTCGATCTGCGTGGCCGCGCACACCATCCACCGCTCGCCCTGCGTCCACGCCTCGGCCTGCGGCCAGAACGCCCAGGCCTGGATGTCGGTGGCGTCGGCATCCTTGGCGCCCAGGTAGTCGCCGAGCGCGTCCCGGCACTGCGGCAGGGACTCCCGGGTCATCGTGGTGTCGTCGGGCATCGACGTGGGCAGCCCGTCGGGGAGCTTGCCGACCAGGGTCACTTCGCCCTGGTGCGGCTGCCCGCACGCGACGGTCCGGTGGTTGGCGTCGATGCAGTCGCCGACGGCCGGCAGCGTGTCGTGGCTGACGCCGCCGCTGTCCACCTTCGGCACCGGCAACGGGCCGTCCCCGGCCGCGTTGTTCGGCGAGCTCGGAGTGACCGACAGCGCCTCGGACAGGTCCATGGTGGGTCTGCCGCAGGCCGCCGTCATGCCAACCAATGCCAGCACGATGACCGCCAACCAGCCGTGCCGCACCATCACTCCCCTCGTCCGAACCGACCATCGGCCGTTCGACCGTACCGGCTCAACCGGCCGTCAACCTGGCAATGACCTGAGGGATGCTTGCACGCTGCCGTGGCGGGCAAGCATCCCCCAGGTCGGCTACCCACTGTCAGCTCAAAGCATTCGCCGCGGCCGTGACCAGTGCGACGGCCTGGTTGGCGATCGCGGTCCGCCGGGCCTCGAACGCCGGGTCGGTCAGCGCCGTCGGGGCGGTGGGGACGCCCAGCACCGGCGTGTGCAGGTGGCCGCCGCGCACCGCGGTCGCGCCCAGGCCCAGCCGCACCCGGTTGGACCGGTACATGCTCTCGTTGGACAGGTAGTCACCGCCGCCGCCCTGTGCGGCGATCTCGCCCGGCTTCGGCGCGTCGGTCCGGCAGACCTGCTGGCCGGTGCCCGGGTGGCTGCTGTCGGACCAGACGCAGAACAGCAGGTCGAAGTTCACCGGATAGCTGCCGGTCGGGGTGGCCTGCATCTGCTGGTACGGCAGCGTGGTCTCGATGAACTGGTCGGCCGGCTGCGGCCAGCCGGCGGCCGCCGGCACCGGGCCGGTGGAGCTGGCGTCCAGGTTGTCCGGGAAGCCGCCGCGCCAGTCGCCGGCCCAGCGCTCGATGTCGAACTGGCCGGGGCGGCCCTGGCTGATCGTCATGATCAGGTCCGGCCGGTGGGCGGCGTCCTTGATCGCCGTGCCGTAGGCCGCCTCGACGATGCCCTGGTCGAAGTAGCTCCACACCACCGGGAAGCTGACCGCCTGCACCACCGCCGGCCCGCCGGGCGTAGTGACGGTCAGGCCGTCGAGCTGGAGCGCGGCCGCGCCGGCCGGGTTGGAGATGCGCACGCCGGCGCCGTCCAGCTGGAACGGGTCGAAGCCGCTGACCATGATCTTCTTGACCCCGGAGCCGGCCGGCAGCCGGTCCGAGTCGAGGCCGCGGGAGCCGTGGTCCAGGGCGGTGAGCAGGGCGGTCCGGTCGGCCGTGGAGACGGTGAACTTCGGCTGCCACTGCCGCAGCGCCTTGGTCATCTGCAGCCGGGCCCAGTACAGCGGGCGGTCGTCGTGGGGGTCGAGCGTGCCCAGGCCGGGGCGGCGGCCCTGGGCGCGGTCGACGGCGGTCTGCCAGAGGTTGTCGCCGGCCGCGGTCACCAGCGTCCGCGCGGCCGGGAGCGACCTGGCCGCGCACAGCTGCTGGCTCAGGTCGGCGACCAGCGGGTCGAAGCCGGCCTGGGTGACCAGGGTCGGGCCGACGGCGGGGCCGCCGGCCGGCATGGTCGCGGCCAGCCGCTGCTCCTCCACGGTGAGCTGGGCGTTCGGGGTGAAGCACTGGGCGTCCGGAGCGGCCTGGGCGACCGCAGGGCTCAGCAGGGTGAGCGCCAGCACCGCCGGGGCCAGGATGTGAATTTTCTTCGTAATCGCCACCTGAACGAGTGTTGTGCATCCGTGCGTAGAGCAACACGGCAAGTAGTCGGTTTTCGCGCGGAGGGTCAAACGCCGATGGCACGCAGAGGCATGGCCGGGGACGTGGCGATCGTCGGCGCGGCGGTGCTGGTCGCGGCCGGGGTGCTGGTCGCGGTGGCCACTCCCAGCACCAAGGTGCAAGCGTTTGCCAACGAGCTGACCGGCGGTGGCGACGCGCCCGCGGTGCCGCTGCCCGGCCCGCCCGCGGCCTCCTCGCACGCGTCGCCGGTGCCGACCACCACCGTGCAGGCGCAGATCGTCGTGCAGACCGACGCCACCGGCCGCATCGTCGGCATGCAGCCGCGGACCCCGCTGCCCTCGACCGCCGGCAGCTCCCCGGCGCAGGCCGCCCAGTCCCACCTCGACGACATCGCCCAGGTCTGGCAGGTCGACCCGTCGACGCTGCGCCTGGCCGACGTGCGGCCGGTGCCGTTCGGCACGGTCGTGCGCTACCAGCAGACGATCGGCGGCGTGCCGGTGTTCGGCGGCCAGATCGTCGAGGCCCTGAGCAAGGACGGCTCGCTGGTCAGCGCGGTCGGCAAGACCACCAAGGCCCGGTCCGGCGGCTTCCCGACCGACCAGTCGCAGACCGTGCGGGCCGCCGGCCAGAAGGCGGTGGCCGCGACCGCCGACGCCAAGAAGCTGTCGGCCAAGGACCTGAGCGTGCAGGCCACCGACCAGTACTGGTGGGACCCGACGCTGGGCGGCACGACCGGCAAGGCCGTGGCCAAGCCGGTCTACGTGGTGCACATCCGGGGCGCCCGGGCCGACCAGCAGTGGTCCATGGTCGTCGGCGCCAGCAACACCGACGTGGTGCAGTCCTGGTCGGAGACCCGGGAGGCGACCAACCGGGACGTCTGCGACGCGCGCCGGCAGCTGGTCAGCGGCAGCCAGGGCTCGGTCCGCTGCGGCACCTCGTTCCCGCTGGTCCGCACCGAGCGCGGCGGCACCGCCACCGGCGACGTCGGCTCGGTGTTCAAGTTCTTCGGCGACGCCCAGAACTTCTACGCCCGGTTCACCGGGCTCGACCTGACCTCGCTGATCGGCGCGGACTACGGCGACGGCACCGGCAAGGCCATCCGCGGCACGGTCCGGATCTGCATGGTCGGCGAGCGCTGCCCGTTCCTCAACGCGTTCTGGGACGGCGAGCAGATGGCCTTCGGCGAGGGCGTCACCACCGAGGACATCACCGGCCACGAACTCACCCACGGCGTGACCCAGCACACCTCGGGCCTGCAGGGCGGGCAGGCCGACGCCATCAACGAGGGCATGTCCGACGTGTTCGGCAAGTTCATCGGCATCACCTCGAACGACCCCAACAGCGCCGGCGCCGACCGCTGGTCCATCGGGGCCGGCTCGGCCATCGGCGTCATCCGGGACATGCGCAACCCCAACCGGTTCCAGCAGCCCGACCGGGTCAACGGCGCGTTCTGGGTGACCGACAACCCCGATCCGCACGTCAACGACGGCGTGGTCAACAAGGCCTCGTTCCTGATCACCGACGGGGCCACCTTCAACGGCCGGACCGTGCGCGGGCTCGGCGTGGCCAAGGCCGTGCAGGTGTGGTTCGGGGTGGAGAACCTGCTCACCCCGCGGTCCACCTTCCAGGACCTCGGCAACGCGCTGACCGTCTCCTGCCAGGCCAACCTGGCCGCCGGCGTCGCCGGCATCACCCAGGACGACTGCGCCCAGGTCGCCAACGCCGTCGCGGCCACCCAGCTCGATCAGGCTCCCCGGTGACCAGCCCCCACCCAATCCCAGGGGGGCGACCCCGCTGCCAGTCTATCGGCCAGGGGGCTCGGACGGGTGGGGTGAAGATCGACATGTGGACAACTCGGGGCCTGTGGACAAGCCACGCTGGCGATCCACGGTCACAATTCAGACACCTGATCACCTGATCGGGGCAGGCGCGATCATCCCGGCTTAACATCCGCTTCATCCGCGACGCCGGGAGGATGACATGTCGAACGAACCGCCACCGCGGCGGTGGAACCCGTGGAACCTGTTGCTGCTGGTCCCGCTGCTGATGTTGATCACGCCGTGGTACAACTTCGACGGGCCCCGGGTCTTCGGCCTGCCGTTCTTCTACTGGTACCAGTTCCTGTTCGTGCCGGTCGGCGTGATCTGCGTTGGCGTGGTCTACGCCAAGAGCCGGGGTGAGGGCCGATGAGCACCGAGCAGATCGTTGAGCTGTCCGTCTTCCTGGTGCTGTTCGTGCTGGTCGCCGTCATGGGCTTCATGGCATCGCGCTGGCAGGCCGGCAACACCCTGGACCACCTGGACGAGTGGGGCCTGGGCGGCCGCAAGTTCGGCGCCTGGATCACCTGGTTCCTGGTCGGCGGCGACCTCTACACCGCCTACACCTTCGTGGCCGTGCCCGCGCTGATCTTCGGCGCCGGCGCGCTCGGCTTCTACGCGCTGCCCTACACCATCGTGCTCTACCCGATCATCTTCCTGCCGTTGCAGCGGATGTGGTCGGTGTCCCGGATGCACGGCTACGTCACCCCGGCAGACTTCGTGCGCGGCCGCTACGGCTCGTCGCTGCTGGCCCTGCTGATCGCCATCACCGGCATCGTCGCCACCATGCCGTACATCGCGTTGCAGCTGGTCGGCCTGGAGTCGGTGCTGCGGACCATGGGCATCAACGGCAGCGGGCTGCTCGGCCACCTGCCGCTGTTCATCGCCTTCGTGATCCTGGCGCTCTACACCTACCAGTCCGGCCTGCGGGCTCCGGCGCTGATCGCCTTCGTCAAGGACGCGCTGATCTACCTGGTGATCATCGTGGCCATCGTCTACCTGCCGTCCAAGCTCGGCGGCTGGGGGCACATCTTCGACCAGGCCTCGACCTCGCTGGCCAAGACCAACCCCACCACCGGCAAGCCGTTCGGCTCCATCCTGCTCAGCCCGACCAACCAGCTCCAGTACGCCACGCTGGCGCTGGGCTCCGCGCTGGCGCTGTTCCTGTACCCGCACTCGATCACCGGCATCCTGGCCTCCAAGAGCCGGACCGTGATCAAGAAGAACATGGTCGCGCTGCCGGCCTACTCGCTGGTGCTGGGCCTGCTGGCGCTGCTGGGCTACGTCGCCCTGGTGTCCGGGGCCAAGCCGATCGTCAACCAGGCCACCGGCAAGGCCGACTCCAACACCATCGTGCCGGTGCTGTTCGGGCAGCAGTTCCCGGCCTGGTTCGCCGGCATCGCCTTCGCCGCCATCGGCATCGGCGCCCTGGTGCCGGCCGCGATCATGTCCATCGCCGCCGCCAACCTGTGGACCCGCAACATCTACAAGGAGTACTTCCGCCGCAACGCCACCCCCAAGCAGGAGGCCACCCAGGCCAAGCTGGCCTCCCTGGTGGTCAAGTTCGGCGCCGTCGCCTTCGTGCTGTTCGTGGACCCGCAGTTCTCCATCGACCTGCAACTGATCGGCGGCGTGATCATTCTCCAGACCCTGCCGGCCGTGGCCATCGCGCTCTACACGCGCTGGCTGCACCGCTGGGGCCTGGTCGCCGGCTGGATCGTCGGCATGGGCTGGGGCCTCTACCTGCTCTACACCATTCCCAACCCCGCCAACGGCCACGCCCACTTCGGCGGCTCCGCCCTGGCCCTGAGCAACCTGTCCCTGCTCGGCTGGCATCCCTTCGCCGGCTCCGCCGTCCAGATCTACGTCGGCGCCGTCGCCCTGGTCGCCAACCTGGTCATCGCGGTGATCGTCACCCTGATCGCCCGCCAGGCCAAGTGGTTCAACGGCCTCGACGCCACCAACCGCGGCGACTACGACGCCGACGACGGCAACCCCAAACTGAAGGAAATCGCCCTCCACTGACCCCCGCGTCACACATCCCCGCTTGGAAGGGGGCTTTCCTACACTCGGAGTGGAGGAAAGCCCCCTTCCAAGCGTTCAGGTCATGGGGAACAGGCGGCGCATGAAGGCGTCCCAGAGCGGGGTCGGCAGGGTGCGGTAGAGCAGGGGCAGGATCCGGGCCGCCGGGCCGATCTTGTAGCGGGCCTTGGGGTTTCGCGCCGTCACGGCCCGCAGCACGACCTTGGCCACCTGCTCCGGCGTGGACATACCCGGGGCGCCGGGGCGGGTGTAGCGGATCATCCGCTCATGGTGGTTGGTGCGGAACTTCTCATACGGGCCAACGGTTTCCGGCCAGGTCGAGGCCTGCGTGGCGGCGAAGGAGGAGACCACGCCGCCGGGTTCCAGCAGCGACACCCGCACGCCGAACCGGCGCACCTCCATGCGCAGCGCGTCGGACAGGGCCTCCAGCGACCACTTGGTCATGTCGTACGCGGCCGAGGCCGGCACCCCGATCAGCCCGCCGGCCGAGCCGACGTTGACGATCACGCCACGGCCGCGTTCCCGCATCGCCGGCAGCGCCAGCTGGCAGAGCCGGACCGCGCCGAACACGTTGGTCTCGAACTGCGCTCGCAGCCGGTCGAGCGACACCTGCTCGACCGGGCCGGCCTGGGCGTAGCCGGCGTTGTTCACCAGGGCGTCGAGCGGGCCGGCGGCCTCGATCGCCGCGACTCGGGACTGCTCGTCGGTGACGTCGAGCTGGACCAGCCGGCAGCCCTGGTCGGCCAGGTCGGCAATGGTGTCGATCTTTCGCGCGGATGCCCAGACCGGCAAGCCCGCGCGGGCCAGGGCGACGGCGGCGGCGCGACCGACGCCGGTCGAGCAGCCGGTGATCAGAACGGCCATGACTCCCCCTTACTAAATGCTCAGTAAGTGCCACGGTAGGGCCTTACTGAATGTTCAGCAAGTAGGCTGGGGGCCGTGGCCGACACCAAGCAGCGCATCCAGGACGTGGCCCGCGAGCTGTTCGCGCGCCAGGGCTACACCGGCACCTCGATGGCCGACATCGCGGGCCGGCTGTCGATCACGCCGGCCGCGCTCTACTACCACTACAAGTCCAAGGCCGACGTGCTCGACGCGCTGCTGGCCGAGCCGCTCGCGGCCTACGCGGAGCTGGCCGAGCGCGCCTCGGTGCTGACGCCGGCCGAACTGCTGGCGGCGTTCGTCGACTTCACCGCACGGGCCAACGCGGTGATCCCCGTGGTCACGGGCGACCCGGCCGTCCGCGACCTGCTCGACGAGCGGTTTCCCCGCAGCCCCAAGGAGATGATGGACGCTGTGATCGCCGCGCTGGCCGGGCCGGACCCGGACCGGCCGGCGCTGATCCGCGCCCACGCCGCGTTCGCCGTCGTCAAGGAGGCGACCGCGGCCGTGCTGGCCGAGCGCGGCCTGGAATCCGCTGACCGCAAGGAGATCCTGGCCGCGGCGCGCCGGGTGCTCGACGCCTAGAGCAACACCAGCGCGGCCGCGCCGACGAGGCCGGAGTCGTCGCGCTCGGCTTTGACCACCCGCAGGCCGCGCAGGAACGACAGGCCGGCGTGCACCTTCAACGTGCGGCGGATGGGGTCGAAGAGCAGGTCGCCGGTCTTGGAGATGCCGCCGCCGATGACGGCGAGGTCGAGGTCGCAGATGGCGGCGGCCGCGGCGATGGACAGGCCGACGGCCTGGCCGCAGCGTTCGAAGGCGGCGGAGGCGACGGGGTCGCCGGCGCGGGCGGAGTCGGCCAGCGCGATGGCGTCGGCGCCGGACCAGCCCTGTGCCCGGGCCCACCGCACCATGTTGGGCCCGCCGGCGACGGTCTCGACGCAGCCCCGGCCGCCGCAGGTGCACGGCCAGCCGTCGGGCTCGGCGACGACGTGGCCGATGTGCCCGGCGTTGCCGGTGCGCCCGCCGAAGGGCTTGCCGTCCAGCACGAGCCCGCCGCCGACGCCGGTGGACACGACCATGCCGACCATGAACCGGCTGCCGCGGCCGGCCCCGAGCCAGTGCTCGCCCAGGGCGATGCACAGGCCGTCGCCGGCCAGCGAGACCGGCGCCCCGGGCAGCAGGGCCTGAACCCGGTCGCGCAGCGGGAAAGCCTGCCAGCCGTTGATGTTGATGGGGCTGACGGTGCCGGCGTCGGAGTCGACGGGGCCGGCGGAGCCGATGCCGACGGCGCCGGGAACCGTGCCGTCGAGCACCTCGGCGACCAGGTCGGCGACGGCCTGCCAGGCCAGCTCGGCGTCGTGCGCGGGAGTAGGCCGGACGGCGCGGCGCAGCACCTCGCCGCGCGAGTCGACCAGCCCGGCGGCGATCTTGGTGCCGCCCACGTCGAGCGCCAGCACGTGGTCGGTCACCGGTGTTCCTCCCTAGGCCTTGACTGCTCCGGCCATGCTAAAGCCGCCGCCGAGCCAG
Organism: Kutzneria sp. NPDC052558; assembly: GCF_044547355.1. NCBI lineage: Bacteria > Bacillati > Actinomycetota > Actinomycetes > Pseudonocardiales > Pseudonocardiaceae > Kutzneria > Kutzneria sp. NPDC052558. The sequence goes on from NZ_JBIUAG010000043.1 coordinate 37,221, forward strand.
CGGGACACCACCAGATACAGCCCCAGCACCGGCGTGGTGTAGAGGATCGAGTAGGCGGCCAGCTGCCCGTAGGCCACCAGGCCGTTCTGGCCGAAGAAGTTGTAGATGTTCACCGAGGCCGGCGTCTTGGCCGGATCGAGCAGCAGCACGAACGGCACGAAGAAGTTGCCCCAGGCCTGGATGAACGTGAAGATCCCGACCACGGCCACGCCCGGGGCCATCAGCGGCAGCACGATCGAGCGCAGCGCCTGCATCGACGACGCCCCGTCCACCCAGGCCGCCTCCTCCAGGCTGACCGGGATGCCGTCCATGAAGTTCTTGCACATCCAGATGGCCATCGGCAGCGCGGTGGCGGCCAGGAAAACCGTGGTGCCCCACAGGGAGTCGACCAGGTCGAGCCGGACGAACAGGCCGTACACCGGCACCATGATCGCGGTCACCGGCAGGCCGGTGGTGAACAGGATCGTGTAGAGGAACGGCCGCCGGAACCGGAGTTGGTAGCGGGACAGCGGATACGCCGCCAGCACGGCCACGATGATCACGATGACGGCCGCGCCGCCGCTGATGAACAGGCCGTTGAGCAGCGGCCGCCCGCCGATCTCCCAGGTCAGGATGTGGCCGAAGTTGGACAGGGTGAACTGGCCGGGCACCTGGGCCGACAGGCCGCCGCGGGCGTCGAACGACGCCGTCACCAGCCACAGCAGCGGCGCCACGAACAGCAGGGCGATGACCAACAGCACCAGGTTGACCACCAAGCGGGGCCCACGCATTCAGACCTCCGCCTTCAGGCTGCGGATGTAGACCAGGGAGAACACCGCGCCGAGCACCAGCAGCACCAGCGCGATCGCGGTGCCGTAGCCGATCTGGCCGAACTTGAACGCCTGCTCGTACATCAGCAGCGGCAGCGTCTGGGTCTTGTTGTCGGGCCCGCCCGCGGTCAGCACGTAGATCAGCCCGAACACGCCCAGCGTCTGGAGGGTGATCAGCATCAGGTTGGTGACCACGGTCCGGCGCATCACCGGCAGCACCACGTGCCAGAACCGGCCCAGCGGCCCGGCCCCGTCCACCTCGGCCGCCTCGACCAGATCGCTGGGCACCTCGGACAGCGCCGCCTGGTAGACCAGCATGGAGAACGCCGTGCCCCGCCAGACGTTGGCCAGCACCACGGCCAGCATCGGCGCGGTGTAGAGCCAGTTCTGGCTCAGGCCGAACCAGCCGAGCACCTCGTTGAGCGTGCCCTGGGCGTTGAGGAAGGCGTAGATGGCAAACGCCGCAACGACTTCCGGCAGCACCCAGGCCGCGACCACCACCGTGCCAACGACCCCGCGCAGCACCTTTCCGCGGTGCTGCATGAAAACCGCCAGCAGCATGCCCATGCCGTTCTGCCCGACCACGGCCGAGAGCACCACAAAAACCACCGTCAGCCACAGCGACGCGGCCACGTTGGGGCTGGTGAACGCGGTGGTGAAGTTGTCGAGACCGACGAACCGGGGCCGCCGGGCCGCGATCCCGCTCAGCGCGGAGTTGGTGAACGCCGCGTAGAAGCACCACAGGATCGGGCCGGCGACGAACAGTCCCAACAGGACGATCGACGGGGCGAGCGGCGGCAGCCACACCCCGATGCGGGGGGAGCGCCTCAACCGGTCTTCACCTTGTCCGCGCCGACCGCCTTGGCCACGTCCTTGCCCCACTGCTCGGCCGCCTGCGCCGGGTCGCCGCCGTTGACCACCGAGTCACCGGCCACGTCCATGGCGTTGGAGACCTGCGGGTACTCGGCCAGCGTCGGCCGGTACCGGGTGAAGGAGACCAGGCTGCTCCAGAACGGCTCGGTCGGGTCCGACGCGGCCAGCCGCGGATCGGACTTCACGTCCTCGCGCACCGGCAGCCACGAGCAGGCCACGTCGATGGCCGCCGAGTTCTCCTTGTTCAGCGCGGTCTGGATGAACTTCATGGACGCGTCGGCGTTGCCGGTGGACGCGCCGACCGCCAGAGTCCAGCCGCCGGACAGCGTCACGTTGCCGGGGGCCTGGCCGTTCTGGGTCGGGAACTTGGTGGTGCCCAGGGTCTTCGACCACGCCGGCCACGGCGCGACGCCGCCGTCCTGCCAGTACCGGGCGTACCAGCCGCCGTCCATCATGAAGCCGATCTTGCTCTGGGACATCAGCAGCGGCATCTGGGTCTGCGCCCACTGGGTGTCCTCGGCCTGGGCGGCGGTCTGGGCCAGGCCCTCCTTCATCACCGTCTGCACGAAGCCGAGCGCGTCCTGGAAGCCCTTGCTGGGGGCCACCCACTTGCCGGCCTGCTCGTCGTAGAGGTTCTTGGTCGGCGTGCCGTAGAGCAGCATCTCCAGCGTCTGCATGGACATCGCCTCGGCCGCCGGCTTGCCCAGCGGCAGGTACATCGGCTCCACGTCGGGCTGGGTCTGCTTGATCTTGCGGGCCGCGTCCAGCACGTCGTTCCAGGTTTTGGGCTGCCAGTCGGCCGGCAGCCCGGCCTTGGCGAAGATGTCCTTGTTGAACCACAGGCCGCGCGAGTCGGTGCCCATCGGCACCGCGTAGGTCTTGCCGTCCACCGCCTTGCCGGCCTGCTTGGTGGTCGGGATGAACTGGCTGCTCCAGTCCGGCCACTTGCTCAGGTAGTCGTCGATGGGCAGCAGGTAGCCGGCGGCGGCGTCCGCGTTGACGTTGAAGCTGTCCTCGAACAGCACGTCCGGCGCGGTCGACGGGGACCGCTGCATCAGCTGCACCTTGGCCAGGTAGTCGCTGTCCAGACTGGACACCGGCGTGAGCTGGGCGGTGATGCCCGGATTGGCCGCCTCGAACTGCTTCTTCACGTCCTTCATGAACGTGTCCATCTGCGGGAAGTCACTGTAGTTGCGGTAGACGATCTTGATCGTCTTGGCGTCGCCGCTCGCGGAGTCCCCGCCCCCGCCGCAGGCGGCCAGCGGCAGGGTCAGGGCCGCGACGGCCAGACCTGCGACGACGGTGCGTGCCCGCATGGGCGCCTCCCCTTGGTCGACTGCGACGTGGACCACAGGGGGCGACCGTAAATCCGGTGATCGAACAAAGTCAACGCACTGTCGTGACTTGGCGGCAGTTCGTGACAGGAACGGACATCGTCACGCGTTGTCACCGGTCGGGTTGAGCACGCGGGCCAGGAACGTCCGGGTCCGCTCCTGCGTCGGCGCGCCGATGACCTGGGCCGGCGGGCCCTGCTCGACGACCACGCCGCCGTCCATGAACAGCACCGTGTCGGCGACCTCGCGGGCGAACTGCATCTCGTGGGTCACCACCAGCATCGTCATGCCCTCGCCGGCCAACGTGCGCATCACGCCCAGCACGTCGCCGACCAGCTCCGGGTCCAGCGCCGAGGTCGGCTCGTCGAACAGCATCACCTGCGGGTCCATCGACAGCGCGCGGGCGATCGCCGCCCGCTGCTGCTGGCCACCCGACAGCTGCGCGGGCATCGACTGCTCGCGACCGTCCAGGCCGACCTTGGCCAGGTTCCGCCTGGCGATGCGCTCGGCCTCCTCCCGGTTGCGCCCCAACACCTTTCGCTGCGCGATGGTCAGGTTGTCCAGCACCGTCAGGTGGGTGAACAGGTTGAAGCCCTGGAACACCATGCCCAGCCGGCGGCGGGCCTTGTCGATGTCCACGTCCGGGTCGGTCAGCTCGGTGCCGTCGACCACGACCGTGCCGGAATCGGGCTGCTCCAACAGGTTCACGCAGCGCAGCAGCGTGGACTTGCCCGAGCCGGACGGCCCGATGATGCACACCACGTCGCCGCGCTCGACCGTCAGGTCGATGCCGCGCAGCACCTGGAGCGGGCCGAAAGCCTTGTGCAGCCCGGAAATCTCGACGACGTTCGCGCTCACGTGAGCACCTCCAGGCCGCGCTTGGACTTGCCGCCGGTGCGCCGCTCCAGGTAGCGGGACAGGTAGGACAGCGGGATCGTGATGATCAGGTAGCACAGGCCGGCGACGATCAGCGGCGTCATCGACTGCACCGTGTTCATCGCGTCCCGGCCGTACTTGGTCAGCTCGTACTCGGCGCCGGTCAGGCCGAGCAGGTAGACCAGCGAGGAGTCCTTGGCCAGCAGGATCAGCTCGTTGGTCAGCGGCGGCAGCACGATCCGGAACGCCTGCGGGATGATGATCGACACCATCGCCCGGAACTGGGACATGCCCAGCGAGCGGGCCGCCTCCAGCTGCCCCTTGGGCACGGCCTGGATGCCGGCCCGGATGGTCTCGGCCATGTACGCCGCGCCGACCAGTCCCAGCGCCACCACCACCGTGCTCAGTGTGGTGAACCGGATGTGGAAGGCGATCGGCACGCCGAAACCGAAGGCCAGGAACACCAGCAGGGCCGGCACACCGCGGAAGAACTCGATGTAGACCCCGGCGATCCAGCGGTAGGGCGGCACCGAGGACAGCCGCATCAACGCCAGGATCAGACCCAGGATCAGACCGAAGAGGAAGCCCAGCACCGTGTACTTGACGGTGTTGACCAACGCCACCGACAGCACGTCCGGGAACAGTTGGCGGGCCGCGTCCAGGTCGAAGAAGCCGCGCTGGATGTCGCCCCAGTTGGTGGCGAACACCAACACCAGGATGACGACCACCAGCACGCCGTACTGCGTGCCCCTGATCGCCCGCTGCCGCTGCCGACGGGTCAGCGCCACCGGCTCAGCCCTTGCTGGTGGTGGTCGGGGACGCCGCGTCGCCCGGCTGCCAGGACGGCTTCTTGCCGAACCACTTCTCGTAGGCCGCCGCGTAGGTGCCGTCGCCGGCCGAGGCCTTGATCGCGTCGTTGAGCACCTTCAGCAGCGCCGAGTTGCCCTTCTTGACGCCGAAGCCGTACTGCTCGTTGGTGTTGAACTCGGCGCTGACCTGCGTGTCCGGGTTCTTCTTGGCGTAGTCGTAGAGGATGCCGTTGTCGTTGATGGACGCGTCCACCTGGCCGGTCTTGACCGCCGCCTCCAGCAGCGCCGAGTCCTCGAAGGCCACTGCGGTGATGTTGCCCTGGTGCTTGTCGTTCCAGCCCTTGATGTAGGCCTCGCCGGTGGTGCCGGTCTGCACGCCGACCTTCTTGCCGGCCAGCGACTCCAGCGTCTTCAGGTCGTTGCCGGTCTTGGTCAGCAGGGCCTGCGTCGCGGCGAAGTAGGGCACGGTGAAGTCGAAGTTCTTGGCCCTGGTGTCGTTGATGGTGATCGCGCCGGCCACCACGTCGCACTGGTTGGAGTTCAGGTCGGCGCCGGACTGGATGCCGTCGAACGGCGTGTCCACGATCTGCTGCGGCACGCCCAGCTTCTTGGCTGCGAAGTCGACCACGTCCACGTCGAAGCCGACCACCTTGTCGCCATCCTTGTACTGGAACGGCACGTAGGGCAGGTGCGAGCAGGTCAACAGCTTGCCCGACTGGACCAGCGCGACGCCCTCCGCGCCGGGGGCGGATGCGGTCGTCGACTCGACGCACCCGCCGGCGACCAGCGCCACGGCGACCGCCGGGATGACGGTCCACACTTTCAGCCGGGTCACGGGTTCTCCCTCGTCCGGGTTACTGGTGATCGGCAATCCTGCCACCGCGCGGCCCGGCTGCCCACTTGACCGGACACAAGACCACTATTCGGAATACGGTCGGCGCATGAGGGGACTAGCGACACTCGCCGTGGCCGGCCTGCTACTGGGCGGCACGGCCACCGCCCAGGCGGCCCCGGCCGTCGGGCACGAGCAGTTCACGTTCCAGTTCGGCGACTTCACCGGCGGCGGCCAGCTGGACTACCCGACCGGCGTCGCCCACGCGCCGGTGGTGGTGCTGATCCCGGGCTCAGGGCCGGAGAACCGGGACGCCAACGTGCTGGGCAAGTCGACGATCTTCGCCGACATCTCGGCCGGACTGACCGCCCGCGGCTTCGCCGTGATGCGCTACGACAAGCGGTACGTCAACGCCGACGGCACGGCCGACTACGTCAGCTACTACAACAAGCTCGACCTGCCCAAGATGCTCGACGACGCCGGCCAGGTGCTCGCCGCCGCCGAGGCCGACCAGCACGTCGACCCGCGCCACGTGTTCCTCTACGGCTGGAGCGAGGGCAGCACGGTCGCCGCCGCGCTGGCGGTCAAGCATCCGGAGCTGGCCGGCCTCGCCTTGCAGGGGCCGGTCGCCGAGCCGTGGCGGGACCTGTTCACCGACCAGGCCACCCGGGTCGCCCGGCCCTACCTCGCGACCTTCGGCCGGCAGCTGGCGCCGGACGATCTCCAGCGGGCGGCCAAGGGCGGCGGCGGCCTGGTCGCCACCGAGTACCTCGGCTTCATCCAGCCCGGGGCCTACCAGGGCGACTACACCATCGCCCCGGCCTTCGACGCCAATGGCGACGGCAAGATGGACGTGGACACCGAGTTCCTGCCGGGCCTGCGCAAGACGTTCGACGCCGCGTTCCAGCCGGACGGCGTGTTCAAGATCTACGCCCCCGGCCGCGCCCTGCCCTCGGTGCTGGACCAGGCCCGGGCCCTGGCCAAGTTCCCGACCCTGGTGCTGCAAGGCGGGCGGGACGCCAACGTGCCGCCGGCGGGGGCGTTCAAGCTGAACGCCGCCCTGCACGGCTCGTTGCGCTTCTACCCGGAGCTCGGGCACTCGCTGGGCCGGACGCCGTCGCTGTTCGCCGACGACTTCCAGCCCATCGACCGGCAGCCGATCAACGACCTGGCCCGCTGGCTGTCAGAGCACCTTCGCCAGAAATGACCGGGTCCGCTCGTGCTGCGGATCGGTGATCACGTCGCGGGGCGAGCCCTGCTCGACCACGACGCCACCGTCCATGAACACGAGCGAGTCACCGACCTCGCGCGCGAAACCCATCTCGTGCGTGACCACCACCATGGTCATGCCGTCGGCGGCGAGCTGGCGCATCACCGCCAGCACGTCGCCGACCAGCTCCGGGTCCAGCGCCGAGGTCGGCTCGTCGAACAGCATCAGCTTGGGCCGCATGGCCAGCGCCCGGGCGATCGCCACCCGCTGCTGCTGGCCGCCGGACAGCTGGCCCGGGTAGGAGCCGGCCTTCTCGGCCAGCCCCACCTGGGCCAGCAGCTCCAGCGCCCGCTCCCGGGCCTGCGCCTTCGGCTCGCCCCGGACCTGGACCGGCGCCTCCATCACGTTCTCCACCGCCGTCATGTGCGGGAACAGGTTGAAGCGCTGGAACACCATGCCGATCTCGCGCCGCTTGCGGGCCACCTCCCGGTCGTGCAGCTCGTAGAGCTTGTCGCCCTTCTGCCGGTAGCCGACCAGCTCGCCGTCCACCCACAGCCGCCCGGCGTTGATCTTCTCCAGGTGGTTGACGCAGCGCAGCAGCGTGGACTTGCCCGAGCCGGACGGTCCGATCACGCACATCACCTCGCCCGGCCGCACTTCGAGGTCGATGCCCTTGAGCACCTCGACCCGGCCGAAGCTCTTGTGCACGCCCTCGGCCCTGACCATGAGCTCGTCGGTCACCGGTTCACCGTCCCCCGCGCGAAGCGCTTCTCGATGCGGCCCTGGATCAGCGTCAGCACCGAGGTCAGCAGCAGGTACCAGATCGCCGCCACGATCAGCAGCGGAATGGTCTGGAAGTTGCGGGAGTAGATCTGCTGCACGGCCGTCATCAGCTCGAAGTAGGCGATCACCACCACCAGCGATGTGGTCTTGAGCATGGAGATCGTCTCGTTGCCGGTGGGCGGAATGATCACCCGCATGGCCTGCGGCAGCACGATCCGACGCAGGATCTTGGCCCGGGTCATGCCCAGCGCCTCGGCCGCCTCGGTCTGCCCGTGCTCCACCGACAGGATGCCGCCGCGCACGATCTCGGCCATGTAGGCCGCCTCGTTCAGCCCCAGCCCCAGCAGGGCCGCGGTGAACGGGGCGATCAGCGAGTTGGTGTCCACGCTGACGAACGTCGGCCCGAACGGAATGCCCAGCCCCAGCCGGGGAAACAGGGCGCCCAGGTAGAACCAGAACAGCAGCTGGGTGATCACCGGCGTGCCGCGGAACAGCCAGATGTAGCCGGCCGCGGCCCAGGACATCAGCGGGTTGGCCGACAGCCGCATCACGGCCAGCACGATCCCGCCCACGATGCCGATCAGCATCGACAGCGCGGTCAGGATCAGCGTGTTCTTCAGGCCGTTGAGGATGCTGTCGGTGGTCAGGTACTTGCCGACGATGTCCCAGTGGAAGTTCTCGTTGGTGACCAGGGTGTGCGCCAGCATCGCGGCCAGGACCAGGATGACCGCGGCCGCGAGCCAGCGCCCCGGGTGGCGGACCGGCACCGCCTGGATCGGGTTCGACATGGCCTACCTCAGCTGGAGGTCGCCGGGTTCAGCTCGGACTTGGCGACCGCGCCCGCCCCGACCCCCCACTTGTCCAGGATCTTCTTGTACGTGCCGTCGTCGATCAGGGCCTGCACCGCGCCCTGCACCGCCTTGGCGAAGTCGCCCTTGTTCTTGGCCACGCCGATGCCGTACGGGGCGTTGGCGTAGGAGGAGCCGACCTTCTCCAGCTGGCCGTTGGTCTGCTTGACCGCGTAGTCCACCACCGGGGAGTCGGCCAGCATGGCGTCGGCGCGCTTGGAGGTCAGCGCCAGCGCGACGTCGGTCTGGGCCTGGAACTCCGAGATGGTGATCGGGCCCTTGCCGCCCTGGGTGCAGGTGGCCGAGCGGGTGGCCAGGTCGTCGGACTGGGTGGTGCCCTTCTGCACCGCCACCGTGTGGCCGCACAGGGAGTCCAGGGTCAGGCCGGCCGGGTTGCCCTTGAGCACCGCCATCGAGGTGCCGGCGGTGAAGTAGCTGACCATGTCCACGGTCTGCAGCCGGTCGGCGTTCACGCTGAACGAGGACATCGCCAGCTCGAACTTGCCGGCCGACAGCCCGGCCAGGATGCCGTCGAAGCTGGCCGCCTGGAAGTCCGCGGTCAGGCCCAGCTCCTGGGCGATCGCGTCGCCCAGGTCGATGTCCATGCCGACCGTCTTGTTGCTGTCGTCCACGAACTCGTTCGGCGCGTAAGTGGTGTCGGTGCCGATCGTCAGCTTGCCGTCCTTGGCCACGTCGGCCGGCACCATCGCGGCCAGCGTCGCGTTCTTGCCCGGACCGCTCACCGCCGTCGACGACGTGCCGCCGGCGCTGCCCGTGTCGCCACTGCCGTTGCCGGTCGCGCCGCAGCCGGCCGCGAGCAACAGGACGATGGGCAGAGCCAGCGCGGCTCTCGCTCCGAATCTGGACACGGCGTGCCTCCGCTCACTGTCGGTTTTGCCGCATCCTGTCACCCGATCGAGCGAGTTGATAGACCTTTACGGTCACGGTTTGTCACCTACGCGTAAGAGATGTGCCAGGAAAGTTACCCAGCGTCATAGTTCGGCCAGGTCGCCAGCCGAGACGAAAGATCCGGCCTGCCAGCCAGCTCGTCGCCGACGTGCGCTGGATCGCGGAGGCTGCCCGGGACGGCTACGTGCTGCTCGGCGCAGACGCTCGGATTCGGCGCAATCCAGCCGAGCGCATCATCGCGAGGCGATCGAGGCTGTCGCGGTGGAGCCGGGCCCTTGGGTCCGGCACCTGACCGCTCGCGAACTCAGCCTTGTCGCGTTGGATTGTGAACCGGACTAGTCAGGAGTCGGGCCACCAACGCTGTCCAGCCGGTCTGGTGGGTGGCGCCGAGGCCCTCCCCGGTGTCGCCGTCGAAGTACTCGCTGAAGGCGATGTGCGGACGCCACAGGGGCGAGTCGGTGGCCTCCACGCGCTTGCCGTCGCACGGGCGGCTGCCGTCGGCGGTGGGCAGGAAGATGCTCACCAGGCGGCGGGCCAGTTCGTCGGCGGCCTGGCCGGCGGTCACGGCGTTGCCGGAGCCGGTGGGCAGGTCGACGTGGAACTGCCCGTCGTGGAAGTCGTCGACCTGGCGCAGCGCCTCCACCAGCAGGGCGTTGGTGGGGAACCAGATCGGCCCCCGCCAGTTGGAGTTGCCGCCGAACATCGGGGTCCGCGACTCGCCCGGCTCGTAGCCGATGAGATGGGCCTGGCCGGCGAACCGCACGTCCACGCCGTCCCGGTGGGCGGCCGACAGGGAACGGATGCCGTGCGGGGACAGGAATTCGGCCTCGTCGAGCATGTAGCCCAGCACCCGGCGCAGCTTGCCGGCGTCCAGCAGGGCGAGGCTGGCCCGGCGCTCGTCGCCCACCTGCTGCCAGGTGATGAACTGGGTGAACTCCGGCTGCTTGCGCAGCAGGTACTCCAGCCGGCTGGTGAAGCCGGGCAGCTCGGTGAACACCCACGGCTCCAGCACGGCCTGGGCCAGCACCGGCATCAGCCCCACCATGGACCGCACCCGGACGTGCTCGGAGTCGACGCCGCCGTCCGGCCGCTGCCGCGACACCAGGTCGTAGCAGAAGCCGTCCTCCTCGTGCCACAGGCCGCGGGTGCCGGAGCCGAAGTTGTTGAAGGCCCGGGCGATGTAGAGGAAGTGCTCAACGAACTTGGTGGCCACGTCCTCATAGGACTCGTCCTCGCGGGCCAGCTCCAGCGCCATCTGCAACAGGTGCAGGCTGAACGCGGCCATCCACGAGGTGGCGTCGGACTGCTCCAGCCGCCAGTCGCCCAGCATCGGCGCGGACCGGTTGACCGGGCCGATGTTGTCCATGCCGAGGAAGCCGCCCTCGAACAGGTCGCTGCCGTCGGCGTCCTTGCGGTTGACCCACCACGAGAAGTTCAGCAGCAGCTTGTGGAAGATCCGGGACAGGAAGCGCCGGTCCGGCACCGCTTCCGCCCGGTACACCTGCAACGCCGCCCACGCGTGCACCGGCGGGTTGGCATCGCCGAAGTCCCACTCGTAGGCCGGCAGCTGGCCGTTGGGATGCATCATCCACTCGCGACACAGCAGGAGCAGCTGCTCCTTGGCGAAGGCCGGGTCCACCAGCGCGAACGGCACCGCCTGGAAGGCCAGGTCCCAGGCCGCGAACCAGGGGTACTCCCACTCGTCCGGCATGGAGATCACGTCGGCCACGTCGAAGTGCCGCCAGTGCACGTTGCGCGCGCCGATGCCGCGGCGCAGGTCCGGGGCCGGCGGCTGGGCCGGGTCGCCCTCCAGCCAGTCCCGCACCTTGAACCGGTAGTGCTGCTTCGTCCACATCAGACCGGCCAGCGACCGGCGCAGCACCTGCCGCCGTGGCTCGTCCAGATCGGAGGCCAGGCTCTCGTGGAACTCGTCGGCCTCCGCACGGCGATCGCTCATCGCCGCCGCGAAGCTCGGGCCGAACGGGTCGTCGTGGCCGTTGCCGGCGACCAGCCGCAGCCGGACCGTCACCGTCTCGCCCGAGGCCACCTCGTCGAACCGGTGCCAGGCCGCCGCCTTGGTGCCCGGCCGGGACGCGACACCCTCGTGGATCACCTGGCATGTGCCCGTCGCGCCGCCGACCACGTGCTCGTCGATGCCGCACTTGGTGTAGCGGGTTTCGTTGCTGTCACTGCCGAACAGCGCCACCTCGTTGGTTTCGTTGTCCGTCACCAGCAACGTCGGCGCGCCGTCGAAGTGCAGCGTGTAGCGGCCGAGGGAGGAGTGCTCCGCCACCACCGCGCACCGGCCGCGCACCCTCGTCGCTTCCAACGCCGGCCGCCGGGCGTCCCGCCCCCACGCCCAAGTGTTGCGAAACCACAGCTGCGGCAACAGATGCAGCGGCGCCGCGTCCGGCCCCTGGTTCGTCGCCGCGATCTCCACGCAGATGTCGTACGGCCCCGCCTTGGCGTATGTGGTCACGACATCGAAGAACCGGTTGTCCGCCAACACCCCCGTGTCCGCCAGCTCCGGCTCCCGCCCCTCCCGTCCCGCCGCCCGGGCCATCTCCCGCAGCCGCTGGTACGGGTACTCCGCCTGCGGGTACCGGTAGAGCACGCTCATCCAGGAGTGCGTCGGCGTGCCGTCGAGGATCCACCAGTGCTCCTTGACGTCCTCGCCGTGGTTGCCCTCCTCATTGGCCAGGCCGAAGTAGCGCTCCTTGAGGATCGGGTCCCGGCCGTTCCACAGCGCCAGCCCCAGATTGAGGAACCCGTTCCGGTCGCAGATGCCGGCGATCCCGTCCTCGCCCCACCGGTAGGCCCGTGCCCGCGCGTGATCGAACGGAAAGAACGACCAGGCGTCCCCGCTGGCCGAGTAGTCCTCGCGAACCGTCCCCCACTGCCGCCCCGACAGGTACGGCCCCCAGTGCCGCCACGGCCCGTCGGCCCCGTCCGACTCGGCCAGCCGCGCCCACTCGATCTGCTCGCTCACCCCACCAGTCTGCGGCACGGTCGCCGGCAGCCCGTCCGATGTGGCCGGTCATTGTGCCCGGCCGGTCGCGCCGGCGCCCGAAAATCCCCTCTGGACCTGGGGGAGCACGGGTGCCGGCGCGGCGTCAAGTCAGTGCCGGGCGTGGGCGTCGAGCACCTTCGCGATGGCCACGGTGATCTTCTTGGCGTACTCGATGTGCAGCGACTCGTCGGGCACGTGGGCGTTGCTGCCGGGGCCGAGCGCGCCGGTGGCGACGAACTGGGCCTCGGGGTAGATGCCGTTGAGCAGGCCCATGAACGGGATGGAGCCGCCGACGCCCAGGGTCCGCCACGGGCCGCCGAAGACCTCCTGGCTGGCGCCGTCCAGGGCCCCGCGCAGCCACGGCGCGAGCTCGGGGGCGTTCCAGCCGTCGGCGTGCTCGAGGCGGGCCAGCTCGACGTGGGCCCCGTAGGGCACGTCGGTGGTCAGGGCCTTGACGACGGCCTCCAGCGCTGCGGCGGAGTCGGCGGTCGGCGGCAGCCGGAAGCTGAGCACGAGGGTGGTGGAGGGCCGCAGCACGTTGCCGGCGTCGGCCGGCTTGGGCAGCCCGTCGGCCCCGATGATGGACAGGGTCGGGCCCCAGGTGTTGTTCAGCACCTGCTCGACCTCGTCGCCGCTGACCGGGGCGACGCCGTCGGCGAACGGGATGCCGGCGCTGGCGAAGCCGGGCGCGGTGGAGACGCTCTCCCTGATCTCGGCCTGCCGGCCGGCGGGCACCTCCACGTGCATCTCGGAGAGGGCGATGCGGCCGGTGGCCGAGTCCTCGATGCGGTCAAGCAGCTGCCGGAAGATCCGGAACGAGCTGGGCACGATGCCGCTGACCATGCCGGAGTGCTGGCCGGACTCCAGCACCTGCACGGTGGCGGTCACCTGGACCATGCCCCGCAGCGAGGTGGTCAGCCACATCCGCTCGTAGTCGGCGGCGCCGGAGTCGAGGCAGACCACCAGGGTCACCCGGCCGAGCCGGTCGGTCAGGTGCCGCACGTACGCCTCGAGGTCGGGGCTGCCGGACTCCTCGCAGGCCTCCAGCATGATCACGCAACGGCCGTGCGCGCCGCCGTTGGCCCGCAGCGCCTCGACCGCGGCGATGGCGGCGTAACCGGCGTAGCCGTCGTCGGCTGCGCCCCGCCCGAACAGCCGGCCGTCCCGGACCACGGGGGTCCACGCGTCCAGGCCGTCGGCCCAGCCGCCGACCGGCGGCTGCTTGTCGAGGTGCCCGTAGAGCAGGGCGGTGCCGGCGTCCTCGTGGCCTGGCAGGGCGGGAATGTCGACCAGCAGCAGCGGGGTGCGCTCGGGCAGCTGGACGACGTCGAGTTCGACGCCCGGGAGATCGCGGTCGGCGATCCAGGACCGCACATGCGCGACGGCCGCGGCCAGGTGCCCGTTGGCGGCCCAGTCCGGGTCGAACGCGGGCGACACGGCCGGGATCGCGATGAACTCGGAGAGGCTGGGCAGGACGGCGTCGTCCCACAGCCGGCTGACGGTGCTGAACAGTGCTGTTGACTCCACCCGGCCGATACTAGGAGGCGGAGCGGCCGATCGGTTCGGAGTGGCGGCGGCCGGTGCTGGGCGCGTGCGGCATGACCCGCACCTCGTAGGTCTCGCACTCGTGGCAGCCGGTGCACACGCACTTGCGGCGCTCCAGCGTGGCGGAGTCCGTCTGGGTGACGGCGATCGTGGTGTAGCTGTGCTCCCCCTGCTTGCATCCGCACTCGCTGATCGCCGAGATCAGCTGGGTCGGGAAGTCACGCTTGGAGAACGGGTACTCACTGCCGTCGATCTGGCGTGTGAGCTTGGTGATGATCGGCATTAGCGGCCCTTCGGCAGGTATGGCTGCGCGGGTTGACACCCCTCGCACTCGCCGGCTGCCTCCCCCAGGTCCCGACGAATCCCCCAAGATCACTATAGCGAGCCGGGCTAACACCGTGGGCACGGTGGGCGACGAGTACTGGGCCGGTGTCGCCGGGTACTGCGCCGCCGCGGCCGGTTAGCCTGGGCCGGTCAGGTGTTTTCCCAGTTCACGGTGGTGTAGGTGGTCACGCTTGGTTGACTGTGGTGTGGTGACGCTCACCAGTTCGAGTGAGCGCGTGTCAGGATGGAAGAGAGTTCCGTCAGTGTCGACGGACCACCGTTTCACCCCACCGGGTCAGCGGTGGCCGGCGACCAAGTCGCGTCCGGTCCGCCACAAGCGGCCGGCCGGCGTCGTAGACGAGGAGAAGGCGCAATGTCGTCCCCAGAACGATGGACGCGACCGCAGCCGTCGGGAGCCCCAGCCGCCACCGCGGCCAGGCCAACGGCGGAGCAGGTGATCGCGGGTTTGCGGGCCACCAGCGAAGGCGGCCCGGAGCTGGTCCAGCTGCTGACCCCCGAGGGTGAGCGCGTCGACCACCCGGACTTCCACATCGACATCACCCCCGAGGAGCTGCGCGGCCTGTACCGGGACATGGTCCTGGTCCGCCGGGCCGACCGGGAGGCGAACGCGCTGCAGCGGCAGGGCCAGCTGGGCCTGTGGGTGCCGCTGCTGGGCCAGGAGGCCGCGCAGATCGGCGCCGGCCGGGCCCTGCGGCCGACCGACATGGCCTTCCCCAGCTACCGCGAGCACGGCGTGGCCTGGTGCCGGGGCATTCACCCGAACGACATCGTGGGCATGTTCCGCGGCGTCGACCACGGCGCGTGGGATCCGGTGGCCAAGCGGTTCCACCCCTACACGATCGTGATCGGCAACCAGTGCCTCAACGCCGCCGGCTACGCCATGGGCCAGCGCTTCGACTCCCATGTCGGCGACGACAACGGCGAGGCCACCATGGTCTTCTTCGGTGACGGCGCGACCAGCCAGGGCGACGTGCACGAGGCCTTCGTGTGGGCCTCGGTCTACGACGCGCCGCTGGTGTTCTTCTGCCAGAACAACCAGTGGGCCATCTCCGAGCCGACCGAGCGGCAGAGCCGGCTCCCGCTGTACCAGCGGGCCCGCGGCTACGGCTTCCCCGGCATCCGGGTCGACGGCAACGACGTGCTGGCCACGCTCGCGGTCTCCCGCTGGGCGCTGGACGAGTGCCGGCACGGCAACGGCCCGGTGCTGATCGAGGCGTTCACGTACCGCATGGACTCGCACACCACCTCCGACGACGCCACCCGCTACCGGCTGTCCACCGAGGTGGAGGAATGGAAGCTGAAGGACCCGATCGAGCGGGTCAAGGCCCACCTGAGCCGCAACGGCTTCGCCGACCACGACTTCTTCGACGGCGTCGAGGCCGAGGCCGACGAGCTGGCCGCCGTGCTGCGTGAGCACTGCGTCACCCTGCCGGAGCCGCCGCCCGGTCGGATGTTCGACAACGTCTACGCCGAGCCCAGCCCCGTGCTGCAGGCCCAACGGGACGAGTACGAGACCTACCTCGCCGGGTTCGCCGGAGGTGAGCACTGATGGCCGCGCCGACGATGGACCGCTCGACCGACATCCCGTCGGCCGCGCCGCAGACGATCACCATGATCAAGGGCCTCAACCAGGCCCTGCGCGTCTCGATGGAGCGCGACCCCAAGGTCATCGTCATGGGTGAGGACGTCGGCAAGCTCGGCGGCGTCTTCCGTGTCACCGACGGCCTGCAGAAGGACTTCGGCGAGCAGCGCGTGCTGGACACGCCGCTGGCCGAGTCCGGCATCATCGGCACCGCCATCGGCCTGGCCATCCGCGGCTACCGGCCGGTGTGCGAGATCCAGTTCGACGGCTTCATCTTCCCCGGCTTCGACCAGATCGTCAGCCAGCTGGCCAAGCTGCACTACCGGACCCAGGGCAAGATCAAGCTGCCGATCGTGGTGCGGGTGCCCTTCGGCGGCGGCATCGGCGCGGTCGAGCACCACTCGGAGTCGCCGGAGTCGTACTTCGCGCACACCGCCGGCCTGAAGGTGGTCGCCTGCTCCAACCCGGTCGACGCGTACTGGATGCTGCGCCAGGCCATCGAGTGCGACGACCCGGTGCTGTTCTTCGAGCCCAAGCGCCGCTACCACGAGAAGGCGGAGCTGGACACGACCGTGACCCCGCAGCCGCTGTTCAGCTCGCGGGTGCTGCGCCCGGGCTCGACGGCGACCATCGCCACCTACGGCCCGATGGTGCGGACCAGCATGGACGCCGCCATCGCCGGCGCGGAGGACGGCCTCGACCTCGAGGTCATCGACCTGCGCTCGCTGTCCCCGCTCGACCTGGGCCCGGTCTACGAGTCGGTGCGGCGCACCGGCCGGCTGATCGTGGTCAGCGAGGCGCCCAGCGAGTCCTCGATCGCCGGCGAGATCGCCGCCAAGGTCCAGCAGGAGTGCTTCTACTCCCTGGAGGCGCCCGTGCTGCGGGTGACCGGATTCGACACCCCGTACCCGCCGGCCAAGTTGGAGGAGAACTTCCTGCCCGACCTGGACCGGGTGCTGGCCGCCGTCGACCGTTCACTGGCCTGGTAAGGGGATCGCGCAGTCATGCCGCAGTTTAAGCACTTTCCCCTGCCCGACGTGGGCGAGGGGCTGGTCGAGGCGGAGATCCTCACCTGGCACGTCAAGCCGGGCGACACGGTCACCGTCAACCAGATCATCGTGGAGATCGAGACCGCCAAGGCCGCGGTGGAGCTGCCCTGCCCGTTCGCGGGCGTGGTGACCGAGCTGCTGGCCGAGCCGGGCAAGACGGTCGACGTCGGCACCCCGATCATCGTGATCGACACCGATCCGAACGGGGAGGCCGCGCCGGCCAACGGCTCGGTCGAGCCGGAGCGGGTGCCCAACCTGGTCGGCTACGGCGTCAAGGCGGTCACCGCCAAGCGCCGCGCCCGGGTCGGCGCCCCGGCGGCGGTGCCGGCCTCGGCCGCCGTTTCGGCCGCGGTCGCCCCGGCCGCCATCGTCCCGACGCCGCCGGTCGTGACGGCGCCGGTGATCGCGCCCGAGCCGCAGCCGGTCGCCGGCGGCTACGTGCCGCTGGCCAAGCCGCCGGTCCGCAAGCTGGCCAAGGACCTGGGCATCGACCTGGCCGCGCTGGCCGGGAGCGGTCCCGGTGGCGTGATCACCCGTGAGGACGTTGAGCAGGCCGCGACCCCGGTCGCCGCCGCTGCTCCGGCGGTCGCCTCCCGGGGCGAGCGCCGGGTGCCGATCAAGGGCGTGCGCAAGGCGACCGCCCAGGCCATGGTCGACAGCGCCTTCACCGCCCCGCACGTCACCGAGTTCCTGACCATCGACGTCACGCCGATGATGGAGCTGCGGGCCAAGCTCAAGGACAGCCCGGAGTTCCGGGGCGTCAAGCTCACCCCGCTGGTGTTCGCGGCCAAGGCGGTCTGCCTCGCGGTGCGGCGCACCCCGGACGTCAACGCGACCTGGGACGCCGCCGCCAACGAGATCGTCTACAAGGACTACGTGCACCTCGGCATCGCGGCCGCCACGCCGCGGGGCCTGGTCGTGCCCAAGGTCCGCGACGCCGACCAGCTCTCGCTGCGGGGGCTGGCCGAGGCGTTGCAGCAGCTCACCGACACCGCTCGGGAGGGCAAGACCACGCCCGCCGACATGCTGGGCGGCACCATCACCATCACCAACGTCGGCGTGTTCGGCGTGGACACCGGCACGCCGATCATCAACCCCGGCGAGTCGGCGATCCTGGCCTTCGGCGCCATCCGCGACATGCCGTGGGTGGTCGACGGCCAGGTGGTGGCGCGCAAGGTGTGCCAGCTGGCGCTGAGCTTCGACCACCGGGTGGTCGACGGCCAGCAGGGCTCGCAGTTCCTGGCCGACGTCGGCGCGCTGCTGGCCGACCCGGCGGTCGCGATCACCTACTGAGGACACCGGCAGGGGCGGCCGTACTCCGCCCCTGCCGGCCCCGTTCAGGCCATCTCCAGGCTGAACCGCTCGCCCGCGTCGTCGATCGCCAGGATGCGCACCCGCACCGGCTGCCCGTCGCTCACGGTCTTGACCTGCGGCAGCAGGCCGTCAAAGCCGGCCACCCGCACGAACGCGCCGAACGGCAACACCTTGCTCACCGTGCCGTCGACGACGTCGCCGACCCGATGGCCGGCCAGGAATTCGTTCCAGGACATGCGTTTCTCACCTCCTCTCCGTCGCGCGAGTCCTGAGTGGACGAATGCGCGTGGAGGCGGGCCGCGGGCCCGCGAGGCGGTCACGCCGCGGCCGGGAACCCGATCCGCTGATGGCTCAAGGCCGACCCGGCAGTCACGGCGGCGAGCCTAGCCGTAAATGCGTTGACCCTCCAGTAGGTGGAGACTTCACCGTTGTGGGCGTGAACGGGGACGACGACCTGTACGGGATCGGAGAACTGGCCAGGCTGACCGGCCTGTCCGTGCGGACCATCCGCTTCTACTCCGACTCCGGTCTGCTGCCCCCGACCGAACGCACCCACGCCGGCTACCGGATGTACGACATCCAGGCGCTGACCCGGCTCCGGTTCGTTCGCACGCTGCGTGAGCTCGGCGTCGACCTGCCGACCGTGCACCGGGTGCTCTCCCTCGAGGTGGGCATCCCGGAGCTGGCCGCGGAACACGCCGCCGCGCTCGACGTCCAGATCCGGACGCTGCGGCTGCGACGATCGGTGCTGCGCGCCGTGGCCAAGCGGGGGTCGAGCCCCAAGGAGCTGGAGATGGTGCACGAACTGGCCCGCATGACCGAGGAGGAGCGGCAGGCGATCCTCGACGACTTCTGGGCCGAGGTCGACGCCGGCCTGCCCGAGTCCGACACCGCCGCCTGGATGCGCAAGGTCCGCGCCGACCTGCCCGACGACCCCACCCCCGAGCAGGTCGAGGCCTGGATCGAGTTCGTCGAGCTGGTCCGCGATCCGGGCTTTCGGGCCAAGACCCGTGCGATGGCCGTCGAGAACTTCCGGATGACCGAGCAGGGCGACGACTCCAACGTCGTGTCGCAGGCCTGGCAGACCGCCTACGAGCAGGCCCTGACCAAGGTCACCGAGGCCATGGCCGCCGGCGAGACCCCGGACTCCGCCACCGGCCGCCGCATCGTCGCCGACATGCGCGCCGCCCTCGCCACCGCCATCGGCCGCGACGACGACGCCGAGTTCGCCGCCTGGCTCGGCCGCCTCTACGAGATCTTCGCCGACGACCGCGCCGAGCGGTACTGGACCCTGCTCGGCATCATCAACAGCTGGCCCGAATACCCCAACCCCAAGCCCGCCCGCGACTGGCTCACCGCCGCCACCCGAGCCGGCGACTGACTCCGGCGTCCAGCTCCCGGACGCCCGCGACCGACCCCGGCGGGCCGGCTTCCTCCGGGATCCCGGCCCGCCGCCCTCTTTCCGGCTCTCGTCGGTCGGCACGTCCAGATCGGTGAACAGATGCTCGGAAGTGGCGCGGATCAAGCGCTACTGAGCGCGTCGGAGATGCTCTTCCAGCGGGGCTCCTCGTCCCGGCCGGCCAGGGTGATGGCTACGCCCTCGCGGCCAGCTCCTCGCTCGTCTCCTGGCCGCTTTCCCGATAACCCGTCTCGTTGCCCATCTCCCGGCCCTGACCGCCGTCACCCACCTCCCGACCAGCCGATTCTCGTTTGTCCACAGCCCCCGAGTTGTCCACATCTGGATCTTCGCCCGCCCCGCCGCCCCCACCACTGAGTAGGCTGGCAGCGGGGCCGGCCCCCAGGGTTGGGTGGGGATTTGGAGTTGGGTGGGGTTCCGGCAGAGCCTGATGTGCGCTGGTCAGACCGGGTTCCCATGGGGGTGTGGCTGGATGCGATTCGTGCTCTCGCGCTGCGGACGGCCGGTTTTGTCAGGGGTGGCTGCCAGAGTGGCCGGCATGGCGACGTGGCAGCAGTTCGAAGGGGAGGCGCCGGACCTCGCCGCCGAGGTCCGGCGGGTGCTGACGGCCCAGGTGAGCCACGTGCTCGCCACGGTCCGCCGGGACGGGTCGCCCAGGGTCAGCGGAACCGAGGTGGCGTTCGACGGGGCGGAGTTGACCATCGGCTCCATGCTCGGCGCGGTGAAGGCCCGGGATCTGCTGCGGGACGGGCGGTTCGCGCTGCACTCCTGTCCCGGTCCCGACGGCGACGCCAAGCTCGACGGGGTCGCGGTCGAGGACGCCACGGTGAGCCAGCACCACAAGTTCCGGCTCGATTTACGGCAGGCCGTGTTCACCGGTCTCGGCGACGACGGCAAGCACCTGCTGATCCAGGTGTGGCGGCCGGGCCGGGAAGTGGAGCGGATCAAGCGCTACTGAGCGCGTCGAGTTCGTGCAGAATCGTGACATGAGCGAACCGACGCCGTCCGTGCCGGTGGTCCGGCTGCCCTCCCGCCGGACGGTCGCGGGTGTGGTGTTGCTGCTGACCGGTCTGCTGGCCATCGGCGGCACCTTCGCGGCCATCTACACCATCACGATGGCGTTCCCGTTGGGGCTGACGCCGCTCACCCGCACGTTCGTGGTCACGTCGTGGGTCAGCGACTACCCGACGTACGGGTCGGTCTTCGGACCCACCAGCCACACCAACTACTTCGGCGTGCCGGCGCTCGTGGCCGGGGCGCTCGCGCTGTACGGCGCCGACCTGCTGCTGCGCCGACGCGCCGTGGCGCCCCGGCAGGTGGCGCAGGTGCGGCTGTTCGCGGTCGCCGCCACCGGCCTGATCGCCGGCTACGCCTGGCTCTCCGCCACCAACCTCCTGGACACGATCGCCAGCAGCGGCGACTCCTCCGTGTTCTCCTTCACCCCCGGCGCTGGCTTGTGGCTGTTCGTCGCCGCGGCATTGCTCGGCGCGCTGAGCTTCGTGCTGATGCTGGGCCTGGAGCCGGAAGCCCCCGGGCCCGTGCCGGCGACCGCGGTCGAGGAGGAGGTGGTCGTCTACCAGGTGGACGTGGACACGCCGCCGATGGGCTTCGAGGTGCCGGTCAACCTGCCGCCCACCGACACCTATCAGCCGCCCGAGAAGCCGCAGGCCACCTAGAACACCGACAGGCCGCTGGCCGTGGTGAACGCGTCCAGCGCCGCGACGGCCGCCACCGAGTTGCCGGCCGGGTCCAGGCCGGGACTCCAGGCGCACACCGCGCCCCGGCCCGGCATGATCGCCAGCACCCCGCCGCCGACGCCGCTCTTGCCCGGCAGCCCGACCCGGTACGCGAACTCGCCGGCCGCGTCGTAGGTGCCGCAGGTCAGCAGCACGGCGTTGATCTGCTTGGCCTCGCTGCGGGCCAACAGCCGCTGGCCGTCGGCCCGAACCCCGTGCCGGGCCAGGAACCGGCCGGCCAGGGCGAGATCCCGGCAGTCGGCTTCGATGGCGCAGTGCGCGTAGTACTGCGTCAGCACGGTGTCCACGTCGTTGTCCAGATTGCCGTGGCTGGCAATGAAATGAGCCAGCGCCGCATTGCGGTGCCCGTGCTGCGCCTCCGACGCCGCGATGCCTTCATTCGTTCCCAGACTCGGGTTTCCCGACTCGGCCCGCAGAAACTCGCGCACCGACGCCGCCGCGTCGCCGGTGAGGCTGAGCAGCCGGTCGGTCACCACGATCGCGCCGGCGTTGATGAACGGGTTGCGGGGGATGCCGTGTTCGGTTTCCAGCTGCACCAACGAGTTGAACGGATTTCCGGACGGCTCCCGCCCCACCCGCCGCCACAACGCGTCCCCGCCCTCGGCCAGCACCAGCGCCAGCGTGAACAGCTTCGAGATGCTCTGGATCGAGAACTTCGTCCCGGCGTCGCCGGCCTGGAACACCTCGCCCTCGACCGTCGCCACCGCCATCCCCATCGCATTCGGGTCCGCGC
The DNA here is from genome assembly GCF_044547355.1 of Kutzneria sp. NPDC052558. Taxonomy (NCBI): domain Bacteria; kingdom Bacillati; phylum Actinomycetota; class Actinomycetes; order Pseudonocardiales; family Pseudonocardiaceae; genus Kutzneria; species Kutzneria sp. NPDC052558. The sequence continues at coordinate 59,256 of NZ_JBIUAG010000043.1, forward strand.
AGGCCAACGCCGGAATGTAGTCGGCGACCTTGCCACGCCCGAGATGGGTCCGAGCCGCGTCCACGGCGTCGTCGATCAGCTCCTGGTAGTTCACCCGGTCATTGTGGTGCGCGCGAATGCTGGGCGGTGACCGTCCACACTGACGCCGCGACTCATCGGCAGGCGAGGGGACCGTTTCTGACTGCTGTCCGCTGACCTGCGTGCGCCGGCATCGCCTCAGTTGCCCAGGTTGGCCTCGACGGCCTGGATCAGCGCGCCGTCGGGGTCGTAGAACAGGAAGGAGCGGGCGCCGGGCATCGGGGACCAGATGTAGTCGGTCTGAGTCTCGTAACCGGCGGCCTTGACGCGCTGAAAGAGGTCGTCGATGTCGGAGACCCTGAGCGCCAGTTCCGTGATGCCGGTCGCGCCGTAGCGCAGGTACTCGTCCGGAGTCTTGGTGGTGAGCGGGTTGGCCGCCTGTTGCAGCTCCAGCGTCGCGCCGTCGTCGTCGGTGACGACCACGATCCGGTTCGCCGCGTTCTTCGTGCCGAGAATGTCGTCGAGCGTCGACGCATCGAACCAGTCTCCGGGCTGAGTCACGTCGTACATGACATTCTTGAATCCCAGAAGGTCCTGGTAGAAGGGCAACGATCGGTCCAGGTCGCTCACCATGATGCAGATGTGATCGAAGGCCACGATTTTCCTCTGTGTGGTGCTGGTCGGGTCCATTTTTTTGGTGACGCAACTGCGATCGTAGGCTTGATGCGTGTGGCGGTCGCAAGGTCGAGGTTGGCTCGTTTGCACCTTCACGCCGACCGTCTGCACTTTTGGCTAAGCGGGGCGGCCGGGATCGAAACAGCGACGAGGCACCCGGCCTCAGTCTCGGGTGCCTCGTCGCGGTCGACGGCCGGGTCAGGGGATGTGGATCCCGGAGATGTTGCGGGAGATGACCAGGCGCTGGATCTCCGAGGTGCCCTCGAAGATGGTGAAGATCTTGGCGTCGCGGTGCATGCGCTCGACCGGGTGCTCACGGGTGTAGCCGGCGCCGCCGAGGATCTGGATGGCGCGCTCGGTGGACCAGACGGCGACCTCGCTGGCCTTGAGCTTGGACATGGAGCCCTCGCCGGCCTCGAAGGGCACGTTGTTGCGGCCCATCCAGGCGGCCCGCCAGACCAGCAGGCGGGCGGCGTCGATCTCCATGCGCATGTTGGCCAGGTCGAAGGCGATGGACTGGTTCTCGATGATCTTGCGGCCGAAGGCCTCACGGTCCTTGGCGTACTCGAGGGCGTAGTCGTAGGCGGCGCGGGCGACGCCGACGGCCATGGCTCCGACGGTGGGGCGGGTGGTCTCGAAGGTGGCCATGGCGGCCTGACCACCGGCCCGCTTGCCCTCGCGGGCCCGGGCGAGGCGGGCTTCCAGACGCTCCTTGCCGCCGAGCACGCAGCGGCCGGGCACCCGCACGTCGTCGAAGAACACGTCGGCGGTGTGCGATGCGCGCAGGCCGTGCTTCTTGATCTTGCGGGTGCTGGCGACGCCGGGGGTGCCGGGCGGCACGATGAAGCCGGCCTGGCCGCGGGCCCCGAGTGCGGGGTCGACGACGGCGGTGACGACGTGCACGTTGGCGATGCCGCCGTTGGTGGCCCATGCCTTCTGGCCGTTGATCACCCACTCGTCGGTCGCTTCGTCGTAGCGGGCCCGGGTCTTGTAGCCGGAGACGTCGGAGCCGGCCTGCGGCTCCGAGGCGCAGAAGGCCGCCACCTTGGGGTCGTTCTCGTCGCCGAAGCACTCCGGCACCCACTCGGCCAGCTGCTCCGGCTCGCCGGCGGAGAAGATGCCGGCCACCGCGAGCCCGGTGCCCATGATCGCCAGCGCGATGCCGGCGTCACCCCAGAACAGCTCCTCGGTGGCCAGCGGCAGGGACAGGCCGATCGGGTCGGCGAACCAGGTCGCCAGCGACTCGAATCCGTAGAGGCCGATCTTGGCGGCCTCCTGGATGATCGGCCACGGTGTCTCCTCGCGCTCGTCCCACTCCGGCGCCGCCGGCCGGATCACGTCCTTGGCGAAGCCGTGGACCCAGTCACGCAGGTCGCGCTGGTCCTCGTTGAGTTCGAGGGAGAAGCCGGCCATGGGGAGTTTGTCCTCTCACGCCTTGGGGATGTCGAACAGGCTCATGAAGCCGGCCGCGAAGCCCAGGTCGCCCTTGACCTTCAGCTTCCCGGTCATGAACAGCACGGGGGCGGACGCGTTGCCGGTGGCCAGCTTGAGGAACTCCAGCGGGGCCAGCGTCACGGTGGCCCGCGGCTCGTCCTCGCCGCCCTTGGTGATCGCGCACGCGCCGTCGTCGATGCGCACCTGGTACCGGTCGAAGTCGTCGCCGCCCGTCAGGCGGAAGTGCACGACGGCCCGGGTGGAGCCGGCCCGCTCGGTGCGGAAGTGCACCTCCATCCGCCGGAACACCTCGTCCAGGATCGGCCCGCGCAGCGCGGGCACGGCCATCACGGCCTCGATCTGGTCCTTCGACGCCCGCGAGATGATCCGCGCGAAGTCCTGCGGCGGCATCGCGCTGAGGTCGAACTCCGCGCCGCCGTCGGCCGCCTCGGTGAAGGAGGACAGCAGTGCCACGAACTCGTCCTTGCCGAGTTTCTTCGGGTCGATCGATGCCAACTGCTCGATGTCGGCCATAACCCCACCTCCGCGTACCTACTGACGGGTAAGCCTACTGGTTAGTAGGTACGCCGGCAAGCTAGCCTGCATCGAATGCGGACTAATGACGCGGCCGGTCGGGTCCGGGCCAAGCGGCTGCCACGCGAGGTGCGTGAGCGGCAGATCCTCGACGCCGCCGTCGAGGTCTTCTCCCAGCGCGGCTACCACGCCGCGTCGATGGACGAGATCTCCGAGGTCGCCGACATCTCCAAGCCCATGGTCTACGCCTACCTGGGCTCCAAGGAGGACCTGTTCGCCGCGTGCATCCGCCGCGAGGCCACCAGGCTCATGGAGGCCATCGCCGCCGGCGTCAGCGAGGCCGGCGACCGGCCGGACGTGCAGCTCTGGCACGGCCTGCGGGCATTCTTCGGCTTCGTCGGCGAGTACCGCGACAGCTGGCGGGTCCTGCACCGGCAGGCCAGCGCCCAGGGCGGTCCCTTCGCCCAGGAGCTGATGGACATGCGCCGCCGGGCCATCAGCCTCGTCGCCGCCCTGCTGACCAACACCGCCGACAGCGAGGCCGCCTCCCTGCACGCCGACGCCATGGCCGCCGCCCTCGTCGGCGCCGGCGAATCCCTGGCCGACTGGTGGCTCGACCATCCCGAGGAATCCGCCGGCACGGTCGCCGCCCGCCTGATGAACCTGGTGTGGATGGGCTTCGGCAACCTGGTCGACGGCCAGATGTGGCAACCGCCGAAGTAGTTGTCCACAGCCTCGCTCCGACTCCCGAGTTGTCCACAGGCCAACCCGCTTCAAGATCGACGGGACGTTTCCGCTGGTAGACTGGGCTCGGGGTCGCCCCCCTGGGAATGGGCGGGGGCTGCGGGGTCGTAGCTAGCGCGTGCCCGGTCGGCACGACAGCCAGAGGACCCAGGCGGTGCAGCTCTTCGCGAGTCCGCTTACGTCGCCGGTCGGGTGCTGGCGGTGGACGGGGGCTGGGGCGCGGCGCTGGTGCGCTGATCGACGACGCCGGCCAGGTGCGGACGGCCGGTGCGCACGTCGTGGACGGCGAACTCCCAGCCGGAGTCCGCGGCGGAGGCGCTGAAGCCGACCTTGGCCGGCAGCAGCACGGGCAGCTTGAAGCGGACGTCGACGGTGTAGGAGGACGGCAGGCGTTCGGAGAGGGCGGCCAGACACCGGGCCTTGGTCCACATGCCGTGGGCGATGGCCCGCCGGAAGCCGAACAGGCGGGCGGCCAAGGCGTTGAGGTGGATGGGATTGCGGTCGCCGGAGACGGAGGCGTAGCGGCGGCCGATGTCGCCGGGGACGGACCAGATGGCGGACGGAGCGGGGACGTCGAAGGGCGCCGAAGAGGAGCCGGTGGAATTGGAGCGGCGCAGATAAGTGCTCACGTCGGTCCACACCACGGCGGAATCGATCAGCAGCTCGCTGACAACGTCGAACTGCTGGCCCCGCTCGTGCGGCCGGAGGTCGACGGCCCGGACCTGGAGGTCGAAGCGTTCGGAGGCGAGGATCGGGCGCGAAACGGTGATGCGGTTGGCGATGTGCACCAAGCCCGGTAACGGAAAAGGGAAGCCGGGCGCGGTCATGAGCCGCATCTGCAAGGGAAAAGCCAGCACGTGGGGATAGGTGGCCGGCAGCTCGTCCCGCAGCCTGAAGCCGCAAACCCGGTTGTACGAAGCCAAATGCGGGACATCGACGGAGACATCCGAGCGGGACGGGGAGTCGGCGGGCAGCGAGGAGCCGCCGCGCCGGAAGCTGGTCAACGCGGCACGCAGGTACATCAGGCCCCCAGCAGGCTCTGGCCGCACACCCGGACGACGTTGCCGTTGACCCCGGACGAGGCCGGATTGGCGTACCAGGCAATGGTTTCCGCGACGTCGACCGGCAGCCCGCCCTGGGACATGCTGTTCATCAGCCGCCCGGCCTGCCGGATGACCAGCGGCACGGCGGCGGTCATCTTGGTCTCGATGAAGCCGGGGGCGACGGCGTTGATGGTGCTGCCCCGGCTGGCCAGCTCGGGCGCCAGCGACCGGACCATGCCGATGACGCCGGCCTTGCTGGTGGCGTAGTTGGTCTGCCCGACATTGCCGGCGATGCCGGCGATGGACGACACCCCGACGATACGGCCGTTGCGGCGCAAGGCGTCGGCGCGCAGCAGCCCGTCGTTGACCCGCAGCTGGCTGGCCAGGTTGACCGAGAGCACGGCGTCCCACTGGGCGTCGGTCATCTTGGCCAGGGTCTTGTCCCGCGTGATGCCGGCGTTGTGCACGACGATGTCCACGCCCTCGTGCCGCAGCTGGAAGTACTCGACGAGCCGGGCGGGCGCGTCCGGCGCGGTGATGTCCATCTGGAGGGCGGAACCGCCGACCCGGTTGGCCACCTCGGACAGCTCGCTGCCCTGCGCGGCGATGTCGAGGCACACGACGTGTGCGCCGTCCCGGGCGAGCACCTCGGCGATGGCGGCGCCGATGCCCCGTGACGCGCCGGTCACCAGGGCGACCCGGTCGGCGAGCGGGTGCTCCCAGTCCACCGGCTCGACGACCTCGGCGGCGCCGACCCGGATCACCTGCCCGGACACGTAGGCCGACTTGGCGCTGAGCAGGAAGCGAAGCGTCGACTCGACGTTGGGCTCGGCGCCTTCGGAGACGTACACGAGCTGGGCGGTGCCGCCGGATCGCAGTTCCTTGGCGACGGAGCGGACGAATCCCTCCAGCGCCCGCTGGGCGACGACCGCCGGCACGCTGGTCAGCTCCTCGGGCGGGGTGCCGAGCACCACGACCCGTCCGCACGGCCCGAGCTTGCGGATGACCGGGCTGAAGAAGGAATGCAGCGCCCGCAGCTGTTCGGGGCTGTCGATGCCGGTGGCGTCGAACACGAGCCCGCCGTACGGGGCGTCCCCGCCGGTGGCGTGCGCCTTGAGCACGGCGTCGAGCCGACCGGATCCGCCGGTCAGCACCGGACCCGCCAGCGCCGGCTGCCCCGGCCGGTAGCGCCGCAGCCGCGCGGGCCGGGGCAGGCCGAGTCGACTGGTGACGAACCGCCCGAAACCGGACTGGGCGAACTGGAGGTACGGATCTGACATGCGAGACGCCTCCCTACTCGCTGGTAAGTCTACTCATAAGTAGGTTATTGTCGAGGCATGACCCCGACCGTTCAGCGCGTGGCCGTGCTCGGCGGCAACCGCATCCCGTTCGCCAGGTCCAACGGTCCGTACGCCACGGCGTCCAACCAGGACATGCTGACCGCCGCGCTGGACGGCCTGGTCAGCCGGTTCGGGCTGCAAGGCGAACGGGTCGGTGAAGTGGTCGCGGGCGCGGTGCTCAAACACAGCCGCGATTTCAACCTAGCCAGGGAAGCGGTGCTCGGCAGCCGACTGTCGCCGTCGACACCTGCCTACGACCTCCAGCAGGCCTGCGGCACCGGCCTGCAGGCGATCATCGCCGCGGCCAACAAGATCGCGCTGGGGCAGATCGACTCGGCCATCGCCGGCGGCGTCGACACCACCAGCGACGCCCCGATCGGCGTGAACGAGGGCCTGCGCCAGGTGCTGCTGGAGTTCAACCGGGCCAAATCCCTCGGCGCCCGGCTGCGCGCGGCGACCAAGCTGCGCCCCACCCACGTGGTGCCGAACATCCCGCGCAACGCCGAGCCGCGCACCGGCATGTCCATGGGCGAGCACGCGGCGACCACCGCCAAGGAGTGGGGCATCACTCGCGAGGACCAGGACGAGTTGGCGGCGGCCAGCCACCGCAATCTCGCGGCCGCCTACGAGCGCGGTTTCTTCGACGACCTGGTCACGCCGTATCTCGGCCTGACCCGGGACCAGAACCTGCGCGCCGACACCAGCGTGGAGAAGCTGGCCAAGCTCAAGCCGGTCTTCGGCGACACGATGACCGCCGGCAACTCCACCCCGCTCACCGACGGCGCCTCAGTGGTGCTGCTGGCCAGCGAGGAATGGGCCAAGCGGCGCCGGATCCCGGTGCTGGCCTACCTGAGCTGGACCGAGACCGGTGCGGTCGACTACGTGCACGGCGAGGACGGCCTGCTCACCGCCCCGGTCCACGCGGTGCCGCGGATGCTGGAGCGCGCCGGCCTCACGCTGGCGGACTTCGACTTCTACGAGATCCACGAGGCGTTCGCCTCCCAGGTCCTGGCCACGCTCGCGGCCTGGCACAAGCACGGCCTCGGCGAGATCGACCGCGACAAGCTCAACGTCAACGGCTCCTCGCTCGCGGCCGGGCACCCGTTCGCCGCGACCGGCGGCCGAATCGTCGCCACGCTGGCGAAACTGCTGAACGAGCGCGGTTCCGGTCGCGGTCTGGTCTCGATCTGCGCCGCCGGTGGCCAAGGCGTGACGGCGATCCTGGAGAAGCCCTAGCTTCTTGGCCCGTGACCGAGGGCGACGAGGACGAGAGAGAAGTCGGCGGCGAGGTCGACCTGGGGCGCGTGCTCGCGCTCTCGGACGGCGTGTTCGCCATCGCGCTGACCTTGCTGGTCCTGGACATCAGGATCCCCGACGAGGTCCACGGCGAGGAATTCCTCCGCGCGATGGCCGGCCTGGAGCCGGCCATCGCCGGCTACCTGATCAGCTATCTGGTGATCGGCGTGCTGTGGCTGGCCCACCATCGGCTGTTTCGCGAGCTACGAGTGCGGCGCTCGCGCGTCATGTCGCTGAACATGCTGCTGCTGGCCCTGGTCGCGCTGCTGCCGTTCCCGTCGTCGCTGCTGGCCAAGCACGGTGACGAGGCGCTGTCCTACGCGATCTACGCCGGCAACGTGATCGCGGTCTTCGCGGTCCAATCGCTGATCATCTTCGTGTCCCAACACTACGGCGACATCACGCCGAAGCCCGGCCGCTTCCCGCGCTTCGGCTGGTACCTACAGCCGATCGGGGCCAGCGTCGTGTTCGTGGTGTGGGCCGTCGTCGCCATCACCGGGCATCCCGGCCAGGCCAACTACGCCTGGTGGCTGCTGGTGCCGATCGTGCTGGTCACCCGGCGGCTAAACCAATCTAAGCAAGTATTGACTCAGAGCTAGACAACGTTAGAGAAGCCCAGACGGAACCGCAGCCGGCACACCACGGCCGAGGTGTCGCGGCCGATGCAGCGCGCCACCACCGCGCCGCGGCGGTTGCGCAGCAAGCGCTCCCACAGCGCCGCCGGCTCGATCTCGCCGATCAGCACCACCACGCGCTCGTCCGCCAGCGAGTTCACGTAGCGGGCGACCGGCGGCCCGAGCACCCGGTGCCGGGAGTCCAGCAGCACCAACGGAACCTCCGGCCGCCACTCCTGCCAGTCGGCCTGGAACCGCCGGGCCCGCTCCTGCTCGTCGTCGAACGTCACGTGCACGGCCACCACCCGGTCGCCCATCGACAGCGCGGTCGACAGGCACTCCGCGGTCAGCTTGGTGATCGCCACCACCGGCACCACGACCACCGAGGACGTGCCGCGGGGCCGCCGCGGCAGGGTGCCGACGCCGATGTCCCGGCCGATCCGGTCGTAGGCCCGCCGCACGATGCTGAACAGCATCACGAAGATCGGGATCACCAGCACGACCAGCCACGCGCCCTCGACGAACTTGGACGCGGTGACGTCGATCAGCGCGGCGATGGTCAGCACCGCGCCGAACCCGTTGAGCGCGGCCTTGGGCAGCCAGCCCCGCCCCCGCTCGGCCCGCCAGTGCCGGACCATGCCGACCTGGGCCAGCGCGAAGCCGACAAAAACGCCGATCGCGAACAGCGGCACCAGCACGTCGACCCGGCCCTCGGCGCCGATCAGCAGCGCACCGGACAGCACGGCCAGCACCAGCACGCCGTGCCGGTGCACGAGCCGATCGGCCCGCAGCCCGAACACGTGCGGCAGGTAGTCGTCGCGCGCCAGCTTCGCGGCCAGCACCGGCAGCCCGCCGAACGAGGTGTTCGCGGCCAACGCCAACAGCAGCACCGTGGCCAGCTGGATCACCACGTACAGCCAGCCCTCGCCGATCGAGCCCTCGGTGACCAGCGACAGGATCGTGCGCCCCTCGACCGGATGCACGTCGAACCGCTGGATCAGCACGGCCAGCCCGATCAGCAGCACGCCGAGCACCAGGCCCAGCCCCGCCTCCGCGCGCCGGGCCCGCTGTCGCCGCGGCGTCCGGAACGACGGTGTGGCGTTGGCGATGGCCTCGACCCCGGTCAGCGCCGAGCAGCCGTTGCCGAACGCGGCCAGCACCAGCAGCACCCCCACGCCGCCGACGGTCGTCGGCTGCGACACGGGCACGGTGACCTCCGGCCGGAACAGCCCGACCACGATCACCACCAACACCGAGGCGACGAACACCGCCGCCGGCAGGGCGAAGGCCTTGGCGCCCACCACGATGCCGCGCAGGTTCACGCCGGTGACGATCACCAGCACCAGCACGCACAGCTCGGTGGTCCACGGCAGCAGCGCCGGGAAGGCCGAGGTCAGCGCGGCCACGCCGGCGGCCACTGAGACGGCCACGTTGAGCACGTAGTCGACCACCAGCGACGCGCCCGCGACCAGGCCGGCACGGCGCCCCAGGTACCGGGTGGCCACCGTGTACGCGCCGCCGCCGTCCGGGAACGCCTGGATCACCTGGCGGTAGCAGGCGATCAGCACGCCCAGCAGTACGACGATCGCCAGCGTCACCGGCAACGTCCACCCCAGGCCGGCGGAACCGGCCGCGGCCAGCACCAGCACGATCGCCTCCGGCCCGTAGGCCACCGACGCGATGGCGTCCAGGCCGAGTCCGGCCATGCCGGTGATCGCGGTCAGGCGGTGCTTCTGGTCGTCCCCGCCGGATAAGCGGGTCGGCCGGGTCGCGGTTGTCGTCACGCCCGCACTGTGCGACCGCGTTCGACCGCCGTGCACCCCCATTGACGGCTTCCTAACGTGTGAGTTTGGCGCGCTGACCTGCCGCGAATTGTGGCAGCAGCTCCCTGATCACCTCCTCGTCCCCGGTCATTGACACGCACGCGAGATAGCGGCCGGCCGCCATCCAGCACACCCCCAACTTGCCGCCCGAACCGTCTCGGTCGGTGAGGAAGGCCCGATACGGGTCGAGCCCCTCGATGCGCAGGGTGGACGGCGCGAGCGCCCGCAGGATGGCCAGCGGGCCCTCCTCGTTGCCCAGCTCCACCAGCATCACGTGGGCGTTCGCGGCCGCCGACGCGAAGCTGCGGAAATGGCCGCCGAGCAGGCCGTGGCTGCGGAAGGTCAGCGCCTGGTCGCCGTGGCGGTCCCAGGCCGCGGCCGGCATGGACACCAGCCGGTAGTTGCGGTCCACCGCGGACTCCCGGCTCATCGCGAAGCCGGCGGGCGTCTCGCTGAGCACCAGCTCGGCCCGTTCCTGGTCGCGTTCCCCCGGTTCGTCGCCCAGCAGTGCGACGAACGCGCGCAGGTCGGCGCCGCCGTTCTCGATGGCGTCCATCATCGCGCGCAGCGCGGCCAGCTCCTGGCGCAGCGCCTGCCGGCCGGCCTCGGTGATCGAGATCCAGGTCCGCGGCTTGCGCTCCTCGATCACCTTGTCCAGGTCCACCAGGCGCGCGTCCTCGAGCACCCGCAGGTGTCGGCTCAGCCCGCTGTCGGGCTGGCCGAGCAGATCGCGCAGCACGGTGAACGCCAGCCGCGGCTCGGTGCTGAGCGCGGTCAGAATGCCCAGCCGAACCCGCTGGTGGACCACGTCGTCCAGCAGCTGCGCGGGATGCGCGTCCATCGTGCTCCCTCGACTTGTCACCTTGACCGCACTTATCAAAGCGCAAGTACTGTGCGGTCCGCAACCGCTAGGAGAGTCTTCCGGTGTATTGAGCCAGCGCTAGACATGCCGATACCGTCCGATGATGGATCCGGTGCGCAACCCGTTCGCCCCCGGCGCCGGGCAACGACCGCCCGAGCTGGCCGGTCGGGACCGCGAGCTCGCCGCGTTCGACGTGGTGCTGGAACGGGTCGCCCGCGGCCGGCCGGAGCGCAGCCTCGTGCTCACCGGCCTGCGCGGCGTCGGCAAGACCGTGCTGCTCGGCGAGCTGCGCTCGATGGCCGTCAAGCGCGGGTGGGGCGCCGGCAAGATCGAGGCCCGGCCCGACGCCGAGCTGCGCCGGCCACTGTCGGCCGCGCTGCACCGGGCCATCCGCGACCTGGCCGTGCGGCACCGCGACCCCGAACGGGTGGAGTCGGTGCTGGCCGTGCTCAAGGCGTTCGCGCTGCGGGCCAACCCGGACGGCGCCAAGCTGCGCGAACGCTGGCAGCCCGGCATCGACGTGCCGGCGGCGCAGGGCCGGGCCGACTCCGGTGACATCGAGATCGACCTGGTCGAGCTGTTCACCGATGTCGCCGAGCTGGCCCAGGACGTCGGCACCGGCGTCGCGCTGCTGATCGACGAGATGCAGGACGTGCAGCCCGACGACATCTCGGCGCTGTGCGCCGCCTGCCACGAGCTGTCCCAGTCCGGCGCGCCGCTGGTGGTGGTCGGGGCCGGCCTGCCGCACCTGCCCGCGCTGCTGTCGGCCAGCAAGTCCTACTCCGAGCGGCTGTTCCGGTACGTGCTGATCGGCCAGCTCGACCGCGAGGACGCCGACCGCGCGGTGCTCGCGCCGGTGGCGCGTGAGGGTGCGGAGATCAGCCCGCACGCGCTGGACGCGCTGTTCGACGCCTCCAGCGGCTACCCGTACTTCGTGCAGGCGTACGCCAAGGCGGCGTGGGACGCGGCGCCGGCCGACCCGATCACCCGGGAGGACGTGGCGATGGCCGCGCCCGAGGCCGAGACCGAGCTGGCGGTCGGCTTCTTCGGCTCACGGTACGAGCGCGCGACCCCGGCCGAGCGCGAGTACCTGCGGGCGATGGCCGACCTGACCGAGGGCCGCGACGAGGCCGTCGGCACCACGGATGTGGCCGTCTACCTGGGCAAGAAGCCCTCTTCGCTGTCGCCGGCCCGGGACAACCTGATCAAGAAGGGCCTCGTCTACTCGGCCGAGCGCGGCCGCATCGCGTTCACGGTGCCGCACTTCGGGCGGTTCCTGCTCGGGCGGGAGGAGTAGCTCGTTCGGCCCACGGCCACACCCTTCCGGATGAACATGGGGTGACCCTGGGGTAGCGGCCGACGATTCGTCGGCAAGTGCCGCACATCACCGGACAAAGTGGTGGTCTGGTTGGCCTTGTGGGTGCATACTGGTACTACCGCACCAGAAGCGAGACCTTGAGAGGGATGCAGACCCCATGAACTTCGCCGCGAAGATCCGCGCCCGCCGTGCCGAGGCCCGTACTCGCAAGGCTGTGAGCAAGGCGATCGACGCTGCTGCCACGCCCGCCATGCGCCACGAGCTGATGATGCTCGCCCAGTCGCAGATGCAGGGCCTGCGCTGACCACTTGCCTCCTGACCAGCTAACACAGCCCGACCGGCTCACGCAGCCGCGCCCGATTCGACCCGGGCGTGCCCTCCCAGCTGCGAGCCAACGCCGGTGGGTGCGGGATGCGGTGTCCTTTTCCTCCCGGGCCCGCACCCACCGGCATCACGTCCCGATGCGACTCCTCCGCACCGGGCCCCGACGGTTCACTCGAAAGTGACTCAGGTCACACCTCCGGGTCGCTGTAACGCGCTCCGTGACGGCAGCGATGAGCCGAATGACCCCGCAGTGCTGTCGGACCCCCGACCTGGCAGCACTGCGGGGTTTCCCATACTCGGCGCGTGACTGTCGAGACGCGCTCTTTCCGCCGGTCGGCCGCCCGCGCCGCCACCGAGGTGTTCGCCCCCGCGGTGGTCGTGGTGGCCGTGTCGTTCGCGGTCGGCCTGCACGCCGGCGACACCCTCGGCGCCGGCCTGCTCTGGGGATTGCTGGCCGCGCTGTTCTCCAGCGTCATCCCGTTCGGCGCGATCCTGCTCGGGGTGCGCCGCGGCCGGCTGACCGATCACCACGTGGGGAAGCGGGAACAACGCCGCATTCCGCTGCTGATCGCGCTGGCCTCCGTCCTCGTCGGCCTGGCGGTGCTCGCGGTCGCCGGCGCGCCGCGGGAGATGCTCGCCCTCGTCACGGCCATGTTCGTCTCGCTCGCGGTCACGCTCGTGATCACGCACTGGTGGAAGGTCTCCGCGCACGCGGCGGTCGCCAGTGGCGCCGCGGCCATCGTCGCGCTGACGTATGGGCCCGCGTTGCTCGTGTCGTACGTGGCGGTCGCGATCGTCGGTTGGTCGCGGGTAGTGCTGCGTGACCACACCGTGGCCCAAGTTCTTGTCGGCGCCGTTCTCGGGCTGCTTGTCGGCGGATCGGTGTTCCTAGTGCTGCGATGAGCCGGTGTGACGCCGGTCATAGTGATCGTCTTCGAGGCCGTTTTCCCGCATCTGGCGACGCCACGCACACGACTCTGACCTGCGGTGATGGATCTTGGGTGACGGCGTCAGGGGGCCGATTTGGAAGCGTGTTGGATCGGCTGCTAATGTTCTCCACGTACCGCAGGGCAGGACGGAAACGGACGCCAGCGGGTCACCGACAAAGCCACTGAGAAAGTCTGGTAGAGTCAGTGACACCCGGGACGAACCCCAGCAAATCGGCAAGAACAAGCCGGTTTGACAGGGAGAATCCGGACCGGATAAGCTTCGAACACAAGCGAAACAGAAACACCAAGGCCCCTGAACGCGGCTTGAAAGAGCCAAGTGACGGTGTGCGTGTGTTCTTTGAGAACTCAACAGCGTACTGTAATAGCCAGTAC
>NZ_JBIUAG010000044.1:0-71995 GCF_044547355.1 Kutzneria sp. NPDC052558
TACGACGCCGACGACGGCAACCCCAAACTGAAGGAAATCGCCCTCCACTGACCCCCGCGTCACACATCCCCGCTTGGAAGGGGGCTTTCCTCCACTCGGAGTGGAGGAAAGCCCCCTTCCAAGCGTCAACTAGGTGGTGTGCGGCAACTAGGTGGTGCGGAGGGAGCGGAGGACGCGGACGACGGAGCCGGACAGGCGGGTCTCGCGGCCGGCGGCGGACTGGGGCTCCATGAAGGGCATGAACTTGTCGGGGAAGCCGGGCATGGTGCAGCCGATGCAGATGCCGCCGACGTTGGGGCAGCCGCCGACGCCGTTGATCCAGCCCCGCCTGGGCACGTTGCACTTCACGACCTGGCCCCAGCAGCCCAGCTTGACCAGGCATTTCGTCGAGCCGTGGTCGACGGCGTACTCGTCCTGCTCGTAGTAGCCGGCCCGGTCGCAGCCCTCGTGCACGGTGCTCTCGAACAGCCACTTCGGCCGCAGGGCCTCGTCCAGCGGCAGCGCCGGCTGCGGACTGCCGTACTGGTAGAGCAGGTGCAGCAGGGTCTCGGAGAGGTTGTCGGGCTGGATGGGGCAGCCGGGAACGCACACGATCGGGATGCCGGCCTTGGATTTCCACTGCCAGCCCAGGTAGTCCGGCACGCCCATGGCCCCGGTCGGATTGCCGGCCATGGCGTGGATCCCGCCGTACGCCGCGCAGGTGCCGACGGCCAGCACGGCGAAGGCCTTGGGGGCCAACCGGTCCAGCCACTCGCTGGCGGTGATCGGCTGCCCGGTCGCGGGATCGGCCCCGAACCCGGTCCAGTAGCCCTCGGCCTTGTTGCTCTCGTCGGCCACCGACCCCTCCACGACCAGCACGAACGGGTCGAGCTCACCGCGGGCGGCCCGGTGCCACCACTGCATCAGGTCGGGACCGTTGTCGTAGCTCAGCATCGGCCAGTGCATGGCGACCTGCGGCAGCCCGGGCAGGCCGCCGAGCACGATCTCCTCGATGCTGGGCTGGGTGGCGGCGGTCAGCGCGACTGAGTCGCCGTCGCAGCCCAGGCCGCCGTTGAGCCAGAGAATGTGCAGCACGTCGCCTCCGGTGCTGGTGCTTCCGGCCGTCATCGGTGAAAATCCAGGGTGTGATCGAGGTGCTCCCGGTCGAGGTGCGCACTCGCTTGTTCCCGGCGCGGCCGGCGGCGGTGCCGGAGATTCGCGATTTCATCCGCCAGTGCACGGCCGACGCCCCGCTGAGCGAGGCCGACGGCCGCGAGGTGTCCAAGGCGGTGTTCCGCGCCCTGCTGGACTCGGCCGGCCCGGCCGGGGCGATCCAGATCTCCTGCCGCACCTATCCCGACTACGTCGAGTTCGACGTGCTGCAGGCGCTGGCCGAGCCGCCGCTGCCGGCGCCGGTGCGGAACAGTTTTGCCGACTGGATCACGGAAACGCTGCGCCGGGAGGGCCTGTCCCGCGAGGCCGTGGCCCGTGAGCTGGGCGTGTCGGCCAAGACGGTGAGCCGCTGGGTCGGCGGCGAGACCGAGCCCCGGCTGCGGGAGCTGCGCCGGATCCAGGAGCGGTTCGGCGCAGTTCAGTTGAGCTGAGGCCTCACACACCGAAAGCCTCCGCCGCGCGCTGTCCGGGCACCGCCAGCTCGACGGTGCAGCCGCCGGCGTCGGCGCGGACGTCCAGCCACTCACAGATCTGGTTGGTCAGCCACAGTCCGTCGCCGTGCCGGTAGCCGACGAACGGCTGCACCGCGAGCGGCTGGTCGCTGTGCAGGGTGCAGACGACCCGGCCGGCCGCCGCCCGCACCCACACCGACAGGCGGGTGACGCCGTGCCCGAGCAGGTACGTGATCGACTCGCCGACCGCGATGCCGAAGGTGGCCACATCGTCCTCCGACCGCAGCAACGGCGTGGCCCGGTCCAGCACGTACCGCCGAACGGCGGCCAGATCGCCCTCGAAGCGGAAGATGTCGGCGGCCACGTCGGGCGGGCCGGCGGTGCGGTGCGCCCGCACGAACTCCGACGGCGCCATGAACCGCGGCGACGGCTCGGCCGCGTCGCCGACCACCAGCTCCGGATGGGTGCGGCAGGCGTCCTCGACGATGGCCGGGGCCACGATCCTGGTGTCGTACGGGCAGATCAGCCGGATGTCGGCGTCGGCGAGCACCTCGTTGAAGCCGGCCTCCATGCGCTGCCAGGCCTCGACCTCGCGGCGGGAGCGGCCGGTCCACACCGGCTCGGCGATGATCCGCACCGGCTCGCCGTGCCGGGTCCAGTACCGGTGGATCGCGGTGGCCCGCTGCGGCGGACGGCGCCCGAAGTACGCCGACTCGGCGTAGTCGACGCCGTCCGCCTCCTCCCCCATCGCCTCGTGCAGCAGCTCCAGGTTGGCCGAGGTGGTGGCGACCAGCACCGGCTCGCCGCGGGCCAGCCCGTCCCGCACGAACGGCACCGCCGTCGCGAGGAATTCCCCGTCGCTGCCGTAGAGGCAACCCTGGTGACGTAAACCCATTTCACCGCCCGGTTCGTTGCCCGGGAGAGTACGCGTCGAGCAGGGCGAACGGAATTGTCCGGACCACCGGTCGAACGCCGGACACTATTGTCCTAGACGACGATGGTGTGCTCGATGACGCGGTATTCGGCCGAGGCGCTGCGGCTGACGAAGTGCTTGTCCACGAGCAGCCGGCGCAGCACCGCCGGGTCGCCGACCGGGGCCAGCCGGTCGTTGACCTCGGCCTCGGTCAGCGTGCGGTCCTCGGGCAGCAGCGTGCACACCGCCGCCGCCATCGCGTCCAGGTCCTCGGGCCGCTTGGGCAGGTTCTGGATCCGGCCGCGCACCAGGTAGCGGCGCAGCGGCGAGTCCCGCGGGATCGCGCGGGCCAGGGCGGTGGCCTCGACCACGGCGTTGGCCAGCCCGGCCAGCGGGGACAGCTCGGCCACGAGCTGGCCGCGGACCGTGGCGAGCAGGCCGGCCTCGGTGAGCCGGCCGATCTCCTTGGTCAGGATCTTCATGTCGAAGCCCAATTCGGCCAGCACCACCGGCACCCGCCGCTGGTTGCGGTCGGAGACGGCGGCGAGAATGGCCAGCCGCGTCGGATTGGACAGAGCCTGCAACGCGGCGGCCGCCGCACTCAGTTCAGCGGACATCGCCGCAGGGTAGCCGGGGCATGGCCGGCCACGCCGCTCAATTACTGTGCGCGGCCTCTTGCCGCCCCGGTTCCGCGCAACCGAGTGCTCCTCGCACGAGGGCTTCGAGCACACCCCGGCCACGGCGAACTCCTTCAGGTGATGTCGGTCGCCTGCGGTTGGCGTACCGCTACCCCCTAGGGGTATAAAGGAGGCACGAGCCCGCGGTTCCCCCGCCTCACCCCTGGTGAGCGGCCGCGTCGCGGGCGCCCCGACCACAGGAGGACGACGATGCACGGCTACGCCGACAACAAAGAGGCGCACCTGCGTCGCCTGCGCCGGATCGAAGGACAGGTCCGCGGGCTACAGCGAATGATCGACGAGGACAAGTACTGCATCGACATCCTGACGCAGATCTCCGCCGCGACCAGGGCGTTGCAGGCGGTGTCCCTGTCGCTGCTCGACGAGCACCTCCGGCACTGCGTCACCGACGCGATCGCCGAGGGCGGGTCGAACGCCGACGAGAAGATCAAGGAGGCGGGCGACGCGATCGCCCGGCTGGTCCGCTCCTGACACACATTCCGTCCCCGAGGAGAGAACAGACCGATGGCCGAGAACATCTACACCGTCCAGGGCATGACCTGCGGGCACTGCGTCAGCTCGGTGACCGAGGAGGTCAGCGAGGTGGCGGGCGTGCGGCAGGTGGACGTCGACCTGGCCAGCGGCCGGCTGACCGTGACCAGCGACGTCGACGTGCCCGAGGCGGACATCCGCGCGGCCGTCGAGGAGGCCGGCTACCAGCTGGCCGGCTGACGCCACCGGCCCGCCGCCCGCGGCGGCGGGCCCCTTTTTCTCTCTCCCCGGAGGAGGTTTCCATGACTTCCGCACCCGAGCTCGCCCGCAACGAGGTCGAGCTGTCCATCGGCGGCATGACCTGCGCCTCGTGCGCGGCCCGGATCGAACGCAAGCTCAACAAGGTCGGCGGCGTCACCGCCACCGTCAACTACGCCACCGAGAAGGCCAAGGTCAGCTTCCCGGACACGGTGGCAGCCGAGTCCCTCGTGCAGGTGGTGGAGTCGGCCGGCTACACCGCCGCGCTGCCGGTCCCCGAGGAACCGGCCGTCGAGGAGGACTCGACGCGGCCGTTGCGGCAGCGGCTGATCGTGTCGGCCGTGCTGGCCGTGCCGGTGATCCTGCTGTCCATGGCGCCGGTGTTCCAGTTCGCCAACTGGCAGTGGGTGGCGTTAGTGCTGGCCACTCCGGTTGTCGCCTGGGGCGCTTGGCCGTTCCATCGCGCGGCGTGGACCAATCTGCGGCACGGCGCGGCCACCATGGACACGCTGATCTCTCTCGGCGTCGGCGCGGCCTACCTGTGGTCGCTGTACGCCCTGTTCTTCGGCGACGCGGCGGGCATGACCGACATGGCCGGTATGACGGGCATGTCGGGGATGCAGGTGTACCTGGAGGTCGCCGCCGGGGTGACCGTGTTCATCCTGGCCGGCCGCTACTTCGAGGCGCGGTCCAAGCGCCGCTCCGGGGCGGCCCTGCGGGCGCTGCTGGAACTGGGCGCGAAGGACGTCGCCGTGCTGCGCGACGGCCAGGAGCACCGGATCCCGTTGGCGCAGCTCAGGGTCGGCGACGAGTTCGTGGTGCGGCCGGGTGAGAAGGTCGCCACCGACGGCGTGGTCGCCGAGGGCAGTTCCGCCGTCGACATGAGCATGCTGACCGGCGAGTCCGTGCCGGTCGAGGTGCGGCCCGGCGACGCCGTGGTCGGCGCGACCGTGAACGCCGGCGGACGGCTGGTGGTGCGGGCGACCCGGGTCGGGGCCGACACGCAGCTGGCGCAGATGGCCAAGCTGGTCGAGGAGGCGCAGAACGGCAAGGCCGCCGTGCAGCGCCTGGCCGACCGGGTGTCCGCGGTGTTCGTGCCGGTGGTGATCGTGTTGGCGCTGGCCACCCTGGTGGTGTGGCTGGCCACCGGCAACCCGGCCGAGGCCGCGTTCACCGCCGCCGTGGCCGTGTTGATCATCGCCTGCCCGTGCGCGCTCGGCCTGGCCACGCCGACGGCGCTGTTGGTCGGCACCGGTCGCGGGGCGCAGCTGGGCGTGCTGATCAAGGGCCTGGAGGTGCTGGAGTCCACCCGTCGGGTTGACACCGTCGTGCTCGACAAGACCGGGACCGTCACCGCCGGGCGGATGAGCCTGGTCGCGGTGCACGTCGCCGACGGGGTCTCGGCCGACGAGGCGCTGCGGCTGGCCGGCGCCCTGGAGCACGCCTCGGAGCACCCGATCGCCCGGGCCATCGCCGCCGGGGCGGCCGCCCGGGTCGGGCAGCTGCCGGCCGTCGAGGACTTCCAGAACGTCGAAGGCCTTGGCGTGCAAGGAATCGTGGACGGCAAGGCGACGCTGGTCGGCCGAGACCGGCTGCTGGCCGAGTGGTCGGTGTCGCTCGACGCCTCGCTGGCCGCCGCCAAGCTGGCCGCCGAGCAGGCCGGCCGCACCGCCGTCGCCGTGGCGTGGGACGGCTCCGCCCGGGCCGTGCTGGTCGTCGCCGACACCGTGAAGCCCACATCGGCCGAGGCCGTCGCCGGACTGAAGGCGTTGGGGCTCAAGCCCGTTCTCCTCACCGGCGACAACACCGCCGCCGCTCGGGCCGTCGCCGCCGAGGTCGGCATCGACGAGGTCATCGCCGAGGTCCTGCCGGCCGACAAGGTCGACGTGGTGGCTCGGTTGCAGGCCGAGGGCCGGGTCGTGGCCATGGTCGGCGACGGCGTCAACGACGCCGCCGCCCTGGCCCGGGCCGACCTCGGGCTGGCCATGGGCACCGGCGCCGACGTCGCCATCGAGGCCAGCGACCTCACCCTGGTCCGCGGCGACCTCCGTGCCGCCGTCGACGCCATCCGCCTGTCCCGCCGCACCCTGGGCATCATCAAGGGCAACCTGTTCTGGGCCTTCGCCTACAACGTCGCCGCCCTGCCGCTGGCCGCCCTGGGCCTGCTCAACCCCATGATCGCCGGCGCCGCGATGGCCTTCTCCTCCGCCTTCGTCGTCAGCAACAGCCTCCGCCTGCGCCGCTTCCGCTGAACCCCCGGCCGCCGCGCCCCCGGCCCCACCGGGGGCGCGGCGATTGCGCACAACCGACACGACCCATTCCGGTCAAACCGGACCGGAATGTATTTACGCCGTTCGAGGGCGTGACCGTGACCGGTGAATGATTCATTTTGGCGGCCGTAACGCCGTCACAAAATGCCGCGATGATCGGCCCACCGGTGGTTCGAGACCGCAGATCCAGGCCGCCCCGGCGTCAAGGCATCACCCCGTGGTGTTGACACTCTTCTTACCACTCAATCGTTTCGACCGAAGGTGAGCATCCTGTTCGGACGTGAGCGCGCACATCGCCACGACCTGCGCGTTGGCCGCCCACAGCCCGCCGCCGAAGGACGACCCGAGCCCGTGCGCACGGGCGCGATCCGGCCCGGCAATGACACCCCTCGGGGTAGTCGAACGGGTGACCTTATAGCGGCGACATTGCCGCCAATGAATGTTCGCCACCCGAAGTACTACATTAATGTAGACGTCACGATGACGACAATGTGGAGGTTCCGACAGGGGGCCGGGTAAGAAAGCTTGCCGGTCGCGAAAGCGCGTGTTGATCAGCGTGACAGCGTCGATCATCGCACGCTTATACATCATTCCAATCGTTGACACGCACAGAACGATCATGCTAACGTGCCGAATGTTCATCTCCTGTATTCCGTTTATTCGACTGAGCGCTTCGTTCGCTGCGGGGATCTGGGTGGACTCGGAGGGGGAACATGGATTTACGACGTCTACAGTACTTTCTGGCGGTCGCCGAGGATCTCCACTTTGGACGAGCCGCCACGCGCCTGGGCATCACGCAGCCCGCGCTCAGCCAACAGATCAGGCGCCTGGAACTCGAACTCGGCGCGACCCTGGTCGACCGGACCAGCCGCACCAACTCGCTGACCAGAGCCGGCATGCTGGTGCTGGACCCGTTACAGAGATGCCTGGCCGCCTACGACGAGGCCCGGGAACTGGCGCAGAGCTCGGAGGACACCGCCGACCGGCTGCGCATCGGCTTCCCCCGCGGTGAGTCCAGCGGCATGCTCGCCCCGTTCCTGCGCCGCATCGCGCACCGCTTTCCCGACACCCGCATCGAGGTCTTCGACATGCCGTGCGAGCGGCAGGCCAACGCCCTGCTGGACAACTCGCTGGACGTGGGCCTGATGCACCTGCCCGTGCTGGAACCCGCGCTGACGCCGGTGGTCATCCGGCGCGACCGGCTGGTGGTCGCCCTGCCGCGCAACCACCCGTACGCCAAGGACAACGTGATCGACGTGCAGCAGCTGGCCGAGGAGCCGTTCATCGGCGTGCGCCTGCGCTGCCCCGCCTACGCCCACGCGCTCAGCCTGCTGGCCCGGGACAAGGGTTTCGCGCCGCGGTTCGAGTACGAGACCAGCGGGATCGAGCCGACGCTGGAGATGGTGGCCTCGCACCTGGGCCTGGCCATCGTGCCCGGCTCGGCCGTGCGGCCGCACGCCGACGTGGCGATCCGCGGCCTGGCCTCGGGCAACCGCGAGCTCAGCCTGGCCTTCGTGTTCCACCGGGAGAAGTCGTCGGCGCTGATCAACCAGTTCTGCAACATGGTGCGCACCGCGGTGAGGGAGAACCCGCCGGAGCCGGCGCTGACGGCGTGATCAACCCCGCACGGCCGCCGCGATCAGCTGCTCGATCCGCTCCTCGGCGTAGCGGAACTCGACGTCGGCGTCGATGCCGGCGAACCGGCCGCCGGCCTCGGAGGCGGCGAAGCCGAGCATGAACGTGGAGATCATCCGCTCCAGCCGGTCGAGCTCGGACTCGGCCACGCCGGCCGCCCGCAGCGCCCGGTAGACGGCGTCCCGCGCGGCGACCGCGGCCGGGGTGACCGCCCGGCGCTGGAACAGCAGGATGAACAGGTCCGGGTACTGCCGAGCGGTCCGCCGCATGTTGGCGGCCAGGCCGCGCAGCGGCACGCGCCAGTCCTCGTCGGTGTTCTCCTCGGCCCCCGCGACCTCGGTCATCAGGCGCTCGACCAGGCCGTCCAGCAGGCCCTGCTTGTCGCCGACGTGCCGATAGAGGGCCATCGGGCTGACCCCGAGGCGGGTGGCGACCGAGCGCATCGTGACGGCGGAAAGTCCCTTTTCCGAGGCCAGTCGCAGGGTCGCGTCCAGCACCTGGGCGCGGGAGATCAAGGCTGGCCTCATTTGCGCACTCCTGTTGTTGACGCTAGAGTCCAGTGTACATATACTAAGTATACTTTACGCGGCGGTGGTCATGCTCGAGGCGGACGGACTACGCAAACACTGGGGCCCCGTGCACGCGCTGAACGGTTTCTCGCTGTCCATCGAGGCCGGCGAGATCTGCGGGTTGATGGGGCACAACGGCGCGGGCAAGACGACGTTCGCGCGGATCTGCGCCGGACTCGAACGGCCGGACGCCGGGCGGGTCTGGGTGGACGGGCACGCGGTGGACGCCGAGCCCGAGCGGGCGCGATCCCGGCTGGGCCTGGCGCCCCAGGAAATCGCGCTCTACCCGACCGTCACCCTGCGACAGAACCTCAGCTTCTTCGGCGGGCTGGCCGGAATGCGGGGCGCGACCCTGCGCCGGGAGATCGACGAGATCGTCGAGGCCGTGGCCCTGACCGAGGCGCTCGACCGGACGGTGGACGCCCTGTCCGGCGGCCAGCAGCGCCGGGCCCAGGCCGCCACCGCGCTGCTGGCCCGGCCGTCCGTGCTGCTGCTGGACGAGCCGACCGTCGGCGCCGACCCGGTCACCCGCCAGGCGCTGCTCGACCTGGTGCTGTCACGGGCCCGTGCCGGCGCGACGATCTGCTACACCACGCACTACCTGCCCGAGCTCGAGGTGCTGGACGCCACCCTCGCCGTCGCCGAGGCCGGCCGGGTGATCGCCCGAGGCGGCCGGCGCGAACTGCTGGCCGGCCTGCCCAGCCGCGTCGTGCTCGGCTTCTCCTCGCCCCCGCCGCCCGACCTCGCCGCCCAGGCCGTGCGCACCACCGACGACGGCGAGCTCCAGTTCAGCACCGACCGGCCCGCGCAGCTGCTGGCCACCCTGCTCACCGGCCTCGGCCCGGACGCCGCCCTGGTGACCGCGGCCGAGATCCGCGAGCCCAACCTCGACGACCTCTACCAACACCTGACCAGCGCCGGGGCCGGGCCGACCGGCGGGGAGGAGACGGGCCATGGCGTCTGATCGGACACCGGCCGCCACCATCGTCCGCCGGCCGGCGGCGGGACCGCCCGAGGGCTACCGGCCGTCGGGGCCGATGGCGGTGCCGCGCAGAGTGCTGGTGGTGGCCAAGCACACCAGCGTGCTGCTGCTGCGGTCGCCGGGCACGGTGATCGCCTACTCGATCATGTCGATGGTGCTGCTGACCGTGCTGCGGCCGATGTACGAGCGGCTGGGGGCGCTGACCGGGCCGGCGATCAACCAGGAGGCGCCGGGCATCGCGGTGATGTTCACGCTGCTGGCCCTGGACGTGGCCGGGCAGGTCCTGCTGTCGGAGCGGATCTGGGGCACCTGGGACCGGCTGCGGGCGGACTCGATCGGCCGGCCGACCGTGCTGGTCGGCAAGGCGCTGCCGCTGACGGTGCTGTTCACCGTGCAGCAGGCGGTGCTGTTCGTCTTCTCGGGCCTGGTCTACGGATTCGACCTGGCGGCCGGGTCGTGGCGGCTGGCGCTGATCACGGTGGCCTGGGGCTGGTGCGTGTCGTGCCTGGGCCTGGCCCTGGGGGTGTGGGTCCGGACCCAGGGCCAGCTGGCGGCGGCGGCCGACGTGGGGGCGCTGGCCATCACCTGCCTGAGCGGATCCCTGGTGCCGCTGGCGATCCTGCCGCAGTGGGTCTCCGACGTCGCGCCGTGGACGCCGGGTTTCTGGGCGCTGCGGGGCTTTCAGTCGGCGGTGACCGGCGATCACGCGATGTACGACCGCTCCCTGCTGGTGATCCTCGGCCTGAGCCTGCTGGCCCTGCTGCTCGCCTCGCTGCGAGCCCCTCGCGCGTCCCGATGAGTCTCCACACAGGACTGGCCGGGCCGCTGGGCGGCCCGGCCGGTGTCGTGGGGACGTGAGTCAGGGCAGGGTGACGGCCTGCGCGCAGTAGCCGAGACCGGAGCCGAAGCCGACCAGCAGGGCCGGCCGCCCGGCGCACCGGCCCTCGGCCAGCAAGGCCTCGATGGCCAGCGGGATCGACGCCGCCGAGGTGTTGCCGGCCCCGACGACGTCCCGCGCCACCTCGACATGCGGCGGGAGCGCCAGGGCCTTGGCCACCCCGTCGATGATGCGCAGATTGGCCTGGTGCGGCACAAAAGCCCCCAGCTGCTCGGCTACCCCGACCAGGGCCGCACCCGGCTCGGCATCGCCGCCGAGACCGACCTGGAGATCTCCGACCGACGGCTCAAGCTGGCGATCCGCACCGCGGTGGCCGAGGAGCACGGCGTCCAGGCCCGCCGCATCATCCTGGTCCCGCCCGGCGCGCTGCCCCGCACCACCAGCGGGAAGCTCCGGCGTCACCGGTGCCGCGAAACCCTGTGAGCCAAGGCGGCCTTCGTCGCGTTGAGCGCGAGGAAGGCCGCCTTGGCTGCCGTCAGCCGGCCGAGACCGTCACGGCGGCGGTGTGCAGGACGCCGGCGGTCTGGAACTGGATGAACAGGCGCCAGTCGCCGGGCTTGGGCAGCATCGCCTCGAAAGTGAGCTGCGGGCCGCCGTGATCGCCGTCGACCGTGCCCTGCGGGTGCAGGTGGGCGAAGGCGAGATCGCCGGCGTGGAAGGCGCTGACGTGGGCGTAGGTGTCGAGGTAGGGCTGGAGGTCGCTGACCGGCTGCCCGTTGCTGGCGACGTTGATCGTCAACGTGTGGGTCATGCCGGCCATGGGCTTGTCGCCGCCGATGGTCAGGGTGTAGCCATCTGCCTCCGTAGTTGCGCTGGGCGCAGCCAAGGCGGACGTGGTGGCGCTGCCGGGCACGGTGACCGGCTGGCTGAGCACCTCATCGGCTCCGTTGACGACAAACTGGGCGTAGACGCGGTAGCTGCCGGGGGCGGCGGCGGCCAGCGGGGCGGTCCAGGTGCCATCGGCGGCCATGGTCGGGTGCACGTGCTGGAAGCCGGTCAGGTCGGAACGCACCAGGTAGAAGTGCATGAGCTTGGTCTGCTCCGGCTCGAACGCCGTCACGGCCTGGCCGTCGGGGCCGAGGATGCGGAACGTGAACGGGCCGGACACCGTGGTCGACGTCGGCTCGAACTTGTAGCCGCCGGACTCGGCGGCCAGGCCGTCGCCCATGGCCATGGGCGAGGACGACGTGGTGGTCGGGGACATCGGCATGCTGGCCGAGGAGTTGCCGCAGGCAGCGGCCAGCAGCCCGACGGCGGCGACGGCCGCCAGGGCACGGGTGATCGTGAACATGATGTTGTCTTTCCGGGATATGTGAACAGGACGGCTCGACACGAGCGCCTGTCAGGTCCGGGAGACACCCACCACGGTCAGCAGTCGGGCGCCGGACAGCGGAGGGCCACGACGGCTCGGGCCGCTGGTCGACACCGGCCGCCACAGGGTCGTCACCAGGACGGCGACGGCCAGCAACACCAAAGCCAGCACGGGAAAGTGGTCACGGGACGGCGCGGTGAACACGCACATGCCGCCGTGGCCAGAACCCATGTCCATGCCGGCGTCCGCGTGGGCCATGGCCGACATCGACGGCATCGACATGCCGGAGCAGTCCTGCGGGGCCAGGCCGTGCATGGCGAAAACCCCGACGAGCACGGCGAACAGCGTCAGCAGCCGCGCGCTCGTCCTCACCCCGCCGACGATACCCCATGGCGGTATAAGAGGCCGGTCCGGCGCACCCCTAGAGCGCCGGAACGACCTCCCACTCCCCCGCACAGCCCACACAGTCGAGCAACGATGGCTTCGTCGCTCCAGCGAAACCGTACAGCACCTGTGACCAGTTTCGCTACGCTGAAGTGAAGCGAAATAAATTCACCAACCACCCGGCTGACGCTGGTTTCGCAGGCCGACGACGTGGCATGCTGGTTCGGCAACGCCAAGCCGGGGAGACGGGGACATGAGCAGCGATCGCGAGCAGACCTCCACGACGCTGGGCGATCGGCTCAACCGCCTGTTCGACGTGCGCAGACCGGCCGACGCGCCGGAACGCGCCTACACCAACCGCGAGGTGGTCAACGGCTGCAAGGCCGCCGGCTTCGAGCTGTCCGAGTCACACCTGTCGGAGCTGCGCCGCGGCGTCAAGCAGAACCCGACGCTGCGCACCCTCCAGGCCATCGCCTCGTTCTTCCAGGTCCAGGTCGGCTACTTCACCGACACCGAGATCCCGGCCGACATCGACCGGGAGCTCACCGAGCAGGCCGAACGGCTGGCCAAGGCGGTGGCCAGCAACCAGGCCGCGCAGGACGAGCTGCGGGCCGCCACCCAGGAGCTCCAGCAGGCCATGCGGGACTCCGGCGTCACCAAGATGGCCCAGCGCGGCGCGGTCAACGCCCGCACCGCGCGGGAGCAGGCCTCGATGATGCGGGCCCTGGCCAAGGCGCTCACCGCCTTGGACGACGACAAGACGTGACCCGCTGTCCGTACTGGACACGTCCCCAATCACGCACATGCCCCGGGCTGCCCTCGCGATCCGGCTTGCGTTCCGGGCCGTGACCGGGTAGCGCGTTGGCTACCGGTCCGGAAAACACCGCTCTACCAGGACAAACCGGAGACCCCGAGCTGTCCCGATGGCTACCGGATCGAGCAGCTCGGCCCCTGACTGTCCTAAGTGGACAGTCCCTTTAGCGCTTGTCCACCCAGCCGGGCCCGCGCGGTCGCTAGGGTTGGCGTCATGTCGATCCCACCCGGTCTGCTGGCCCGGCGCACTTCCGAGCTACCGCGCCAACTGTGGCATCTCGGCGGTCTGATGTCGATCCGCGTCACCGCCGACGACACCGACGGCGCGCTGAGCGTCGTCGAGCAGCGGGCCCGGCGGGGCTATGCCACGCCGCCGCACGTGCATTCCCGTGAGGACGAGACGCTCGTGGTGCTGGACGGGGAACTCGAGTACACGGTCGGCGAGCGCTCGGGTGTGCTCCGCGCCGGCGAGAGCGCTTTCCTGCCCCGGCACAAGGCCCATCGCTTCGCCGTGATCTCCGAGCGGGCGCACTACCTCATGCTCATCACCCCCGGCGGCTTCGAGGAGATGTTCCAGGTCGTCAGCCCGCCGGCCACCGAGGAGCGCCTGCCGTCCGAGCAGGACCGCCACGTGCACACCGATCCCGCCGCCATGGCCGCGGAGTCGGCTTCCCGTGGCGCCACGATCTTCCGTGACGATGCGGCCGAACGGGCCCGACATCTCCACCTGCTCGCCACCGCCGTCGGCGCCACCGATTCTTATCGCTGTCTGTCCCACCTGGTCGCCGGCCCCGCGCCGGTCCCCGCCGATGTCGTCGACGGCCTGGTCGTCGCGGCCAAGCGGATTCCCGAGGACCCCGGCCACGCCCGGGCCCTCATCCTGCTCGGCATCATCGCCGAATCCCGGCCCGATGCCGTTTCCCGCCATATCCCCGAAATCCTGTCGGCCCTCGGCCCCGTCCCGAAATCCCCAGCCGCACTGGCCCTCGCCTATCTCGGCGCGCACTTCCGTGAGCACTCCGCCGTCCTGCTGGAGCTGCTCCGGGACCTGCCGCCCGAGGACTTCCACCGCCTGCGACGCTGCCTCGCCACCGTTTCCCCGTCCCGGATCGGGCGTTCCTGGCCCACCCCCGCCCTGTGGGAGCTCAGCGACGAGGAGCAGGAGACCGACCGCCGCTGGCGGGAGTCCGGCGCTTGGGACGACGCCACCGTGCAGGCCATCTGGGATGCCGAGACCACCGCCATCCTCGCCTTCATGGGCGCTCGGGCCGACCACTACGTGGAACGGAACGCACGTGTCTGACCTCATCGACATCCTCGCCTGTCCCGACTGCCTGGGGACCCTGGCCGTGACCGCCGACGGCGTGCGGTGCACCGACTGCCGCCAGGTCTATCCGGACGCCGGCGGCTATCTCGACCTCGGGCCGGCGTCCCAGGGGCCCGGCGGCGGGCTCGGCATGTTCATGCTCCAGGACCCGCTGCACGTGCCCCGGTACGAGACGCACACCCGGGTCTCCTTCCTCCAGATCATGGGCGACAACTGGGAGAACTCCCTTACGCCCGAGGCCGAGGACGACTACCTGCGGGCCCACCTGTCGGCCGCCGACGTGCCGCTGCTGGACCTGGCCTGCGGCGCCGGCCGGTGGACCCGCACCCTCGTCGACCACCTCGGCATCGACCGCGTCGTAGGCCTCGACCTCAGCGTCCCCATGATCGACGCCATCCGCGCCGGCCTGCCTGGCCTCCGCGTCGTCCGCGGCACCGCGCTCCGCCTGCCCTTCGCCACCGGCTCCCTCGGCGGCGTCAACTGCTCCAACGCCCTCCAGCTGCTGCCCGACCCCCGCACGGTCCTGCGCGAGGTCGGCCGCTGCCTCCGCCCCGGCGGCGTGTTCACCGCCTTCACCTACCGCCGCTCCGACCGCCCCACCTACCGCCATTTCCAACGCCAACAAGAGCAAACCTTCGGCGTCCGCTCCTTCACCACCCCCGAACTCGTCACCTGGCTCACCGCCGCCGGCCTCGACCTCGTCGACCTCCGCAGCCCCGCCGGCATGCTCCTGCTCACCGCCAGGAGGACCACGTGATCCGCATTCTCTGCTGACCCTCGGACCGATTCCCCGCCACGGAGCACCCCACCCTCCCCATCCCTGTCCACGGATTCGGCCAACATCGGACGACTGGGCGCACCGCTCTAACCGGTGCGCACAAGCTCGGGTGTGAGCGAGGACGAGGGCAAGCCGATCGGGCGGCGGGTGCTGCTGGGGATGCTGGCGGCCGGGGTGGCGGGGGTCGCGGCGGCTTCCGGTACTACAGCGTGGCCGCGTCGGTGCCGGTGAAGAACGAGGGCAACTACCGACTGAGCCCGCGAGGAACACCCGAACTGGCTCGGCTGGCGGCCCCCGCGCGCGGCTCAGATGACCTGCCCCGCTTTGACGACGTGGCGCAGGGCGCTTTCCGGGCGGGTGAGGACGCTGATGTCCGCCAGCGGATCGCCGTCGACGACAAGCAGGTCGGCATGGGCGCCAACGGCCAGCGTGCCGATCTGCCCGGCCATGCCCAGCAGCCGCGCGGCCGTGCTGGTGGCGGAGCGGAGGATGTCGGCCGCGGGCTGGACCTCGGCCCGCAGGGTGAACTCCGACAGCTGGGCGGCCTGGAGCGGACCGATCAGGTCGCTGCCGTACACCAGGTTCACGCCGGCCCGGTGCGCGCGCTCCAGGCTGGACAGCGCGGCCTCGTGCACGGCGGCGACCTTCCGGTACGACGCCTCGGGCATTCCCGCCCGCCGCCCGAACTGCGCCATCTGGTCGTAGGTGACGAGGGTCGGCACCAGGAAGGCGTCGTTCTCGAGCAGGAGCCTGATGGTCTCGTCGTCGATGAGGTTGCCGTGCTCGACGCAGCGCACCCCCGCCCGCAGGGCCCGGTTGACGCCACGCGGATGGTAGGCGTGCACGGTGACGTAGCGGTTGTGGTTCTCGGCCTCGGTGACGGCCGCGTGGATCTCCTCGTCGGTGTACTGCACCGCGGAGACCTCGTCGTGGGGTGACGCGACGCCACCGCTGATGAGCATCTTCAGGTGCGCCGCGCCCTTGCGGAACTCGTCGCGCGCGGCGGAGCGGACCGCGTCCACCCCGTCGGCGACGCGTGCGAACGACGGACGGCTCTGGCAGCACGGCTCGGTGTCGTCGCCGAGCGGGCGGATGTCGCCATGCCCGCCGGTCTGCGACAGGGCCTTGCCGCCGAACACCAGCCGCGGCCCGACGGCGAGGCCTTCGTCGATCGCCTGGGCCATGCCGTAGTCGGCGCCGCCGACGTCGCGCACGGTCGTGAACCCGCGCCGCAGCATCCGCTCGGCTTCACGCAGCGCCCGGACGGTGGCGTAGCCGGGCGTCCACGACGCCGCCTCCTTCGGATCGAACGAGGTCAGCAGGATGTGCACGTGGGCGTCGACCAGCCCTGGGAGCACGGTCGCGCCGCCGGCGTCGATGTGCCGCACCTCGTCGGAGATGGCGGGGGCGGGCCCCGTGCCGGTCGCGGCGATTCGACCATCGGCGACCTCCAGCCAGGACACGTCGCCGAGCTCGCCGCTCTCGGGTTCCAGCGGGTGGGCGTTGGTGATCAGCAGGCGCGTGGCGGCCATGGGGGTCCTTCCCGATGGTGAACAACTCGATGCAACGATAGCTGCATTAGCCATATCTATGCAACGATCACTCCATCGAGCGAACCTGGCAGAATCCGGCGGTGCGACCTGAGGAGAAGACCCAGTGACCATCGAGGCATGGCTGGCCGACCGCACCGCACGCACGGCGCTGGGCCCTCAGGCCGAACGCGTCGCCCACGTCCTCCTGCGCGCGCCCGAATTCGCCAGCTACGCCTCGGTTCGCGAGCTGGCCGAGCGGGCCGGCGTCAACGTGTCCACTGTGGTCCGCACGGCCCAACAGCTCGACTACGACGGCTGGCCCCAGCTGCGCGAGGAGCTGCGCGCCCGCTACCTCGCCTCGGTCTCCTCGGCCGAGGTCTCCCTCGACCCGGCGGCCGGCGACCGCGCCGCCCGCATGCTGCGCCAGGACGCCGTCAACGTCAGCGCGCTGGCCACGCCGGAGAACCTCGCCGCCATCCGCGCCGCCGCCCACGCCATCAGGTCAGCCCGCCGCACCGTCGTCGTCAGCTCCGGCACCGGGGCCGGCCCGGCCCACATCCTGGGCTACCTCGGCACCATCGGCGGCCTCGACATCCGCCTGGCCCTCGGTCCCTCCACCACCCAGGCCGTCGAGATCGCCCGGCTGACGGCGGGCGACTGCCTGGTCACCATCAACATCTGGCGGCTGACCCGGACCCTGCGCGCCCTGACCCGCCTCGCCCACGACCGCGGCGCGACCGTCGTCGTGCTGACCGACCTGCGTTCCTCGCCGCTGGCCGAGCACGCCGACCACCTGGTCGTCACCCCCATCGAGGCCAGCTACCCCGGCCCGTCGCTCACCGGTGTCGTCGCTGCCGTGCAGGCCATTCTCGGCGAGCTGGCCGACGACGACGCCATCCGCGCCTCGGGCGGAATCCAGCAGATGTGGCAGGACCTCGACCTCATGGACGACCAGCCCTGACGTAGCTCTCGCGGCGGAACGGGGAAGCGACGGCGTCGCCGCCGATCTCCTCGACCGCCCGCTTGCCCCGCTCCCTGGCCTGAGCTCGGACGTTGCCCGCCAGGCCCGTTCGATCGGGCAGTCCTGGCCCCACAAGGTGTTCGCGCGCGAGCCGGCCTCATATGGTGATGTTTCACCGATTGTTGAATTACTGGGGAGGCGCAGTGGCCGGCCGAGTCGTGTACGCGGCGTTCGAGGTTCAGTTCCCGCTCGGGGGCATCCGGGTGTTGAGCCAGCAGGTGGGGCTGCTGCGCGAGGCCGGGGTGGAGGCGTACCGGTGGACGCCGACGCCGGGCTTCCGCTACACGTGGTTCGAGGACGACGTGCCCACGCTGTCCGGCATGAACCTGGAGCTGGACGAGGACGACGTGCTGGTGCTGCCCGAGGTGAGCGTGACCGCCAGCCACGACCCGGCGCCGGGCGGACGCAAGGTGATCTATTCGCAGAACCAGTACCTGAACTTCCTGACCTGCCCGGACCTCGATCCGTACCCGGGCTGGTCGACGCCGGCGTCGCTGTGGGCCATTTCCGACGCCGCGGTGGCGATGCTGGGGCGCGCGCTGCCGCACATGGAGTCCCATCTGGTGCCCAACGTGGTCGACGCCGAGCTGTTCCGGCCGGCGGCCGACCGGGTGCGACGCATCGCGTGGATGCCTCGCAAGCGTCCGATCGAGAGCACACTGCTGCGCCGGCTGTTGAAGGCCGACCCGCGGTCGCAGGGCGTGGAACTGCACGACATCAGCAGCGTCCCGCACGAGGAGGTCGCGCGGGTGCTGTCGGAGACCTCGGTGTTCGTCGCCCTGGGCGCGCCCGAGGGCGAGGGCTTCGGTCTGCCGCCGGCCGAGGCGATGGCCAGCGGCTGCCTCGTCACCGGCTACGCCGGCGGCGTGCCCGAGCTGTTCGAGTCGCCGTCGGCGTGGCGAGTGCCGGAGCTGGAGACCGCCGCCCTGGCCGACAAGGCCCTGGAGCTGCTCGACCTGCCCGGCCAGGACGAGGTCCGGCGGGCCGGCCGGCAGTGGATCCAGGACCGGTACAACACCAAGACCGCCACCGACGCCCTGATCGAGGGCATCCGCAGGGCGCGTGCCCTGCCGGGCGGACCGGCCACCGCGACCCACCCCAACGCGTGGATGAGCGAGCTGGCCAAGTTCTTCCCGCGCCCGCCCGAGATGGCCACGCCGGTGGAGGCAAGGGGCTGACCTCGACAGCGGGTCGACAGAACACGCGGATCCGGCCATTCCGACAACGTTGTCGGTGGCCGGATTTCCTGTCTTGCTTGTCTTCTTGACACTGTCACGGCCCTCCAGCAGGGTCTTGGCAACGTTGTCAACGTCGCGACGGGACCGGGAGACGGGCATGGCGCTAGAGGCAGACGGGGTGTCGAGAAGGGGATTCCTGTCGACCGGGGTCACCCTGCTCGCGGGGTTCGGCCTGGCGGCGGCGCTGCCGGCGGCCGAGGCGGCGGCCGCCCCCGACAGCGCCGATGCCGCGGCGCCGTCGGACCTGGCGCTGTTCCGGCCGGTGACGGTCTCCTCGACCGACTACGCGGCGACGCCCGGCTCGTTCGCGGTGGACGGCGTGGCCCAGGTCGGCCTGCGCGGCTCGGGCTGGCGCGCGGTCCAGGGCGATCCGCAGTGGATGGTGGTGGACCTCCAGGCCCCGTGCCAGGTCAGCAAGATCGTGCTGACCTTCGACGCCAAGCCCGGGGACCCGGCCTTCGACTTCTCCAAGTCCCGCAACCAGAGCACCGGCCTGGAGATCCTGACCAGCTACTCGACCTCGTACGCGCTGGACGTCTCGACCGACGGCGAAGTGTGGACCACCGTCCACACCACGAGTTCCGGCGCCGGCGCGGTGAACACCATCCCGCTGTCGGCGCCGGCATCAGCCCGCTGGGTGCGGTTCACCTCGTTCGCCCGATCCACCTCGAACCCGTTGGGGCTCAACGGATTCCAGGTGTACGGCACGACCACCGCGCACCGCCCGCAGGTGACCGGCTGGACGAACTGGCCCGCGCAGCACCGCACCCCGCCCGCACTGCGGGTGGCGGCCGACGGCACCGTGCCGGTGGAGTCCGGCTGGGTGCTGACGATGGACGACTTCGCGCCCAGCCAGGACGGCGCCCAACTGTCCGGCCCGTCGGTCAACACTGACAGCTGGGTGCCGGCGACGGTGCCGGGCACGGTGCTGGCCTCGCTGGTCGAGCAGGGCCACTTCCCGGATCCCGTGTCCGGCATGAACAACATGGTCATCCCGGAGGCGCTGAGCCGGCACTCCTGGTGGTACCGGCGCACCTTCGCGGTGCCGTCGGGACTGGACACCGGCGCGGGCCGGTTCGTGTGGCTGGAGTTCGACGGCGTCAACCAGACCGCCGACATCTGGCTGAACGGCAAGGCGGTCGGCACCCAGTCGCACCCGTTCGGCCGGGCCGCCTTCGACATCACCAACGCCTTGCGCCGCAACGGGGACCAGGCGCTGGCGGTGAAGATCACGCCCATCCCGTTCCCCGGCAGCCCCGGCGACAAGGGCCCGGCCGGACAGTCCTTCGTGGACGCCGGCGGCGGCATCTTCGCCAACTCCCCCACCCTGGTCGCCGCCTCGGGCTGGGACTGGATGCCCGCGGTCCGCGACCGTGTGGCCGGCATCTGGGACCACGTCCGGCTGCGCTCCACCGGCGCGGCGGTGCTGGGCGACGCCCGCATCGACACCGTGCTGCCGAAGCTGCCCGACGTGAGCGCCGCCGAGCTGACCATCACCGTTCCGGTGCGCAACGCCTCGTCGAGCTCGCAGCAGATCACCGTGGCCGCGTCCTTCGACAACGTCAAGCTGAGCAGGACCGTCACGGTCGCCGGCGGCCAGCAGGTCGACGTCACGTTCGACCCGACGGCGTACCCGCAGCTCAAGCTGGCCAACCCGAAGTTGTGGTGGCCCAACGGTTACGGCGATCCGAACCTGCACACGTTGCAGATGACCGCGACCGTCGGCGGCAGGACCAGCGACCAGCGGTCGGTCCAGTTCGGCATCCGCAAGGTCAGCTACGACTACAACCTGCCGATCACCATGAAGAACAACCGGGCCGACCAGACCGTCGACTTCCCGGTGCAGCAGGCCCGTTACGTGCGGTTGCAGGGCCACAAGCGGGCCACCGGCTACGGCATCTCGCTTTACACGCTGTCGGTCGTCAACAGCGCCGCGCCGACCGTCGACCTGGCCCTGAACAAGACGGCGACATCGTCCTCTGTGGACGATCCGAGCCGCCCGCCGAGCCTCGCGGTCGACGGTGACCCCAACACCCGGTGGGCCTCGGCTTGGCAGGACGACCAGTACATCCAGGTCGATCTGGGCTCCGTGCAGACCTTCGACCGGCTCAACCTGACCTGGGAGTACGCCTACGCGGCGACCTTCGTCATCCAGGTCTCCGACGACGGCGACACCTGGACCGACGCCAAGGCGGTCGACAACTCCCCGGTGCCGATGACGATTTTTGTCAACGGCGTCAAGGTGTTCATCCGCGGCGGGGCGTGGGGCTGGGACGAGCTGCTTCGCCGGATGCCGCCCGACCGCGTGGACAACGTGGTGGCGATGCACCGGGACATGAACTTCACCCTGATCCGCAACTGGATCGGGTGCAGCTACCGCGAGGAGCTGTTCGCGGCCTGCGACAAGTACGGTCTGCTGCTGTGGAACGAGTTCTGGGACGGCTTCTCCGCCGACCCGGCCAACCACGACATCTTCCTGGCCCAGGCCAAGGACACCGTGCTCCGCTACCGGCACCACCCGTGCACCGTGGTGTGGTTCGGCTGCAACGAGGGCACCCCGCCGGACTCGATCGACACCCCGCTGCGCGAGATGGTCGCCAGCAGCTGCGACCTGATGTACCAGGGCAACTCGGCCGGCGGCGTGATCAGCGGCGACGGCCCGTACTACTGGCAGGACCCGAAGAACTACTACGGCGTCACCCACGGCTTCTGGAGCGAGATCGGCCTGCCCACCGTGTCCGTGGTGGAGAGCATACGCAACCTGGTCGGCGCCGGGGACCCCGGCTGGCCCATCGGCGGGCCGTGGTACCTGCACGACTGGTCGGCCAACGGCAACCAGAAGCCGCAGACCTACCTCGACGCGATCAACGCCCGGCTGGCCCCGTCCAGCGGGCTGGAGGAGTTCTGCCGCAAGGCCCAGTTCGTCAACTACGAGAGCTTCCGGGCCATCTTCGAGGCGTGGAACGCCGTGCTGTGGAACGACGCCCGCGGTGTGCTGCTGTGGATGTCGCATCCGGCCTGGCACAGCACCGTGTGGCAGACCTACGACTACGACATGGACCTCAACGGCAGCTACTACGGCTCCCGCAAGGGATGCGAGCCGCACCATGTGCAGGCCAGCCTGGTCGACTGGAAAGTCAGCGCCCTCAACCACACCCCGGTCGCGGTGTCCGGCGCCACCGTGTCCGCTCAGCTGTACGACCTGTCCGGCCAGGCCCTCGGCTCCGCCCAGAGCGGGAAGGTCGACATCGCCCCGTCCTCGGTGACGCCGTCGTTCACCGTGCCGTTCGGTGACTCCCTGCCGGCGCTGCACCTGCTGCGGCTGCGGATGACCGACAGCACAGGCACCCTGCTGTCCGAGAACACCTACTGGCGCTACCGGGCCGACACCGACATGCGGGCCCTCAACTCGGTCGCCGCCACCAGCCTCTCCGCCTCGCTGCGCCAGGACGGCAGCGCCTACAGCGCCGTCGTCAAGAACACCGGCAAGACCGTCGCCGCCATGGTCCGACTGTCGCTGCGGGAGAGCAACGGCAAGGACCGCGTGCTGCCCACCCTCTACGGCGACAACTACTTCTGGCTCCTACCCGGCGAAAGCCGCACCGTCGCCGTCACCCCACGCAAGCCCGTCTCTCACCCCCGCCTCCTCATCGAGGCCTACAACGCCCCCACCACCCTCTCCTAACCCCCACCCCACTGTCCCGCTCACAGACACGCCGAATGTCGACTTCCCGCACATTCGAATGCCACATGTGGCGCACATTCGACTCCCAGCGCCACATGTGGCAAAAATGGGCGGCGGGACTCGCAGGGGTGTGGGGGTAGCGTTCCCGGCGTGGGCTGGTCGATCGCGCGTGTCGTATATGTGGTCGGCTTTCTCGTCGGCACGGCAACGCACACGGTCGACCTGCTCGCCGGCGGCTACTCGTGGGCCCCGATGCCGCTGGCGGTGTTCTTCACGGCGTTGGTGGTGATCGATCCGCTGACGGCGGTGCTGGTCGCGCTGGGGAAGTCCTGGGGCGTCACGGTGGCGTTCGCGGCGATCGCGCTGGACCTGCTCGCCAACTGGTACGTGAACTGGCCACGGCTGCCGGCCGCACTGCTGCACCCGACCTGGCTGCTGCTCAACCTGTTCAGCCTGTTCGTGCTGGCCACCTGGTGGCCGCTGCGCCGGCGTCTGAGCGGTTAGGCGTACAGGGCGGTGATGGCGGCGGCGGTGTCGGCGAGGAGGCGGCGGAGGTTGTCGGGGGCGAGGACCTCGACGTCGGGGCCGAAGGACAGGAGGGGCTGGGCGGCGTAGAGGGAGCGGAAGCGGAGTTCGAGTCGGGTCCAGCCGGACTCCTCGGGTGACGGGTCGCCCGGGGCGAGATCGGCGGCGTGGAAGCGCAGGAACAGGGGCAGGGTCTCGTCGCGGACGCGGACGGTGACGGCCAGCGGGGCGGGGATGTCGTCGATGCGGCGGCGCAGGATTTCCCATACGTCGGCCAGTTCCTGGCCGGGGCGGCGTTGGACGGGCTCGGCCAGGGCGGTGGCGGACTGGGCGCGGTCGGTGCGGAACAGGCGGGGTTCGCCGCGGTGGTCGGCGACGAGGTACCAGACGCCAGCCTTGTTGACCAGGCCGTAGGGATCGAGGGTGTAGGTGCGCACGCTGTTGTCGCGGCCGCGCCGATAGCGCAGCCGCAGGCGACGGTCGGCGAACACGGCCTGCTGGAAGGCGGCGAAGTCGGGGCCGGGCTGCGAGGGCCCGGGTATGCCACGCCAGCGCACGGGGTCGATGAGGATGCGGCGGCTGGTCAGGTCGGCGTCCGGACGGTGTGGGGCCGGCAGCGCGGCCATCACCTTGCGCAGGGCGGAGCCGAGCGCCGGCCCGAGGCCGAGGTCGGCATGCGCGGAGCCGGACATCAGCACGAACAGCGCCCGGGACTCGTCGGCGGTCAGCCCGGTGACGTCGGTGCGGTAGCCGGGCAGCAGGGCGATGCCGCCCTGCGGGCCGCGGACGGTGTAGACGGGCACGCCCGCCGAGGACAGGGCCTCTACGTCACGCATGATCGTGCGGACCGAGACCTCCAGCCGCTCGGCCAGCTCGGCCGCGGGCAGCTGCCCGCGGGTCTGCAACAGCAGCAGGATCGACAGCAGGCGGTCGGATCTCATGGCGGCCGACCCTTTCTCCGGTATATGACACAGGATGTCATATAGTCGGCGCAGGGTGGTGGTCATGGAGAAAACAGTCATCACCGCAACCGCCCGGCAGATCGCCGACGAGTACCTGCGCGCCTGGCTCGCCGGCGAGGTCGACAAGGCCTTGGCCCTGATCGCCGACGACGTCGTGTGCGAGGCCCCGACCGGGCGGATCACCGGGCTGGCCGGCTACCGCCAGTTCCTGGAGCCGTTCGCCACCACCCTGGTCCGCGGCGAGCTGGTCGACGTGCTCGGCGACGACGAGCACGCGGCGACCGTCTACGTCGTGGACACGCCGGCCGTCAAGGACATCCGCGGCATGGAGTACCTCACCGTCACCGACGGCAAGATCACCCACGTGGTCAGCGTCTTCGACCGCTTGCCGATAGCCAAGGCCCGGTCCCAGGGCTGACCCCCAACGCCAGGAAAGGCCCGATACTGGCGCAGTGAAAGGGACTTTCCTGGCGTTTTTCGGGGCGGTCAGGCGGGGTCGACGCGGATGGAGCCGTTGTCGGTGCTCAGGGTGAGGCTGTGCTTGCCGGCCGGGTCATTGGCGATGCGGATCTTGCGGTCGCCGTTGTGGGTGTCGGTGGAGACCCGGTAGCCGTCGTCCGGCACCGCCAGGCGGATCTGGCCGTTGGTGGTGCGGGCGGTGACGTCGACGGCCTCGGCCAGCGTGAGCTCGATGCCGCCGTTGGTGGTGTCGGCCTGGATTACGCCGCCCCGCAGGCCGCTGCCGCTGACCTTGCCGTTGGTGGTGTGGGCCTTCACGGCGCCGGTGACGTCGCTGAGCTCGACCTCGCCGGAGGTGGTGCCGACGTCGACGGCCCCGACCTTGGCCAGGGTGACGTCGCCGGCGGTGGTCTGGCCGGTGATGGGCAGCCCGGCCGGGGCGGTGACCTGGTAGTCGATGGAGCAGTTGGAGCCGCAGTCGCCGGCCAAGGTCAGCACGCCGCCATCGACGTGGAAGGTGTCGACCGAGGGGGCGGATCCGTCGCGGTACTTGATGGTCCGCACCACGGTGGTCTTGGTCAGCCCGGCCTGGCCCTGGACGCTCACGTCGCCGGCGTGGTTGTCCAGCTTGATCGACGTGACGGGCTGGTCGAACGTCTTGGTGTCGCTGATCGACTGCGGCGGCAGCAGGTTGCTGAAGTTGGCGCAGCCGCCGGCGGCCAGGCCCGCCGCCGCCACTAGAACGCCGATCCCCCAGTTGCGCATTCGTCACTCCCCCGTGCGATATCTGACGCCACCGCACGTTATCGGGCCCCGCGGGGCCCCGCATCGGGAATGCCCCTGAGTCGGCCAGTAAGGGATCGTCGATCAGTAGGGGAACTGGTTGTGCTGCCCGGCCACGGTGACCCACCGGGTCGCGGTGAACGCCTCCACCCCCCAACGCCCGCCGAACCGGCCGTAGCCGCTGGACTTGACGCCGCCGAACGGCACCTGCGGCTCGTCGTCCACGGTCTGGTTGTTGACGTGCACGATCCCGGTGCGCAGCCGCCGGGCCACGTTCAGGCCGCGCCGGGCGTCCTCGGTGATCACGCCGGCGGTCAGGCCGTAGTCGGTGTTGTTGGCGATCTCCAGCGCCTGCTCGTCGTCGTCCACGGTGGTCACGGTGACGGCCGGGCCGAAGATCTCCTCGGTGAAGACGCGCATGTCCGGGGTGACGTCGGCGAGCACGGTCGCCGGGTAGTTGGCCCCGTCGGCCGCGCCGCCGCCGGCCCGCACCGAGGCGCCGGCGGCGGCCGCCTCGGCCACCAGCTCGGCCACCCGCCGCGCGGACTCGGCGGTGATCAGCGGCCCGATCACGGTGCCGGGATCGGTCGGGTCGCCGTGCGGCAGGCCGGCCGCCTTGGCCGCCAACTTCTCGGTGAACTCGGCGGCGATCGACCGGTGCACCAGCACGCGGTCGGTGGACATGCAGATCTGGCCGGCGTTGTTGAACGCGCCGAAGTTGGCGGCGCCGACGGCGTAGTCGACGTCGGCGTCGTCCAGCACCAGCAGCGCGTTCTTGCCGCCGAGTTCGAGCACCGCGGGCTTGATGTGCTCGGCGGCGGTGGTGCCGATGATGCGGCCGACCCGGGTGGAGCCGGTGAAGTTGACCGCCCGGACCCGCCTGTCGGAGATCAGGGTGCGGGCCACGTCGGCGGCGTCGGCCGGCGCGTTGGTGACGACGTTGAGCACGCCGGCGGGCAGGCCGGCCTCGCGCAGGATGTCGGCGATGAACAGGCCGCAGGCGATGGGGGCGTCCTCGCTGGGCTTGACCACCACGGTGTTGCCGACCGCGAGCGGCACGGCCAGCGCGCGGGCGCCGAGAATGAGCGGTGCGTTCCATGGCGCGAAGGCCGCCACCACGCCGAGCGGCTCCCGCAGCGCAAGGGACAGCTGCCCCTCGGTCTCGGTGGACAGCACCTCGCCGACCGGCTGCCCGATCGCGGCGGCCGCGTCGCGCAGGATGCCGGCGGCCAGGCCGACGTTGAAGTGGGCCCAGCCGGCGACGCCGCCGACCTCCTCGGCCATCAGCGCCACGCCCTGCTCGGCCTTGGCCTCCATCAGGTCCGCGGCCTTGAGGAAGATCCGGCGGCGGGCCGCCGGGGAGGTCGCCGACCAGGCCGGGAACGCCTGCTGGGCCGCGTCGACCGCGCGCGTGACATCGGCCGCGCCGCCGGCGGCCACCACCGCGTACACCTCGCCGGTGTACGGGTTGAGATCCTCTGTCGTGCGGCCGTCCAGCGCCGGGACGTCCTCGCCGCCGATGACCAGGTCTCGCTTGATCGTCACAACCCACTCCACTGTGTTCGCTGTGCGCACGACTATTCGCGATACGCACACCAGTCTGCGCCTGCTTACGGTCAGCGTCAAGCCGGGTAACGTTTGAATTCGTACTATGTGGTCATGTGGCTCGATCACCGGGAACTGACCGCCTGGAAACAGTTCCTGCTCACCGGGGCCGTGCTCAACCGGCTCCTGGACCAGCAGCTCAAGCAGGACTCGGGGCTCTCGCACCCGCAGTTCGAGGTGCTGGCCCGGCTGGCCGAGGCCCCCGATGGCCGGCTGCGCATGACCGAGCTGGCGGGCGTGGCGGTGACGTCCAAGAGCGGCCTGACCTACCAGGTCGGCCAGCTGGCCAAGGCCGGTCTGGTGGAGCGGCAGGGCTGCCCGACCGACGAGCGCGGCATCGTGGCGGTGCTGACCGAGGCCGGCTGGCAGAAGCTGCGGGAGGCCGCGCCCGGCCATGCCGCGATGGTGCGGGAGCTGTTCGTGGACGGGATGAGCCGCGAGCAGTTCGACGCGCTGGCCGACGGTGTCGCCGCGCTCCACGAGAACTTGCACGATCGGGCGGTCTGACCGGCATTTTACCGGCCTGTCACCGGAAAAGCCCCCGACCGGTGGCAGCCTCGCGCCATGAGAGGGATCTCAAGGCGCGACTTCCTGTCCGCGGTCGGGATGGCCGGCGGCGCCGGCACGATGTTCGCCACGATGGGCGCGCTCGGCCTCGCGCCGACCGCCATGGGCACGCCGAACTTCCAACCGCCGCAACCGTCCGACTTCCGACTGACCGGCCGCGCGGCGGCCAAGGTGGTCGTCCTCGGCGGCGGCATCGCCGGCCTGACCACG
Source organism: Kutzneria sp. NPDC052558 (assembly GCF_044547355.1). NCBI lineage: Bacteria > Bacillati > Actinomycetota > Actinomycetes > Pseudonocardiales > Pseudonocardiaceae > Kutzneria > Kutzneria sp. NPDC052558. The sequence goes on from NZ_JBIUAG010000044.1 coordinate 27,500, forward strand.
GCGTACGAACTGGGCAAGGCCGGCTACGACTGCACGGTCCTGGAGGCCAGGGACATCGCCGGCGGCCGCAACTTCACGGTCCGCGGCGGCACCAGGCAGACCGACCTCGACGGCCACACCCAGGTCGGCCGGTTCTCCGACGGCCAGTACATGAACGCCGGCCCGGCCCGGATCGCCCAGTGGATGGTGACCCTGGACTACTGCCGCGAGCTCGGCGTCCCGATCGAGCCGTTCGCCAACCAGAACGCCAACGCGCTGCTCTACAACGACGGCATGGCCGAGCCGGTGCGGTTCCGCACGGCCAAGGCCGATGTCTACGGCTACGTCGGCGAACTGCTGTCCAAGGCCACCAACCAGGGCGCGCTGGACGACCGGCTGACCGCCGACGACAAGGAGCGGCTGCTGGCGTTCCTGTCCAACTGGGGCGGACTCCAGCCCGACCGGAGCTACACCGGCTCGCCCCGCCGCGGCTTCTCGGTCGATCCCGGGGCCGCCGACCAGGCCGGCACCCCGCTCGGCCCGCCGCCGGCGCTGTCGGAGGTGTTCGCCAGCGGCGTGGGCCTGTACTTCTCCTTCGAGTTCGAGTACGACTTCGCGGTGCAGATGTTCCAGCCGGTCGGCGGCATGGACCGGATCCCGGCCGCGCTGGTGCGGGCGATCGGGGCGGACCGGGTCCGGACCGGCAGCGTCGTCACCGGGATCACCAACCGGGACGACGGCGTCTCCGTGACGTACACCAGGAACGGCCGGCCGCAGCGGATCGACGCCGACTACTGCGTCAGCGCGATGCCGCCGCACCTCACGGCCAGGATCCCGCACAACCTCGGGGCCAACGTCCAGTCGGCGCTGGCCGCCTTCACCGCCGACCCGGTCGGCAAGATCGGCATCGAGCACCGCAGCCGCTGGTGGGAGGCCGAGCACCGGATCTACGGCGGCATCACCCGAACCGACCTGGACATCGTCCAGATCTGGTATCCGTCCAACGGTTTCCACGGCGATCGGGGCGTGCTGATCGGCTACTACAACACCGGCCCGAGCGCCATCGCCTACGGCCAGCTGACGCCCCGGGAGCGGGAGGCCCGCGCGGTGGCGCAGGGCGTGAAGATCCACGGCGAGAGGTACCGGACCGAGCTGGCCAGCTCGTTCTCCGTGGCCTGGCACCGAACCCCGTACCTGGAGGGCGGCTGGGCCATCAAGTACGGTTCGCCCGAGTACACGCTGCTCAACCAGCCGCAGGGCCGGGTGTACTTCGCCGGGGACTGGCTGACCTACCTGGTGAGCTGGCAGGCCGGCGCGTTCGACTCGGCCCGCCGGGTCGTGACCGAGCTGCACGAGCGCGTGCTGAAATCCTGAGGCACCCGCGGCGCCCGGCCGGTTATGCTGGCGCGCAACACGTTGACGGAGACAAGTAGCCTGGATCGACGCGGGTCGGAGAGAGCCGCCGGCAGCTGCGAAGGCGGCCTCGCGTTCCCACGGTGAAGACACTCCCGAGTGCGGGGAGGCAATGCCCCGCCGGCCGGCCCCCGTCACCGGGCCACAGCGAGGTCCCCGCGCGCGGGGACGAAAGTGCGGTGGCACCGCGAGTTTCCCTTCTCGCCCGCACTCCCAAGGGGTCGACTCGACCACAGGAGTGGCGATGATCGCCCGAGTGCTGGCCGCGGAACTTCCCGCCCACATCGGCGAACGCGTGCGCGTCGCCGGCTGGGTGCACCGCGGCCGTGAGCTGAAATCCGTGACGTTCCTGGTCCTGCGGGACCGGTCGGGGCTGACCCAGGTCGTCCTGTCCGGGCCAGCGCCGGCCGAGGAGACGGTCGTCGAGGTGACCGGCCTGGTCACCGCCAACCCGAAGGCCCCGGGCGGGGCCGAGCTGACCGAGCCGGCGCTGACCGTGCTCGGCGAAGCCGTTGTGCCGCCGCCCTTCGACCTGTACCGACCCACGGTGCCGGCCACACTGCCGACCATTTTGGACAGTGCCCCGGTCGCGTTGCGGCATCCGGCGCTGCGGGCGCGGTTCGAGATCTCGGCGGCCTCGGTCGCCGGGTTCCGGGCCGCGCTGGACGGCATCGGCGCCACCGAGATCCACACGCCGAAGATCGTCGGCTCGGCCACCGAGTCCGGCGCGAACGTCTTCGGCATCGACTACTTTGGGCGCAGGGCTTTCCTGGCCCAGTCGCCGCAGTTCTTCAAGCAGGCCATGGTCGGCGTGTTCGAGCGGGTGTACGAGGTCGGGCCGGTGTTCCGGGCCGAGCCCCACGACACCGCCCGGCATCTGGCCCAGTACACCAGTCTCGACGCCGAGATCGGCTTCATCTCCGACCATCGGGACGTGATGGCCGTGCTGCGGCACGCCATCGCCGGCATGCTGTCGGCCGCCGCGGCCCGCGAGTCGGCGGTGGCGCTGCTGGGCGCGACGCTGCCGCAGGCGCCGGCGGAGATCCCGTCGATCCACTTCGCCGAGGCGCAGAAGCTGTTGGGCGGCAAGGACGAGGTCGACCTGGCCCCGGCCGACGAGCGCTTCCTGTCGGAGTGGGCGTTGCGGGAGCACGGCTCGGAGTTCCTGTTCGTGACCGGATATCCGATGGCCAAGCGCCCGTTCTACACCCACCCCGAACCCGGGAACCCTCTGTACAGCAACAGTTTCGACCTGTTGTTCCGGGGGCTGGAGCTGGTCACCGGCGGCCAGCGCCTGCACCGGCACGCCGACTACCTTGCCGCGCTGGACCAACGCGGCGAGTCACCGGAGGCGTACCGGAGCTATCTGGAGGTGTTCGCGCACGGAATGCCGCCGCACGGCGGCTTCGCGATCGGTCTGGAACGCTGGACGGCCCGGCTGCTGGGGGTGGCCAACATCCGGCAGACCACGCTGTTCCCCCGAGACCTGCACCGGTTGACACCCTAACGCCTCACAGCAGGGAAAGCAGTTCGGCGGCGGCGCGGGCGCCCGATTCCGCGCCGCCGTTCATGTAGCCCTGGGAGTCGACGGAGGTGTGCTCGCCGGCGATGTGCACGTTGCCCTGGCGGGTGCCTTCGTAGCCGGCGTAGCGGTGGCAGTAGTCGACCGGGTAGCAGCTGTAGGCCCCGTAGGTGTAGGGGTTCTTGTGCCACGCCGCCAAGGTGGCCTTGCTCGCGTACGCGCTGCCAATCCCGGGAACCACTGCGCCGAACTGGGCCAGTTTCGTCCGCACGGCGGCCCGCACGTACGCCGACGAGGCGCTGGAGAACGGCGTCGACGGCTGGAAGTCCAGCGCCCCGCTGCCGCCGCCGTACTGGATGGCGATGCCCTGCCGCCCCGGCTGCCCGGTGGTCGCGTCCCACACCTGCTGATATCCGGTGTCAGCAAAGCTGATCCCGTTGGCGACGCCCGGCCACGGGCCGCGGCCGACCCAGGGCCGGGAGGTGAACTGCATGTGCAGCTTGGTGCAGAAACCCATCTGCAGCGTGGAAATCGCGCCACGCATGCGCGGGTCGAAGCCGGCCCGGGTGAGGTCGAGGCGTTGGAGCACGCCCAGCGGCACGGTGAGGATGGTGTGGTCGACACGGACGGCGCCGGTGTCGAAGTGCAGGGTCTGCGTGCCGTCTCCGTTGCGCACCAAGGCCTCCAGCCGATGCCCGTGCTGCACGGCGCCGGACGGCAGGGCAGCGGCGATGGCTTCCGGCAGGGTCTGGTTGCCGCCGGTGATGTGGTAGCGCTCGTCGGACGCGCCCCAGATCGACGGCTCGTCCAGGTCCTCCTGGTCGATCATCATGTAGGCCAGGTTGATCGCCGTCTGCTGGCCGGTGTCGCGGCCGTACTCGACCACGTAGGCGTCGTCGAGGAAGCGGCCGAACCAGGTCGAGTAGCCGCCGGGCACCCGGGTGGAGATCCACTCCTGCACGCTCATCCGGCTCAGCGCCACACCTTCCGGCGTCGAGGCGTCCCAGGTGGGCATGTCCTCGCCGGCCTTGGCGATGTCGTCCTGCAACGCCTTGTAGACCGGTTGGAACTCGGCCACGAACTCGGCGTGCGAACGGTAGCGGCCCTCGTAGAACAGCACGTCCTGGCTGCCGGCCGGTTCGGCCGCGTGCACGTCGGTGAGGCCGATGCCGAACCTCTTGCACAGGTCCTGGATCACGGTGTGGTCGGTGTCGATCAGTTCGCCGCCGTACTCGGTGACCTGGCCGCCGTTCCAGTAGTCACGCTCGGAGAACATCCGCCCGCCGACGCGGTCGTTGGCCTCGTAGACGGTGCAGCGCACGCCGGCGTCGGCCAGTGCGAGCGCCGCGTTGAGGCCGGCGATGCCGGCCCCGATGACAGCAATCCGCGCCTTGGTTGCGACCTGCGGGACCGCGGCCGCCTTCGGTGCGCGTAACACGCTGGCCGCGCCGAGCACGGCAGCGGTCGCGCCGAAGATCTTGAGCACGTCTCGGCGACCCAGTGTGCCGGCGGCCCTGGCCGCCCTCGCCTCGTGGAACTCGGCCACCGGAAGGCCCAGCCGCGCGGCGGCGGCGTGGTCGGCGGCGACTCGTCGCAGGAACCGGAACATCTCCGTACGCGGCATGCCGGGAGCAAACACCAACTGAATCAGTACTGTCAACGAATTCTTGCAACGAAATCAGTCGTTAACGATGCCCAGGAACGCGCGAGTCGCAGGAGACAGCGTGACCCCGGCCGGGGTCGCGGCGTGCACGGCCCGCACCGGCACCTCGTCGGGATGCAGCCGGACCACGGTGATGTCCGGCCGCACCGACTCGGCCGCGATGGCCGGGATCAGCGTGATACCCACGCCCGCCGCGACCAGGCCCTGCTTGGCCAGCCAGTCCCGGGCCACGAAGCCGATCCGGGGCTGGAAGCCGTGCTCCAGACACGAGCTGATCAGCGTCTCCTCGGGCCGGTCGCTGCCGGCGATCCACTGCTCCTCGGCCAGGTCGGCCAGCCGCACCCGGCGCCTGCGGGCCAGCCGGTGCCCGGCCGGCAGCGCCACCGACATCGGGTCGTCGCAGATTTTGCGCAGGTCGAGGCCGTCGAACGGGCCGTCGCCGGACAGGATCGCCACGTCCAGCTCGCCGGCCCGCAAGCGTTTGGCGAGGCCCGGGGTGTAGCCCTCGGTCAAGGTCACGGCCACCGCCGGGTAGGCCGCCTGGAAGGCGGCGATGGCCTTGGGCACCAGGGAGACGTCGGCCGTGGCGAAGCCCCCGACCCGGAGCCGGCCGGTCGCCAGCTCCCGCAGGTCGGCCAGCTCGCGGCGGGCCGCCTCCAGCCGGTCCAGCACCGCCTCGGCGTGCAGGAGCAGCCGCCGCCCGGGCTCGGTCGGCCGCACGCCGCGCGGCAGCCGGTCGAACAGGGGCGTGCCGGCCTCGTCCTCCAGGGCGGAGATCTGGCGGGAGATCGCCGACTGGGTGTAGCCGAGGCGGTTGCCGGCCGCGGTGAACGAGCCGAGCCGCGCGACCTCGACGAACACCCGCAGCAGGCCGCTGGACAACTCATGCGCGTCAGGCATGCCGTCCATGCTAGACATTCGCTGGTGGCATCGCTGACGCGCTCGTAGCGTCGGGGCCATGGAAAAGATCGCGTTTCTGGGCCTGGGGTCGATGGGCCGGCCGATGGCCCGCCGCCTGCTGGCCGCCGGTCACGAGCTGACGGTGTGGAACCGGACCGCCGCGAAGGCGGACTTGCTGGCGCAAGACGGGGCCAAGGTCGCCCTCACCCCGGCCGAGGCGGTGCGTGACGCCGACGTCGTGATCACGATGCTGGCCGATCCGGAGGCCGGGCACGCCGTCGTCGACGCCATGGCCCCGGCGCTGCGGCCCGGCACGCACCTGATCGACATGTCCTCCATCGGCCCCCGGGCCTTCGCCGAGGTCGCGGCCAAGCTGCCGGCCGGCGTCACCGCGATCGACGCCCCGGTGCTGGGCAGCGTCGACCGGGCCGCCACCGGCCAGCTGGTGCTGTTCGTCGGCGGCGATCCCGGGCCCGTGCAGGCAATCCTCGACCAGTTCGGCCGGGTCACCCGCTGCGGCGGGCCGGGCGCGGGCTCGGCGTTGAAGATCGTCGTCATCACGTCGGTGATCGTTGGCGTGACGGCCGTGGCCGAGGCCGTGAAGCTCGCCGACACCTATGGCCTGCCCGAGGATCTGGTCCGCGCCGCCCTGGCCAACAGCCCGGTCGGCGGCGTCACGGCGCGGGCCTTCGCCGAGGGCGTGCACTACCCGATTCGCTTGGCGGCCAAGGATGTCGCGCTGGCCATGGCGTCCACCGAGCTGCCGCTGGCCGACGCCGTGCACGCGCAGCTGACCCGGCTGGCCGATTCCGAGCAGGACTTGGGCAAGGTGGTGGAGCAGCTACGCCGCGTCGCCGTGTAGCGTCCCCGGTGACATGGCGGAGCTGGCGTCGCGCGACTACGAGCGCATGCTCGACCTGGCGGCCACGGTGCTGGACAGTCGCAACGTGGACCGGGCGTGGACACTCGTCGCCGACGAATTGATCCGATCATTGCACGGCACCACGTGTGTGCTGTCGCGCAGCCATCGGTTCGTGCGCAACGTGATCGTGCTGGACGAGGTCGAGGTGTGGACGCCGTGGTACTGCGGCGTGCTGCCACCCGAGGCCGAGGAGCAGGGCCGCATGCCGCTGCACCCGCTGGTCCAGCACTACGCCCTGACCGGCGACGCCGAGCCGCGCACCGTCAGCGACCTGCTCGACGACCGGACCTGGCGGTCCACCGAGACGTTCGGCGCGCTGCGCGAGACCTCCGGCGTCACCCGGCACATCGCGCTGCCCCTGCACGACCTGTCCGGCGCCAACCGGGGTTTTGTGCTCGGCCGGCCCGGCCTGGACTTCACCGACCGGGAACGGGCGTTCGTGCGCAGGCTGCAACCCCTGCTGCGCCGGCTCGACGGGCACGTGCGGCAGCTGAAACGCTGGCAGGACAAGGCATCCCACGGTTTCGACCGGGCCGCCGAGCTCAAGCTGACCAACCGCGAGATCACCGTGCTGTCGCTGCTGGCCGCCGGCCTGACCGCCGGCGGCATCGCCAACCGGCTCGGCGCGTCGCCGCGGACCGTGCACAAGCACCTGGAGAACATCTACCGCAAGCTGGGCACCTCGGACCGGCTCACCACCGTGCTGCGGGCCCAGCGCTGCGGGATTCTCCCGTCATAGCAAGGAGATCCCGGTCTCCTCGGCGATGCGCCGCAGCGCCGCCACGCTGTCGCGCGTCGCCTGCGCGGTGCCGCCCTCGGGGGCCGAGTGGTGGGTCTCGATCGACAGGTAGCCGTCGTAGCCGGCGTCCTCCAGGCTGCGCAGCTGGCCGGCCCAGCCGACGATGCCCGCGCCCGGCCGCACCCAGCCCTGGCCGCGCTGGTAGTCCTTGACGTGCACGTGGGCCACCGCGTCGGCCACCTTGCCCTGGTTGACCGGATCCGGCTCGGCGTCCCGGAACCGGGCCTCGTTGGCCGGGTCCCAGACCACTCCCAGCAGGCCCGGGGCCATCTTGCCGAGCAGCTCGTCCGCCTCGTCGACGGTGGCCACCATGCAGGCCTCGTCGATCTCCAGCAGCAGCCGGAACCCGGCCGCCCGCACCTGGTTGGCCGCCGCCGACAGCACGTCGGCCAGCCACGGCAGGTACCACTCGCGGTCGTCCACCCGCAGGCCCGAGAACACCCGGATCGACTGCGCGCCGACCAGGTCGGCGATCTCAAGGCCCCGGTCCAGGTGCTCCCAGATGGCCTTGGTCGCCTTGAGGAAGGGGGTGTCCACCACCGGGCAGCTGAACCCCTTCAGAGCGGCTTGGAACTCGCGGAGCCGCCGCTGCTCGTGGTGCACGACGTTGCGGCCGCCGACGCTGCGCAGCTCGACCGCCTCCAGCCCCAGCGCCTCGCACTCGCGCAGCGCCGTGTCGAGATCGGGGGCGATCTCGTCGGTGATGACGGACAACCGCATGGCGCTTCCACTCCACGATCGGCAGGGTTACCCCGTGGAGTACCAGCTCTGCGCCACCCGACGCAACGGCTACCGGCCGTAACGGTCCACCCCGGCCACGCCTGAGGTGCCATATGGTCGGAAAACCGGTGCGGAGGCTACAGCGGCAGGCTCACCACGCTGGAGCGCCGAGCGATCTCGAACCCGAGCCGGCAATTCACCTCGATCATGTGCGTGTTGTCCGATCCAGTGCTCGTCCACACCTCCCGCAGCCCCTCGTTGTCGGCGGTGAACCAGCGCAGCATGGCCGCCTTCATCGCGACGCCCAGCCCGTGGCCACGGTGGTCGGCGAGCACCGCCGTCGCCCCCTGGAAGAGTCGCTCCGGATTCTGCGGCCGCTGCTCCAGCTCGGTGACGCCGGCCGCCTCACCCTCGGCATTCACCGCGAGAATGCTGCGACGCTCGATGCCGTGCTCGGCGTAGTCCGCCTCCAGCTGACGCACCCGCTCCACCGACCAGTCCGAGAGCGTGACGCCGGAATCACCGCTCGTGGCATCGGCCAAACCGCCCAGAGCAGCCACATACGGCTCAAGGACGTCGTCCGGCGCCGTGTCGGTCCAGCTGACCAGCCGGTACCCCTCGGGCACCGCGACATCCCACAGTCCAGGATCCACCTCGGCGAACGTCAGGACCTGGAGCACCGTGGTGTGCACGACCCGAAAACCCAGGCTCTTCGTCCAGTGGTCACCGGCGCCGTCCGCAGTGATGTCCCAGCCTTGGACCTCGGTGCGCCCAGCCTCCCGAAGCGTCGGCACGACACCCCGCAGCAGCTGCGTCCCGATGCCCTGCCGGCGCAGGTCCGGTCGCACCAGGACCTGGACAATGGCGACGCGTTTGCCGCCCTCGTCCAGCATGTAGACCGACACCGTGCCGGCCAGCCGACCGTCGAGGCGGGCGAACCACATCAGCCGATCGCCGAGGATCAGCTGCGGCGCGGCCAGCCGTGACACGGTCTCCGATCTGGTCGGCGTCGGCATTTCCGGGATGTCCACGCGATACACCGCGCAGCGCAGCTCGTGGTACTCGTCGATCTCCGCCTCGGTGGCCCGCCGGCCGTCGAACGGCCGCACGTCCAGCGTCGTCTCCCCCAGAGTCACAGCTCCCGTTTTACCGCACTGGACCGGAGGACGGTCCGGAATCCGAGGCGGTGGTTGACCTCGGCCATGTGCACGTTGGTGGCGCCGGTGGAGGTCCAGACCTCGCGCGCGGCGGGGCGGTCGGGGACGAACCAGCGCAGCATGGCGGCCTTCATGGCCAGGCCCAGGCCGTGGCCGCGGTGGGCGGCCAGGACGGCGGTGTCGCCCTGGAACAGCCGCGCCGGGTTCAGCGGGCGGAGCTCCAGCTCGGTGAGACCGACGACCTCGCCGGCGGAGTCGACCGCCACCACGGTCCGGCACTCGACGCCGCGCTCGGCCTGCTCGGCCTCGATCCGGCGGACCCGGTCCACCGTCCAGTCGGGCGTGGCGAAACCATGCGGGGCATCGCCGATGGCGGTGCGGGCCTGCGCGTAGGACTCGACGAGGTGCTCGGGCGCGTCACCGCTCCAGTGAACTAGCCGGTACAGTTCAGGCACGGCGACCTCCCAGCGCCCACGGTCCACGTCGTCGAGGTCGAGGATCTGGTTGATGGCGGTGTGCACGACGCGGAAACCCCGCGCCCGGGTCCAGTGACCACCAGCGCCATCCTCGGTGACGTGAGTCCCTTCGATCACGGTGCGCCCACGCGCGCGCAGCATCGGCTCGACGATGCCGAGCAGCTTCGTGGCGACCCCACGCCGACGACAATCCGGGTGCACCACGATGTTCACGATGCCCACGTGATCGTTGCCGTCGACCGGCAGGTAGCAGGTCGAGACGCCGGCGAGCCGCCCGTCGAGGCGCGCCCGCCACATCAGCCGCTCCCCGAGCTGCGCTGATGGCGTGCCCAGCTGGGAAACGGTCGCTGCCCGGGTCGGCGGCGACAGTTCCGGATAGTCCATCCGGTACACCGCGCAGCGCAGCTCGTGGTACTCGTCGATCTCGGCGTCGAAGGGACGGATGTCGATCACAGGCCCGCCAGCTCCCGGTTGACCACGGAGTACCGCCGGACGGTGGCGAAGCCCAGGCGGTGGTTGACGTCGGCCATGTACTGGTTGGCGACGGCGGTGGAGGTCCAGACCCGGCGCAGGCCGGCCTTGTCGGCGGTGATCCAGCGAAGCATGGCGGCCTTCATGGCCTGGCCGAGGCCCCGGCCGCGGTGGGCGGCGAGGACAGCGGTGTCACGCTGGGCGGCGAGTTCGGGGCGTAAGGGCTGGAGGTCGAGCTCGGTGACGCCGACCACCTCGCCCGGATCGGACACGGCGACGACGACGCGGCGTTCGACGCCGTGCTGGCGGTAGCTGGCCTCCACGCGCCGGATCCGCTCGACGGTCCAGGAGGGGACCCGGAAAGCGGACTGCCCGGGCGGGGCGTCGCCGATGGCGTGCCGGGCGCGGGCGTACGACTCGACGAGGGTCTCGGGGGCGCGCCCGATCCAGCGTTCGAGCCGGTAGCCGGCCGGCGGCTCGACGTCCCAGATGGCCGGGTCGACCTCGGACAACTCCAGGGTCTGCAAGACGGATGTGTTGACAGTGCGGAAGCCCTGTGCGGCAACGAAGCGGGCGCCCGGGGAGTTGGACTCGATCTGGGAGACCTCGACGACCGTCCGGCCTCGGTCCCGCAGGGCGACGGCCCCGGCGCGCAGGAGCCGTGAGCCGATGCCCTGCCGCCGGTCCGAGGGATGCACGACGATGCGGGCGAAGGCGAGGTGCTCGTTGCCGTCGACCGGCAGCTGGGCGCTGAGGCAGCCGGCCAGCCGACCGGCCACGCGGGCCGTCCACAGCAGGTGTTCGCCCAGGTCGACGTCGGGATCGCGGAGCCGGGCCAGCACGGCCTCCCGGGTCGGCGGCGGCGAGTGCGGGTAGTCGACCAGGCTCGCGGCCCGCTGCAACTCGTGGTACTCGTCGACATCGGCCCGCCGGCCGTCGACCAACCGCACATCCAGCACCGACCCACTATGGCCCGTCGACCCGGCCCCGGTCAGGCGAATTCCGGTTCGACGATCCATGTGTCCAGCCGCAGCGACCGCCCCTTGGACTCGACTTCGATCGGCGCGGCCCCGCTGAGCCGGGCCCCGAGCGCCCGGGCCACGGCCACGCTCGCGTGGTTCTCGGCCTCGATCTCCAGCAGCACATGCGGCAGCCCGACCGTGCGCAACGCGAACTCGATGATCACCTGCATGGACCGCACGGCCAGCCCCTGCCGCCGATGCGCCTTGCCGACCACGTAGCCGGCGATGCACAGCGCCGGCCGCAGGAACACCATGCCCAGCGGCACATCCTCGCCCGGTCGGGTGATGGCCAGGTGCAGCCGGTTCTCCTCGGCCCGGGTCCGCCGCATGACGGCCAGGTAGTCGCGGGCCGCGGCCAGGTCGAACGGCGACACGATGGGCGTGCGCAGCGCCACATCGGGATCGTCGAACAACTCGATCATCACCGGCAGGTCGGCGTCGGTGAAATCCCGCAGCAGCAGGCCGTTCCCGCTGAGGACCAGCGGCGAGGCGAACGGGTTCATGCGATCACAATGCCAGAGACACCCGATCGTCATCATCCGTACGATCCGGGTCATGCGCCACCTCATGGACACCGACGTGCCGGTCCCGACCCGGGACGGCGTCACGCTGGCCACCAACATCTGGCGGCCGGCCGACGGGCGCCCGGCGCCGGTGCTGCTGTTGCGCACCCCGTACGGCAAGGACGACGTGGGCAGCTACGGCGGCAACCGGCCCAACCTGTTCGCCCTGCTGGAGTCCGGCTACGCGGTGGTGATCCAGTGCTGCCGCGGCACGGCCCGGTCCGGCGGTGTGCACGTGCCGCACGAGACGGAGGCCGCCGACAGCGCCGACACCATCGCCTGGCTGCGCGAACAGCCTTGGTGCGATGGCAACATCGGCGGCTTCGGCGCGTCCTACCAGGGCGCGGTGCAGTGGCAGTCGGCGGAGTTGTCGCAGGCCATCGCCCCCACCTTCGCCACCGCCGATTTCTACCGTGCCCCTTGGTATTCCCCCGGCGGCGCGATGTCCCTGCACACCGTGCTGACGTGGATCACCGCGAACGCCGCCGGCGAGGCCATGAGGGCCGGCGCGGTCGGCGACCTGCCGGAGATCATGCGGCAGCGGTTCGACGCCCTGCCGACCAGGGACCACCCGGTGCTGGCCAAGCATTTCCCTTGGCTGGACACGGTTTTCTCGCACCCCGACCGCGATCACTACTGGCAGCAGCTGGCTCCCGCGGCCAAGGCCCCCGCGCTGAGCGTCGGCGGCTGGTACGACATCTTCATCGACGAGACCGTCCGCGGCCACAACGAGAAGCTGGTCATCGGGCCGTGGACGCACCTGAGCACCGACTACCGCTCGGCCGGCCTCACCGAGGCGCACCTGCGGTTCTTCGACCAGTGGCTGCGGGGCAAGCCCGACGACTCGGCCCCGGTGCGGATCTTCGTGATGGGCATCGACCAGTGGCGCGACGAGGCCGCCTGGCCGCTGCCCGACACCCGTCGCATGGACTACTTCCTCGGTGACGGCACACTTTCCGGCGCCGCGCCGACCTCCGGCTCGACGACCTACCGCTACGACCCGCTCGACCCCGTGCCCACCGTCGGCGGCAACACCCTCGCCGCCGACGCCGGCCCGCGCGACCAGCGGCCGGTCGAGGCCCGCCCCGACGTGCTCTGCTTCACCGGCCCGCCGCTGGCCGATCCCTTGGAGGTCACCGGACACGTGTCGCTGACGCTGTTCGTGTCCAGCTCCGCCGTCGACACCGACTTCATGGGCACGCTCGTCGACGTGCACCCCGACGGCACTGCCCTGAACCTGTGCGGGGGCATGCTGCGCGCCCGCTACCGCCACTCCCTCTCCGCCCCGGAACTCCTGACGCCCGGCCGGGTCTACGAGCTCACCCTGGACCTTTCGGTGACCTCCACCGTCTTCCGCCCCGGCCACCGCATCCGGCTGGACGTCACCAGCAGCAGCTTCCCCCGCTACGACCGCAACCCCAACACCGGCGGGGTGGTGGCCTCCGCCGGCAAGGAGAACGTCGTGGTGGCGGAGAACACCGTCCACTTCGGTCCGACCCGCCCCAGCCGCCTCTCCCTCCCGGTGATCGACCGCGACAACGCCCAGTAACCATATGTGGCGAAAAAGCGGAGGGAGGGGGTTAGCGCCAGGTAACCAGGCCGTCGAGGGGAATGCGCTTGGGGCGGTTGGTGAGGGTGGCGGGCACGCCGCGGTCGTTGTCGTCGGAGTAGCCGAGGGTCATGATCCCGGACAGGCCGACGTCGGCGGGGAGGCCGACGAGCTCGGCGAGGCCGTCGGCGTGCGGGCCGAAGAAGCCGGTGGCCAGGCCCTCGTTGGCGGCGGCCATCTGGAGCATCACCAGCAGGCTGCCGCTGTCGAACCACCAGTACGGCACGGGCCACACACCCTCCTCCCCGTCCTCGGTGACCTTGTCGGGCTGCTGGTAGCGCTCGTGGTAGGACGCCTCCCGCACACCGATGACGATCAACACCGGGGCGACGGAAACCCACGGTTTCATGCCGGATTCCACATAGGTGGGCTCGATGCGAGCGGCGACCTCGGCCCGGATGTCGGGGTCGGTGACGACGATGAGCCGGTGGCCCTGGCTGAAGCCGGCGCTGGGCGCGCGGTGCACGACCTGCACGATCCGGCGCACCACGTCCTCGGGCACCGGGTCGGGGCGGTAGCTGCGCACCATCCGGCGGGCGCGGAGCACATCGGCGAAGTCCACTGGTTTCTCCTCAGACGGTGGAACGGGCGGTCAACAACACCGAATGCTTGCTCACCCGAGTGGCGCCGGCGACCCCGGCGCGCAGGGCCGACAGCTCGTCCTCGGTGAGATCACGGTCGACGCAGCTGGCCAGGTAGGCCACGACCGGCTCGGCGGCCGGCACGCGCAGCTCGTCCTCGTAGCGAATCATGGTCACGTCGTCGAACTCGGCCGACAGCAGCTCGATCGCGTTCTCGGCGCGGAACGAGAGGTCCACGGCCTCGGGGAACGACATCGGCAGCCCGACCCGAACGGCGATCTCCCACAGCTCGGCCATGTGCCCGGCGCCGTTGGTGGTGGCGACCAGCCAGCCGCCGGGGCGCAGCACCCGCCGCAGCTCGGCGATGCCCCGAGCGGGATCGCCGACGTGGTAAAGCATGTGGCACGCGACGGCCCCGTCGAACGAGCCGGTGGCGAAGGGCAGGGCGTCGGCGCTGCACCGAGCGGTCGCGAATCCCTTGCCCCGCAACGTGGTGCACATCGCGGCGGAGAGATCCGTCGGCACCACCTGGAAATCCGGCTTGGACGGCCAGAGCGCCCCGGTGCCGGCCCCGACCTCCAGCACCCGCCGGCCGCTCGGCAGGCGGCCGCGAACCCAGTCGTGCCACGGCGTCGGGTTGGTGCCGTAGCGGTGCAGCTCGATGCGGGCGGAGAGCCTTCCGGTCGTGCGGTACTGGACGCTCACACCCCCACCTTGCCAGGTCACGATGGTCTACCGCCCGGCCTTTTCCGTCTTGACGGCCCGACAGCGACATTCTACTTTTGGACCGTCCAGCATTGGACTGTGAGGGGAGACGGGTTCATGAGCGAGACCGCCGCGCGCGCCGACGTCGAGGTAGCCGGCTGTTCCGGCACGCGACAGGCCTGTCGGGCCGGCTGACCCCGGGCGCGGTGATCAGCGACGCGATGGAGTTCATGACCGCGGTGACGGTGATGTTCGTGCTGTCGATCCCGGTGGCGTTCGTGACGAACTGGGCGTTGCTGTGCTGGGTGCTGCTGCCGGTGGTTCGGGCCGCCGTGCGCCTGGCGGGACGGCGGATCAACGCCGCTGCGTGAGCAATCGACGGCCGGCCGCGCTGCCGGATCTGGTGGACGGCTCGCCGGCGGGCGACTAGCGTTTCCGTGAGTGAGCGACGAGAGGTTCCGGCTGCTGGTCAACGGCGCCGAGGTGACGGTCGAGTGCGACCGCGACACTCCGCTGCTGTTCGCGCTGCGCAACCAGCTCGGCCTGAAGGGCACCCGGTTCGGCTGCGGCCAGGGGCTGTGCGGGGCGTGCAACGTGCTCGTCGACGGGCGGGTGATCCACTCCTGCGACACTCCACTGTGGTCGGTCGACGGCAAGGAAGTCGTGACGGTGGAAGGACTCGGCGACACACCCTTGCAGCGGGCCATGATCGACGAGCAGGCGGCCCAGTGCGGCTACTGCGTGTCCGGCGTGGTGATGACCGCGACCGCCTTGCTGGCCGAGAACTCCACGCCGGACGAGACCGAGGTCCGGGCGGCGCTGGACGACAACCTGTGCCGCTGCGGGGCGCACAACCGGATGGTGCGCGCCGTGTTGAAGGCCAGCCGGTGATCCCGCCCAACCTGGCCGCCAATCCCCGGCTCTCGCACTGGGTTTCCGTGCACGCCGACGGCACCGTCGACGTCCGCTGCGGCAAGGTCGAACTGGGACAAGGAGTGCTGACCGCGCTGGCCCAGATCGCCGCCGACGAACTGGACGTGGCCTACGAGCGGATCACCATGGTGCCGCTGACCACGGACTCCAGCCCGGACGAGGCGCTCACCGCCGGCAGCCGCTCCATCGAGGACTCCGGGGCGGCGCTGCGCCAGGTCGGGGCCGAGGTCCGGGCCCGCTTCCTCGACGCAGCCGCCGTCATCATGGGCGTTTCCACCGATCTGCTGTCGGTCGACGACGGCGTGATCAACGGCGCGATCACCTACTGGGACCTGGCCGACGACGTGGACCTGGACGTGGAGGCGACCGGATCCGTTGCCCCCAAACCGTTCTCGCAGCGCCGGGTGGTCGGCACGAGTCGCCCGAGGCTGGACATTCCCGACAAGGTGTACGGCCGGCCGCGGTTCATCCACGACGTGTCGCTGCCGGGCATGCTCTACGGCCGGGTCGTCCGACCGCCGTCGCGGGGCGCGACCCTGGCGTCGGTGACTCCGCTTGAGCTCGACGGCCTGGTGGAAGTGGTGCGGGACGGCGACTTCCTCGGCGTGCTCGCCACGCGCGAGGAAACCGCCGTGCGGGCGGCGGAACTGCTGCGCTGCGAGTGGGTCGAGCACGACAGCCTGCCCGATGTGGACGCTCTGCCGGAATTCCTGATGTCCCGCCACACCGAGGACGTCACCATCAGCGAACCGTCCACTTCGGACAATCACGTCACCACGATGAGCGCAGTGTACTCCCGGCCCTACCTGTCCCACGCGTCGATGGGGCCATCATGCGCACTGGCTCGCTGGGATGGCGACAAGCTGGAGTTGTGGTGCCACAGCCAAGGCGTCTACCACCTGCGGCGGGACATCTGCCGGGCGCTGGGCGTGGCGATCGACCAGGTCACCGTGCACCACGTCGAGGGCGCTGGCGCCTACGGGCACAACGGCGCCGATGACGCGGCGTTCGACGCGGTGCTGTTGGCCCGAGCGGTGAGCGGGCAGCCGGTGCAGGTGGTCTGGTCCCGGGCCGACGAGTTGGGCTGGGCCCCGTTCGGCGCGGCCATGGCCGTGCGCGTGGAGGCCGATCTCGACGCCGCCGGCGAGGTCGTCGCGTGGCGGCATGACCTCTACAGCAACGGACATGTCAGCCGCCCCGGCCTGTTCGAGGTGCCTTCGCTGCTCGGCAACCAGCTGCGGACCGGCGCCGCCCCGCCGGTGTCGATGGACCCACCCTACGCCGGCGGCGGCGGCTCCGAGCGCAATTCCGTGCCGCTGTACACGTTTCCGTCCAAGCACGTGGTCAAGCACCGCCTGCTGGAGATGCCGCTGCGCACCTCGTCCCTGCGCGCTTTGGGCGCCTACGCCAACGTCTTCGCGATCGAGTCCTTTGTGGACGAACTGGCCGGGCGGGCCGGGGCCGACCCGGTCGAGTACCGGCTACGGCATCTCGAGGACGAGCGGGCCCGAGCCGTGATCACCGCCGCGGCCGACGCCGCCGGCTGGGCCGATCGCGGCGAGGGCTGGGGTTTCGCCTTCGCCCGCTACAGCAACCACGGGGCCTACTGCGCCGTCGTCGCCGAGGTCGAGGCCGAGACCTCGGTGCTGGTCCGGCGGCTCACCCTCGCCGTCGACGCCGGGGCCGTGATCAGCCCCGACGGGCTGCGCAACCAGGTCGAGGGCGGGGCCGTGCAGGCCACCAGCTGGACGGTCAAGGAGCAGGTCCGGTTCGACCGGTCCCGGGTCACCAGCACCGACTGGGAGTCCTACCCGATCTTGCGCTTCTCCGAGGTGCCGGCGGTCGAGGTGGTCATCGTGGACCGTCCCGACCAGCCCAGCCTCGGCGCGGGCGAGACCGCGCAGGGCCCCACCGCCGCTGCCATCGCCAACGCCCTCCACTCCGTCCTGGGCATCCGCGTCCGCCACCTCCCCCTCACCCCCACCGCCATCATCGCCGCCATGTGACCCCCCGCGAGTAACGGGGCTAAGCGGGATTCGCGGGGGCTACGGAGGCGCGGTTGACCAGTTCTACGGGGAGGACGATGCGTTTGGGCGGGGAGGTGGGGTTGGCGATGCGCTCCAGCAGCAGCCGCGCCGCCTCGTAGCCGATGTCGTAGTGCGGGATGCGGACCGTGGTCAGCGGCGGTCTCTGCTTGTCCACGAAGGGCATGTCGTTGAAGCCGGTGACCGAGACGTCCTCGGGGCAGCGCAGCCCCAGCTCGGCCAGCGCCCGGTAGCAGCCCAGCGCGATCATGTCGTTGCCGGCGACGATCGCGGTGGCGGCGGCCCGGTCGGCCAGCAGGGCGAGGGTGGCGTCGTAGCCGGCCTGCTCGCTGTAGGCGTCGCAGAACTCGACGCGGGACGGCGACAGGCCGTGGGTGGACAGGCCGTCCAGCAGCGCCCGGTACCGCTCGACGCCGGTCGAGGTGTCCTGCGGCCCGGCCAGATGGGCGATCCGGGTGTGCCCCTGGCCGACGACCAGATCGACCAGGGCGTGCACGCCGGCCGCGCTGTCGGCGACCACGGAGGCGATGTCCCCGGCGTCGGTGCGCCGGTTGACCAGCACGACCGAGGCGTCCGGTCCCAGCGGCGCGCCGTCCCGCTTGCTGGTGGCCAGGATGAACCCAGCGAGCTGCTGGCCGCGCATGGTGGTCAGCAGGTCCCGCTCGCGCTCGGGGTCGCCGTCGGTGTTGCCGAGCAGCGCCAGGTAGCCGGCCTCCCGCAGCCCGTCCTCGACGCCGCGCACGATCGGCGGGAACACCGGGTTGCGCAGGTCGGGGATGACCACGCCGACCACCGACGACGTCCGTGTGCGCAGCGACCGCGCGGCCGAGTTGGGCGAGTAGCCCAGGGTCCGCGCCGCCTCCACGATCCGGGCCGCCGTCCGCGGGCTCACCTTGTCCCTGGTCTGCGGGTTCAGCGCGCGGCTCGCGGTCGCGGCGTGCACGCGGGCCAGTTCGGCGACGTCCTTGATGGTCGCGGGCTTGTCCATCGCGCCAGCATAGGGACTGGGGGTCGAGCATCCGCTCACTTGTCAGGACCGTGACCCGTGCCGGTCCACCCGATGCGGGGCGTGCCCATGACGTCCGCCACCGGACTGCAATCGTTCGCACCCGCAACGCTCCCAGGCCTGTCGTACATCAAGCCCATCGACACAACAGGGTGGTGCAATCGATTGCAGCGGGTAACCCGCACTTGCGCCCGGTGGCGCATAGTACCGCCACCGGGTTTTGCACTATGCAAAGATGAGGATTGGTCTAAACCTGGCGAAACGGATGAACCGAGCGGCGACACCGGATAGAACTGGGGACCGACGAATTCGACTGGAGGGTCGATGCGGGTGCTCGTGTGCGGCGCCGGGGTCGCCGGGCTGACCACCGCGTGGTGGTTGGACCGGCAGGGCTGGGAGGTGCTGCTGACCGAGCGGGACCAGCATCCCCGCGGCCCCGGGCACCTGCTGGACGTCGGCGGCGCCGGCTACGACGTGCTGGACCGGATGGGCCTGCTGCCGGCGCTGGCCCGGACCCGCCGGCCCATCCCCGCCATCGAGTACGTCGACGAGGACGGGGCCACCCTCGCCACCGTCAGCTACCTGGCCGCCGCCACCCTGCTGGACGGCCGGCTGCTCACGATCATGCGCGGCGACCTGGAGGCCGCGCTGGCCGCCGCCCTGCCCGACCGGGTGCGGCTCAGACGCGGGTCCGAGGTCGTCGGCGTCGAGGACGGGGACGGGCCGGTGCGGGTCACGCTGTCCGACGGCCGGGTCGAGGAAGTGGATCTCCTGGTCGGCGCGGACGGGCTGGAGTCCTCGGTGCGGCGGCTCGTCTTCGGGCCGGACCGGCTGTACGTGCGGGCGTTGGGCCAGCAGACCGGCGCCTTCGTGTTCACCGACGACGAGTTGGCGGCCCGCCTCGGGCCCAACCTCAAGGTGCTCAGCCTGGCCGACCGGCAGGCCGGCTTCAGCCGCACCTGCGACGGCCGGGTCGCCGCGTTTTTCGTGCACCGCGGCGACCGCTCCCCCGCCGATCCCATGGCCGAGCTGCGGCAGCGCTGCGCCGGCATGGGCTGGATCGTCGACCGGGCCCTGGGCCACTGCCCGACCGGGCTGGCGCACCACCCGGTGGCCCAGGTCGAACTGGCCGGCTGGCACGTCGGCCGGACCGTCCTGGTCGGCGACGCCGCCGCGGCCGGCTCCGCGCTGGCCGGGCACGGGGCCTCGGTGGCCGTGTTCGGCGGCTACCGGCTCGCCGAGTCGCTGCGCCGGGCCGTCGACCGGCGGGCCGGCGTGATCGCCTACCAGCAGGGCCTGATGCCGGCCGTCGACCTCGTGCAGCGGACCGGGCGGCGGGCGGCCGGCTGGGTCGCGCCCACCACCCGCTGGCAGATCACCATCCGGGACTCGGTGCCGGCCCTGGCCGGGCCGGCCTGAGCCGCCGCGGCACGATCACGTGCACGCCCGGGGAACACAGATCATGGGCTGCACGATGTGAGCGCCACTCGACTCCACTGTGGACGGCGACGCCGTGGCGACGCAGCACAGGCCTAGCGCGGCGGCGACACCCGCCAGCACAGCCACTGCCCAGGCCGAACGGATCATCTCGGTCATGTCCACTCCTAGGGTGATCGCTGCCGACGGGTTGTCGGCCGGGTCAGCGAAACAGGGACGGCACGGGCCGCACAGCGGGTGTTCCAGGGCTTGGAACACCGAGGCCGGGCCGCTCCCCCAGGACGGGAGCGCCTTCGTGTCAGTAGGTATCACGCACGCAGGGCAGCGGCCAGTCGAACGTCGCTTTTCGACAGCATTCCGACAGCCGTTCTAAGGGTCGGAACGCCCGACACACGGCCGGCCATTCCGCTGCTTTCATCATTCTCGCCGGGCCGTCGACACGATCGGCCCGCCATCCCAAACAAAGGAATGGTTCCCATGAGCATTCGCATCCGGGTCGCCGCGGCCGCGCTCGCCCTCGGCGCCCTCACCTCCGGCGCGATCGCGCTGACCAGCACCGCGACCGCCGGCGCGGCCCCGGCCAAGGCCACCGTCTCGACCTCGACCGCGACGTTCGCGCAGCCGAACATCTGCCGCGGGCGGCAGTGCATCTGATTCATTTCACCACTCGCGGGCCCGCGAGTGCCCGGGCATTTCCAGCGCCCGGCACTCGCGGGCCCTTTCACGTGCGCGGGGCGTATAGAGGTTCGGCCGAGGTTTCATTGAGACGGCTCCAGAACGCTGCTCCACATGCCCAGCTGCACCACCGTCGACATCAGCGAGACGACCGCCATCGACAAGGCGATGATCCTGTTCGATGTGCTGCAGGCCGCCGACGGCGCGGTCCGGCTGTCCGAGCTGAGCCGGCGCACCGGCCTGCCCAAGTCGACCACGCATCGCATGCTGGGCGCCCTGCTGACGGCCGGTCTGGTGGACCGGTTCGGCGTCGGCTACATCGCGGCCGAACGCCCGGCAGCGGCCGAGGACGACCGGCGCGACCGGCTGTTACGGCGGCTTGCCCCCTTTGTCGGCGACCTGTTCCTGCGGACCCGGATGACCTCCGCCCTCGCCGTGCTGACCGGCGCCGAGGTCACGTTCGCCCACGCGGTCTACAGCCACGATGACGTGCCGGATCCCCTCGCCGTGCCGGGGCGGCACAGTGCCTTCCGCTCGGTCGTCGGCCGGCTGCTGCTGGCCCAGGACCTGAAGAACGCCCGCGATGTCGCCCTGGCGGTGGGCATGACCGCCGACCAGCTCGACCAGCTCGACGGCGAACTGCTGCGGATCCGCGCCCGGGGATTGGCCATCAGCGAGTGCGACGGCGTCGCCTGGCTGGCCATGGTCCTGGCCACCGGCGGGAGCCAGCCGCGGGCGGCTCTCGTGCTCAGGGGTCGAGCGCCGCTGGAACGACCGGAGCAGACCGTGCACTGGCTGCGGGTCGTCGCCACCGCCGTGGCCAGGGCGGGATTGCACGAGGAACTTGCCGGCCTGTCCGACTAGGCGGCCGTAGAGGCAGGCCGACCCAAGCGTTTCCCCCCTGTCGACTTTCACCCGGCCCTGATCCCGGCCATGATGTGCCGGCGCGCTCGGCGTCCCGCCGAGTGCGTCGGCATTCGGGACGGGAGGGTGGCAGATGGACGACGACGTCGGCGGTCCGGCGATCACCGTCCGGCTGTTGGGCGAGGTTCAGGCGTTTGCCGGCGCCGATCCGATCGACCTGGGTCCGCCCGGGCCGCGATCCGTGCTCGCCGTGCTCGCGCTGCGCGCGAACACCACCGTCTCGATGGACGAGCTGATCAGCGCGCTGTGGGGCGACAACCCGCCGCGCAGCGCCGAAGGCGGCATCTACACCCACGTCTCGGCGCTGCGCAAAGTGCTCGAACCGGGCCGCCACCGCAAGGACGAACCGCGGGTGCTGGCCAGCAGCCGCGCCGGTTACTCACTGCTGCTGCCGCCAGGGTCCGTGGACACCTGTCGGTTCGAGGCCGCGGCCGCGCAGGCCCGCCGCTGCTGGGCGGCCGACGACTTCCCCGGCGCGCTGGCGCGCTGCGACGACGCGCTGGGCGAATGGGCCGGCACGGCCCTCAACGGCGCGACCGGGCCGTTCGCCGAGGCTGAGCGGCCCCGTCTCGAACTGCTCAAACTGGACGTTTCGGAGCTGCGCTGCGCGGCGCTGGTGGAAACCGGCGCCGCCGACAGCGCGGTCGCCACGCTCACCACGCTCGCGGCCGAGAACCCGCTGCGCGAGCGCCTGCACGAGTTGCTGATGCTCGCCCTGTACCGGACCGGGCGGCAGGCCGAGGCGCTCGACGTGTACGGCCGGCTCCGCCGGCGTCTCGTCGAGGAGCTGGGCGTGGATCCCAGTCCGGCGACGCGCCGGATGCACGAGCACGTGCTGGCCGGCGAGGCCGCCGAGCCGGCCGCCGCTGAACCGGTCGTCGCCGGGCGGCCGGCCCGTGTGGTCCCGGCGCAGCTGCCGCACAGCATCTCCGCCTTCAGCGGCCGGGAGGACGAGCTGCGGCGGCTCCGTCAGCTGTGCTCGGAGACCTCCGGCGGGACCGGCGGCGGATCGGTGGTGATCTCGGCCATCGACGGCACGGCCGGGGTCGGCAAGACCGCGCTGGCGATCCGCCTCGCCCACGAGGTCGCACCGTCCTTTCCGGACGGTCAGCTGTTCGTCGACCTGCGCGGCTTCGACCCGCATTTCTCCCCGGTCACCCCGGAGACCGCGCTCGGGCACCTGCTGCGCAGTCTCGGCGCGCACACCGACACCCAGCACGGCGACCTGGCCGCGCAGTCGGCGCTGTACCGGTCGCTGCTGGCCGGCCGGCGCGTGCTGGTGGTGCTGGACAACGCCGTCAGCGCCGAGCAGGTCCGCCCGCTGCTGCCTGGGGCGAAGGGCTGCCTCGCGCTCGTGACCAGTCGCAACCGGCTCGCGGGGCTGGTGTCCCGGGACGGCGCGACCCGGATCAGCCTGACCGTGCTGCGGCCGGCGGAATCGCTGCAACTGCTGCGCCGGGTGCTGGGCGCCGAGCATGTGGACGCCGAGCTCGACCAGGCGCGGGAGCTGGCCGAGCTGTGCGGCCACCTGCCGCTGGCGCTGCGGATCGCCGCCGAGCGCATTCTCGGCTACGAGCCGTACGCCATCGCGGACATGGTCGATGAGCTGCGGGCGGAGCGGGACCGGCTGGACGCACTGTCCACTCCGGACGATGAACCGGCCGTGGTGCGCACCGTGTTCTCCTGGTCCTACCACGCGTTGAAGCCGGAGGAGGCCCGGGCCTTCCGGCTGCTGGGCCTGCATCCGGCGGTGGAGTTCGGCGTCGCCGAGGCGGCCGTGCTGCTGGACACCGACCCGGCCGACGCCCGGCGGCAGCTGCTCGGCCTGGGCCAGCGGCACCTGTTGGAGCGGGTGGCGCGGGACCGCTATCGCTTCCACGACCTGCTCCGGATCTACGCGGCCGAGTGCGCGGACCGGGACGAGACCGCGCTGACCACCGGCCAGGCGGTGCAGCGCCTGCTGAACTGGTGCGTCGGCTCGACCGTGGCCGCCCGGGACGTGCTGGCGCCGGGGCTCGGCCCGATCGCTGTCGACCCGCCGCACCCGCGCCATCCGCCGTTCGCCCCGCGCAGTTACGAAGAGGCCTTCGGCTGGGCCAGCCAGACGTTGTTCACGCTCGTCGACGTGCTGCGGCTGGCCGTCGACCGAGGTCTCGACGCTGGGGCCGCCACCTTCGCCGCCGCGCTGGCGACGCTGTGCCACTGCACCAGCCGCTGGACGGAATGGCTGCGCATCACCGAGATGGGGCTGGCGGCGGCCCGGCGTTCGGGTGACCGGCTCAACCAGGCCCGGCTGCACAACGACATGGGAGTCGCACTGCACTTCCTCGGCCGCGGCGTCGAAGGCATCCCCTGTCACCAGGCCGCGGTCGACATCCTGGCCGGGCTGAGCGAGAGCGGCGACGGCGACGACCACGCGGTGGCGGTGAACCTCGCCGTGGCCTACCAGCAGATGGGCCGGCAGGTGGACGCGGTGCCGCTGCTGGAGGACGCGCTCGCGATCGCCCGGCGGTGGAGCAACCGGTTCGTCGAGGCCACCGTCTCCGACGCGCTGGGCACCGTGATGGCCGACCTCGGCCGGTACGACGAGGCGATCGAGCACGGCACGCGGTGCGTGGAACTGGTGCGGGAGGCCAAGGCCGAGCACATGCTCGGCGGTCACGGCCTGATGCACCTGGGCGATTCCTGCCTGTCCGCCGGCCTCGTGGACGACGCGATCCGCCACTACGAGGAGGCCCTCGAACTCTGGGGCCGGCTCGGCGACCCCTGGGGCGAGGTGCGCAGCAAACACGCCCTGGCCCGGGCCCTGGTGCAGGCCGGCCGCACCGACCGGGCCCGGGAACTGCTCGCGAACGCCGTGGAGGTCATGCGGACGACCGGCTACCTGGCCGGCAATGAGCGCGCGGCGAACGAGATCCGCGCGCTGCTGGCCGAGCTGTCCTGACGAGGTTCAGGGCACCGGTCAGGGGCAGATGCGCACCCGGCAGATGCCCACCGGGGCAGCCTGCTGCGGCACGGCCTGGGTGTAGGAGACCGCGCCGCTGGTCGGGGCGGCGTCGGCCGCGGTGGCGGTCACCACGGCGCCGGCGGCGACGGCGCCGAGCACCAGCGTGGCGGCGCTGATCCTGCGTCGTAGATTGAGCATCTCTCACTCCTGTTCTCACGGTCGGCCGAGCGGGATCGTCGACCTCGGACACCAGGAAATCCGCCGCCGCGGGTCGGGGCAATCGACCGTTCCAAGCCCTGGAATGGTCAGGCCGTCGCCAGGGCCTCGGTGGGGGTGAGCCGCGCGGCCCGGACCGAGGGGTAGATGCCGGCGAGCACGCCGATCAGCACGGCCCCGGCCAGGCCGCCGCCGAGCGCGGCGAACGGGATGATCACCGGCCAGCCCTGATATCCGGTGTACGCCAAGGTGGCCACGACGCCGATCACCGTGCCGGCCAGGCCGCCGAGCCCGGACAACACCGCGGCCTCGGTGAGGAACTGCCCGCGGATCTGGCCCCGGGTGGCCCCCAGCGCCCGGCGCAGGCCGATCTCCCGCCGGCGTTCCAGCACGGAGATGACCATGGTGTTGGCCACGCCGACCCCGCCGACCAACAACGCGACCCCGGCCAGGCCGAGGAACAGCGCGGAGAAGGTGGTCTTGGTGTCCTGCTTGGCGGCCAGGGCATCCGAGGGTCGGGACACCTGGACCAGGCCCGGCAGCTGGGGGTAGAGCGTCGGCCCGAGCACGGCCCGCACGTCCTGGATGGCGTCCTCGTCGGCCTTGACGTAGACCACGGTCGGATGGCCGTCGAAGCCCAGAACCTGTTTCGCCGCACCCCATCCGACCAGCACGGCCCGTTCAAGGTCGGGGTCGAGCGGCATGGGGTCGAGGATGCCGATCACGGTGAACCACTGCTTGCCGATGAACACCTGCGGCGGCTGCTGCCCGGCGACCAGCGTGGTGAAGCCGAGTCGGGCCGCGGCCACGGAGCCGAGCACGACCGTCGGGAAGTCGGAGGTGGCGTCGTCGAGGAACTTGCCGGCGTGCAGGGATCCGTTGACGGCGCTGAGCAGGTTGGCGCTGCTGGCCAACACGGTCAGCCCGGAGTCGGCGTTCGGGTCGATCTTGTCGTTGCGCCGCACGGACGAGTGGGCGTTGGCCACCTGCGCGGCCGCGGTGACCGGCCCGATGCGCTCGACCATGTCCATGGCGTCCGGCGGCAGCAGCACCGGATCGCCCTGCGTCTGCTGGGGTTCGGCCCGCAACAGGTTGGTGCCCAACGCGGTCAGCTGGTCCAGCAGGGCCTGCTGGCTGGCGGCGGGGATGCTGGTGACGATCACCATGGTGGCGATGCCGATGGAGATTCCCAGCGCCGACAACACGGTCCGCATCTTGCGGGTGCCCACGCCGAGCAGCCCCAGGCGGACGATGTCGCCGAAGGAGAGGCGGACGGGCTGGGTGTCGAGGGTCGCGGTCACACCAGGCTCCCCGCGCGGGTGTCGGCCACCAGGCGCCCGTCCCGCATCTCGATGCGCCGGGGCAGGCTGGCCGCGATGTCCCGGTCGTGCGTGATCACCGCGATGGTGGTGCCGTCGTTGTTCAAGCGCCGCAACAACTCCAGCACCGCCTGGCCGTTGACGGTGTCCAGCGCGCCGGTCGGCTCGTCGGCCAGCACGAGCGCGGGATCGTTGACCACGGCCCGGGCGATGGCCACCCGCTGCCGCTCGCCGCCGGAAAGCTGTTGCGGTAGATGGTCGACGCGGTGCGACAGCCCGACCCGGTCCAGCGCCTCCAGGGCCAGGGCCCGACGGCGGCGGCGCGGGACGCCGGCGTACAGCAGCCCGGTGGCGACGTTCTGCGCGGCGGTCAACCCGTCGGTGAGGTGGAACTGTTGGAACACAAAGCCGAGCCACTTGCCGCGCAGCGCCGACAGCCGGCGGTCGGACAGCGTGGTGACGTCCAGGCCGCCGAGCCGGACCGTGCCCCGCGACGGCAGGTCGAGGGTGCCGATGATGTTGAGCATCGTCGACTTGCCGGAGCCGGAAGGTCCCACGATGGCCACGAGTTCGCCCGACTCGATCTCCAGCGACACCGAGTCCAGCGCCACCACGCCGCCCGGGTAGTGCTTGCCCACGCCGGCGAGCTCCAGCACCGGGGTCACGACGTGGTCACCACTTTCAGCCCCTCGGCCACGCCGTCGCCGCTGATCTCCACCATGCCGTTGGCGAACATCCCGGTCTGCACGGCGTGGTACTTGCCGTCGGCGGTCTGCACCGCGTAACCGCCCTCCCGCAACGCCACCAGCGCGCCGACCGGCGCCGCCAACACTGCCTTGTGGACGGACGTGGTCACCTGCACCTGCACGGAGGCGGCGTCGAGATCGGCCACAGTGGACGGATCGTCCGGCGTGACGGTGACGTTCAGCTTCGGCGGCCCGTTGTTCTGCTGCTTGTCGCCACCGTCCACAGTGGTGCTGATCGCGGTCACCTTGGCCGACACGGTCTTGGTGTCGGGGCGGATGACCGTCACCGCCGCGCCGTTCTTGATCTGCCCGACCGAGCTGGCGTCCACCGGCATGGTCACGACCTTCTGCGTGGAGGTCACCGCCAACAGCTCGCCGGCCGCCGGATCGCCCAGCTGCGCGGTCACCGAGTTCACCCGCATCGGCCCGGGCAGCACCAGAACCTGGCCCACGTCAAGGGTTCCCGTGTCGTCCAGCCCGACGCTGCGCTCCCACTTGTTCAGCGCCGCCGCGATCGCCGGCGTGAACGCCGTCTGCTGCGCGTCCTTGGGCAGCGTGCCGACGCTGTAGCCGAGGGCCTTGAGGTTCTGCGCCACCACGGCGACGTCCGCGCCCTTCAGCATCGGCCCGTCGAGCTTGCGGAACAACGGCGTGTCACCGAAGAACACCGGCACCGGCTTGTCGTTGACCCAGTACAGCGCCTTGCCCTGCACGGCGAGATCGCCGGTCGCGGGCAGCTTGGTCACCACCCCGGCGCCCGCGCCCTTCACCGTCTGCGGCGGCCCGAAACCCAGTGTGCCGCCGAAGGTCTGCCCGTTGGACAGATCCATCTTCTTGATCTCGGCCGTCTGCGCCGACGGCGGCGCCACGGTCGCGCTGACGGCCGAGCCGTGCCGTGAGTCGATCACGGCCACGCCCAGCACCGTGCCGGCCACCACAACCAGCACGGCGATCCCGATCACCGCCCGCCGGCGGGTGTCCGCTGCCACTTTCGTTCTCCCTCAGTGATTGCCGAACGACTGGACCTGGCAGTCCAGTTGGACCTTGTCCATCTGGGCCTCCGACAGCTTCTGGCTGACGCCGTCGTCATAGGTCCAGCCGGTGCCGAACGGGTCGATGGCGTGCACCATCAGACCGTGCTCGGGCAGGCATTTCATGTAGGCGTGGTAGTCGTCGTAGTAGTGCGGGTTCTTCTTCGGATCCATCTCGTCCGGCCCGTACGGGTGCTTGTTCTTGCACGCCTGCACCGCCGCCTGGTCGGCCGGGGTGTTGCTCTGGAAGTCGGGCGACCCGCGCCCGACGATCATCTTGTGCCCGTTGTCCTTGAGGCAGGCGTACCAGCCCTTGAACATCTGGGCGATCTCGTCCTGGGTGGCGTCGAGACGGATGTAGGGCTGCTCGGCGGCCGGCGCGGCGCTGGTGGTCGAGCTGGGCGCGGCGGTCCCGCTGGTCTCCAGCGAGGCGACCTGCGGCAGCGTGGCCGTGGTCGTGGAGCAGGCGCTCAGCGAAGCCACCGCCGCGAAGGCCGCGAGTACGGGGACTTTGCTCATGCCCTGAACCATCACCGACGGATATGAGGAACTTATGAGGATCCGGTGGCCGGTGCGTGGCCGACCTATCATCGGTGCCATGTGCGCCCACATCGTGCTGGCCGAGGACGACGAGAAGCAGGCGGAGCTGGTCCGCCGCTACCTCGAGCGCGAGCGGCACACGGTGGTCGTGGTCGGCGACGGGCGGGCGGCCATCGACACCGTGCGGGCCGGCCGGCCGGACCTGCTGGTGCTGGACGTGATGATGCCCAAAGTGGACGGTCTGGACGTGATCCGCGTGCTGCGGGCCGAATCGGACGTGCTGGTGCTGATGCTGACCGCACGGTCCACTGAGGACGATCTGCTGCTGGGCCTGGACCTGGGCGCGGACGACTACATGACCAAGCCGTTCAGCCCCCGCGAACTGGTGGCCCGGGTCCGCACCCTGCTGCGCCGGGGCCAGCGCCCCAAGGAGCCGGACGAGCTGCTGCGGGTGGGCACGCTGGTGATCGACCAGGGCCGGCACGTCGTCACCTGCGACGGCCGGCGGGTGGAGTGCACGCCCGGCGAGTTCCGGCTGCTGGAAACCCTGGCCGGGCAACCGGATCGGGTGTTCACCCGCAAGCAGCTGCTGGAGCGCCTGCACGGCTTCGACCGCTACATCACCGACCGCACGATCGACGTGCACGTGATGAACCTGCGTAAGAAGATCGAGCCCGACCCGCGCCGGCCGGCCCGCCTGGTCACCGTGTACGGGGTCGGCTACAAGCTGACCACCGAGGAGAGGCCCTAGTGCTCGCCCGGCTGCTGGCGGTGTCCATTGTGGTCGCCGCGTGCTCGATCGCCGCCACCGCCTGGCTGGCCGTGCAGACCACCAGCGTCGCCATCCGGCAGGAGCAGGGCCAGGCGATCAGCTCGGGCAACCTGATCTACGAGAACCTGCTCGACTACGCGTCGAGCCACATTGGCTGGGCCGATGTCGGCAAGGACGTGACCGTGCTGGCCCAGGAGACCGGCCGCCGGATCGTGCTGACCGACCAGAACCGCCGGGTGATCGTCGACTCGGACCCGGGCCACCACCCGCTGCCGGCCGCGGCCTCGGCCGGCGTTGACCCGCTGGCGGTGGACCCGAGCCTGGTCAGCGCCGGCCCGGACCGGATCTCCCCGACCGCGGTCGGCCCGTACGCGCTGGACCAGGATGCCGTCGACACGCTGAACGCCCTGGCCCAGCGGGCCTTGAGCTGCGTGCGGAACCAGGGCGCGGTCGGCTCGATCGTGACCACGCCCAGCCGCCGGCCCCGGATCCAGAGCCCCGATCCGGTGGCCACGGCCCAGTGCGCCCGGGCCCTGGACACGCCGGTGAAGTCGGAGGCCGCGGCGCTGAGCCAACTGGACTCGCTGGTCGACGAGTGCCTGGCCCGGCAGCAGCTGCCCCCGGTGCAGATCGGGCTGGACTTCGGCTGGCTGCCGACCACCGCCCAGGCCGCCCCGACCACCGGGCCCGGTCAACTGGACCAACGAGTTCAGGACTGCGTCACCACCGGCCGGCACGAGCAGCTGACCCCGTTCGTCGCCCCGGCCGCCCTGCTGTTCGTCACCAGCCCCGGCGGCATCGCCACGCCCAGCGCCTTCGACCTGTCGGCCGGCAACAAGGTGCGGATCGGGCTGGCGGTCGGCGGCGTGCTGGTGGTGACCATCGCGGTGACGGTGCTGGCCGGGCGGCGGTTCACCCGGCCGCTGCGGGCCCTGACCGCCGCCGCGCAGCGGATGCGGGACGGCGACGTGACCACGCAGGTGACGGTCCGGCGGCGGGACGAGATCGGCCGGCTGGCCGGGGCGTTCAACGACATGGCGGCCAGCCGGGCCCAGGTGGAGCGGCTGCGGACCGACCTGATCAGCGACATCGCCCACGAGCTGCGGACCCCGCTGAGCAACATCCGGGGCTGGCTGGAGGCGGCCCAGGACGGCGTGGCCGAGGCCGACGACGCGCTGGTGGCGTCGCTGCTGGAGGAGGCGATGCAGCTGCACCACATCGTCGACGACCTCCAGGACCTGGCCATGGCCGACGCCGGCACGCTGCGCCTGCACCGGGAGACCGTGTCCGTGGCCGAGCTGTTCACGCAGGTCACCGCCGCCCACCGGGCCCGGGCCGAGGCGACCGGCGTGAGGCTGGAGGCGGACGGCGACGCCGAGCTGACGGCCGATCCGGTGCGGCTGCGGCAGGTCGTGGACAACCTCGTCACCAACGCCGTGCGGCACACCGGCGCCGGCGGCTCCGTGCGGCTGCGGGGTTTCGCCGACGGCGACGACGTGGTGCTGGAGGTCCACGACACCGGCAGCGGCATCGCGCCCGAGGACCTGCCCAACGTGTTCGACCGGTTCTGGCGGGGTGAGAAGTCGCGCAGCCGGCAGACCGGCGGCAGCGGCCTGGGGCTGGCCATCGTGCGCAAGCTGGTCGAGGCCCACGGCGGCCGGGTCGCCGTCGACAGCGAACTCGGCGTGGGCACGGTGTTCCAGGTCCGCCTGCCTCGCTGACGACGTGGTCAACGGATGGTCAGCCGCTGGTAAGCGCCGGCCGCCACGGTGTGGCCATGACAAAGATCCTGATTTCCGGAGCGAGCATCGCCGGTCCGACCGCCGCCTACTGGCTGCGCCGGCACGGCTTCGAGGTCACCGTGGTCGAGCAGGCCCCGGCGCTGCGGGCCGGCGGCTCGGCCGTCGACTTCCGCGGCGAGCAACTGGAGATCCTGCGCAAGATGGGCCTGGTGGCGGCCATCGAGGCCCGCAGCACCCGCATGGGCGACGTGACGATCGTCGACGCCGACGGCCGGTTCCAGGCCCGCGTGCCGTCGGCGGTGATGAGCGGCGAGCTGGAGATCCCCCGCGGCGAGCTGAGCCGCATCCTGTTCGAGCACACCAGGAACACCACGGAGTACGTCTTCGGCGACCGGATCACCGCGCTCACCGAGCACGCCGGCGGCGTGGACGTCACCTTCGCCAAGGGCGCGCCCCGCACCTTCGACCTGGTGATCGGCGCGGACGGCGCGCACTCGGGGGTGCGGTCGCTGGCCTTCGGGCCGGAGCGGGACTTCACCACCCACCTCGGCCACTACGCGGCGTACTACACCGTGCCCAACCACCTCGGGCTGGACCACGAGGGCCGGATGTACGCCGAGCCGGGCATCGGCGCGATGGTCACCAGCTCGATCGACCGGGACCGGATGGGCGTGCTGCTGGTGTTCGCCGCCGAGCCGCTGTGCTACGACCGGCGGGACACCGAGCAGCACAAGCGGATCCTGACCGACCGGTTCCGGGCCGCCGGCTGGGAGCTGCCGACCCTGCTGGAGGGGCTGGCGCGGACCGACACGCTGTTCTTCGACGCGCTGAGCCAGGTGCGACTTGACAAGTGGTCGAAGGGCCGTGTCGCGCTCGTCGGCGACGCCGCGTGGTCGGCCGGCGCGGGCGGCGGCGGCACCGGGCTTGCGATGGCCGGCGCCTACGTGCTGGCCGGCGAGCTGGCCGAGAATCCGGGCCACGACCAGGCTTTCGCCGCGTACGAGCGGATCATCCGGCCGAGCGCGAAGGCGGGCCAGAACCAGGCCAGGCAGACCGGCGGCTTCTTCGCGCCGGCCACCGCGCGGGCCATCCGCGGCCGCGGGCGGGTCTACCGGGTGCTCAACACCAAGCCGTTGAACGGCCTGTTGACGTGGCTGGTCAACCGCACCGCCAACACGATCGACTTGCCGGACTACACTCGGGCGGCGTGACAGATCCGGCACATGTGCTGCGCACCGTCTTCGGCTACGACTCGTTCCGCGGTGACCAACAGGCCATCGTGGACCACGTCGCGGGCGGCGGCGACGCGCTGGTGCTGATGCCGACCGGCGGCGGAAAGTCGTTGTGCTACCAGATTCCCGCGCTGGTCCGGGACGGCGTGGGCGTGGTGATCTCGCCGCTGATCGCGTTGATGCAGGACCAGGTGGACGCGCTGAGCGCGCTGGGCGTGCGGGCCGGATTCCTGAACTCCACTCAGGATCCGGGCGAACGCCAGATGGTGGAGGCCATGTTCGTGGCCGGCGAGCTGGATCTGCTCTACCTGGCGCCGGAGCGGCTGCGCATGGAGTCCACGCCGCGGCTGCTGGAGCGGGGCCGGGTGTCGCTGTTCGCCATCGACGAGGCGCACTGCGTCTCCCAGTGGGGGCACGACTTCCGGCCCGACTACCTCCAGCTGTCGCACCTGCACGAGCGCTGGCCGGACGTGCCCAGGATCGCGCTGACCGCGACCGCGACCGAGGTCACCCGCAAGGAGATCGCCAGCCGGCTCAACCTGGAGCAGGCCCGGCACTTCGTGTCCAGCTTCGACCGGCCCAACATCCAGTACCGGATCGTGCCCAAGAACGAGCCGAGGCGGCAGCTGCTGGACCTGCTGCGCACCGAGCACGCCGGCGACGCCGGCATCGTCTACTGCCTGTCCCGGTCCTCGGTCGACAAGACCGCGGAATGGCTTGTGGAGCAAGGCATTCCGGCGCTGCCGTACCACGCCGGCCTGGACGCGCAGACCCGGGCCGCCAACCAGGCCCGGTTCCTGCGCGAGGACGGCCTGGTCATGGTGGCCACCATCGCCTTCGGCATGGGCATCGACAAGCCGGACGTGCGCTTCGTGGCCCACCTGGACCTGCCCAAGTCGGTCGAGGGCTACTACCAGGAGACCGGCCGCGCCGGCCGGGACGGGCTGCCGTCCACCGCGTGGCTGGCCTACGGCCTCCAGGACGTGATCTCGCAGCGCAAGATGATCGACACCTCCGAGGGCGACGACGCCCACCGGCGGCGGCTGGGCCAGCACCTGGACGCGATGCTGGCGCTGTGCGAGACCGTGGAGTGCCGGCGCAGCGGGCTGCTGGCCTACTTCGGCGAGACCCTCACCGACCGCTGCGGCAACTGCGACACCTGCCTGACGCCGCCCGAGTCGTGGGACGGAACCGTTGCCGCGCAGAAGTTCCTGTCGGCGGTGTTCCGGCTGGACCGGGAGCGCCGGCAGCGCTTCGGGGCCGGGCAGGTGATCGACATCCTGCTGGGCCGCAAGACCGCCAAGGTCATCCAGCACGACCATGACGGGCTCACCGTGTTCGGCATCGGGACCGAGCTCACCGAGTCGGAGTGGCGGGGCGTGGCGCGGCAGCTGCTGGCCCAGGGCCTGCTGGCCGTCGAGGGCGACTACGGCACCCTGTCGCTGACCGAGGCCAGCGCCGACGTGCTCGGCCGCAAGCGCGAGGTCCGGCTGCGCCGGGAGACCGCCGCCAAGGCACCCCGGGCCGCCCGCACCGCCAAGGCCGCCGCCGCTGTCGCCGAACTGCCGGCCGAGGCCGCCCCCGTCTTCGAGCAGCTGCGGGCCTGGCGCGCCGCCACCGCCCGCGAGCAGGGCGTGCCGGCCTACGTGATCTTCCACGACGCCACCCTGCGCCAGATCGCCACCCAGGCCCCGACCACGCTGGCCGAGCTGGGCACGGTCAGCGGCGTCGGCGAGAACAAACTCGCCAAATACGGCCAGTCCATCCTGGACACCCTGGCCGCCCCCGCATAGCGGCCGCGATCGAGATTTGTCAACCATGCGAAGGTATATCGTCCCCCATAGATGTCGATCACTGCCCGCACACCGCCGAAGGAGTGAAACACCGGCGGACCCGTGGACCGTTTTTGCCGATATGCGATAGCGCGACCCAACCCGAGGCGACCGTTCGGCGCAAAGTGTTGTACGTTCATCGCAGTAGGCGGCGAATGCCCTGATGGGCGTCCGACGGCCCATTGGGCGGCGTTCGCGGATCTGCTAGGTTTCTCGGCCACAGGAAGATCAACAGATGCACGCGATCGTCCCGTGGCCCGGGAGTCGGAACAGCGTATCCCGGCAACGGAGCAGGAACAGCTGTCGTAGAAGCCGGACCAGTCACCCGACAGAGGCCGCCACCTGCTTGTCCCCGAGGTCGGCCATGGAGCGCCGTGAAGAACAAGAGTGATTCCAGCAAAGACGACAAGTCGATCCGGTCACGGCTTGTCGGCGCGGTATTGATCCCCAGCATCACGCTGATCGTGCTATGGACGGGCTCGGCCGCCTACCTGGTCTTCGGGGCATTCTACGTCAAAGCCGTCGTCTCCAGTGTGCGCGACATCTCCATTCCGGCCGTGACCGGCCTGGTCTCCGCCGAGAAAGAACGCCAGCTCGGCATGGCCTATCTGGGCAAACCCGCCTCCGGCCTGACCGACCTGCACAACCAGGAGCAGCAGACCGACCAGTACTTCACGGCGATGCGGTCGGCCTCCCAGGCGGTCCTGTCCAGCGCGCCGCCGGAGGTCGTGCAGAGCGCGCAGAAGCTCTACGCGAGCATCGATCAGTTGCCCAAGATCCGTGCACAGATCGACACGAAGAGTATCGACAAGGCTCAGGTCTATACCTTTTACAACACCTTGATCGACTCGGCGTCCAGCCTGTTCGACACCCAGGGCCGCATTCTCCCGGTGGTGCAGGTCGCGCTGGACGGCGCGACCACCACCGAGGTGTTCCGGGCCACCGACCAGATGTCCCGCGGCGCCGCGGTGATCTCCGCCGGCTTCGCCGCCAACGGCCTGGCCCCCGAGGACTTTCGCAACTTTTCGAACCTGGTCGGCACCTACCATTCCGAGCTGGACAAATCGGTTCCGTTCCTGCGCGACGACATCCGGGCCAAGTTCACCGCCCTGTTCGAGGGTGACTCGTACAAGCAGCTGGTGGCGGCCGAGAACGGCCTGATCGAGCACGGCCCGTGGGCGCGGGGGGCCACCGGCCTGCCGGTGACCGAGGCGTCCTGGAACTCGCTGTCCACCCAGGTCCTCGACCAGCTCACCGCGCTGACCATCGCCAACGCCGACGAGGTCTCCGGCCAGGCCATCTCCGACGCCAACCAGCAGCTCACCTGGGCCGTCGTCGGCTCGGTGGTCGCACTGCTGGTGGCCATCGGCGCCATCGTCGCCGCGGTCCGGGTGTCCCGGACCCTGGTCGACCGCACCCTGGTCACCCGCCTCACCCGGCTGCGGGAGGAGGCGTTGCAGCTGGCCCAGCACCGGCTGCCCGACATCGTGCGGCGGCTGCGCGAGGGCGAGGCCGTCAACGTCCGCGCCGAACTGCCCGACCTGGACTTCGGCCGGGACGAGATCGGGCAGGTGGCCGACGCGTTCAACGCCGCCCAGTACACCGCCGTCACCGCCGCCGTCACCGAGGCCCAGGCCCGCGACGGCGTGCACAACGTGTTCCTCAGCATCGCCCACCGCAACCAGGGCCTGGTGCACCGCCAGCTGAAGATCCTGGACCTGATGGAGCGCGGCGAGGAGAACCCGCAGCAGCTGGAGCGGCTGTTCCAGCTGGACCACCTGGCCACCCGGGCCCGGCGCAACGCCGAGAACCTGATCATCCTGGGCGGCGAGCTGCCCGGCCGGCGCTGGCGCAAGCCGGTCAAGCTGGTCGACGTGCTGCGCGCCGCGGTGTCGGAGACCGAGCTGTACCACCGGGTTCAGGTGGAGCGCGGCCCCGAGGTGTCGATCGTCGGCTCGGCCGTGGCCGACACCATCCACCTGATCGCCGAGCTGGTCGACAACGCCACCTCCTTCTCCCCGCCCCGCTCCCAGGTGCTGGTCAGCAGCACCCTGGTCGCCCGCGGCGCGGTGGTCGAGGTGGAGGACCAGGGCCTGGGCATGAGCGAGGAGGACCGGGAGCGGGCCAACCGGATGATGGCCGAGTCGCCCGAGTTCGACGCGATGGCCCTGAAGACCGACTCCCGGCTGGGCCTGTTCGTGATCGCCCGGCTGGCCAGCCGGCTGGAGATCAACGTCGAGTTCCGGGTCTCCCCGTACGGCGGCACCCGGGCCATCGTGCTGCTGCCCTCGGCCATCCTGGCCACCTCCGGGCCGGCCGACCGGGGGCCCGACAGCACCCAGCTGACCCACAAGCAGGTGGTCGAGGCCGAGGCCGCCGAGCAGTCGGAAAGCTCGGAGCTGGACGAGTTCTGGGCGCTGAGCCGGTCACGTCTTGCCGACCAGGTCCAGACCACCGAGAGTCTCCAGGGTGCACTGGACCCCACCCCGCCCGGCGCGGCCATCGGCGCGCCGGCCGAGTCGCTGCCGGTTCCGTCCGCCCCGACCCGCTGGCCGGAGGCCGAGGACGTGAGCGAGCCGCCGCCGTCGTTCGGCATCACCGCGCCCCGTCCCACGCTGCCCCAGCGGCAGCCCCAGAACAGCCTCGCGCCGCAGCTGCGCGGTGACCTCGAGGACGAGCCGGAGCTGGACCTCGACGACGACTACCGGTCGCCGGAGGAGATCCGGCACACCATGTCGGCCTACCAGGCGGGTTCGCTCAAAGGCCGGCAAGCAGGCGAGTCCCCCGACCCTCGAGCGTAGGAACAGGGAAGTCAGGACCTGATGAACGACAAGGCGCATTCCGAAACCGATCTGAACTGGCTGCTCGACAACCTGGTCGAACGGGTGGTGGACGCCCGGCACGCGGTCGTGCTGTCCGCGGACGGGCTGCTGATCGGCAAGTCCGACGGGCTGTCCCGGGACGACTCCGACCAGCTCTCGGCGATGGCCTCGGCCTTCCAGAGCCTGGCCAGAGGCGCCGGCCGGCATTTCGGCGGCGGGCAGGTCCGGCAGACCATCGTGGAGATGGAGCACGCGTTCCTGTTCGTCACCGCCGCCGGCCGGGGCGCCTGCCTGGCCGTGCTGGCCGAGGAGAACGCCGACATCGGCCTCATCGCGTACGAGATGAACCTGCTGGTCAAGCAGGTCGGCGTGTACCTGAGCGCGGCTCCGCGCACGGCCAAGACGGCCGAGCAGAGGGCGTAGCGATGGCCGAGAACGAAGTCGAGTGGTTCGACGAGGCGGCCGGTCCGCTGGTCCGCCCGTACGCGATGACCGGCGGCCGGACCCGCCCCGGGGCCTCCTGGCTGGACGTGGCCACCCAGGTCGTGACCGTGCCGTCCACCAGCGAACGGGTCGGCATCGGCCCCGAGCAGCAGGCGATCCTGGAGATGTGCCACCGCGCGCTGTCGGTCGCCGAGATCGCGCACTACGTGAACGTGCCGCTGGTCGTGGTGAAGGTGCTGATCAGCGACCTGATCGACCGCGGCGACGTGGTTGTCCGACCTCCCGCCCAGGCGCTGCGCGCGCCGGGCCGGGAACTACTTCAGGCGGTTCTGGATGGTGTCCGTGCACTCTAGCCAGTCATCGACCATGGTCCCCGAGGCGGTCAAGATCCTGGTGGCCGGCGGGTTCGGCGTCGGCAAGACCACCCTGGTCGCCTCGGTCAGCGAGATCCCGCCGCTGAGCACCGAGGAGCTGCTGACCGAGGCCAGCACCGGGATCGACGACCTGGTCGGCATCGAGGGCAAGACCACCACCACCGTGGCCCTGGACTTCGGCCGCATCACCATCAGTCCCCGGCTGGTGCTGTACCTGTTCGGCACGCCCGGCCAGGACCGCTTCTGGTTCATGTGGGACGAGCTGGCCCGCGGGGCCATCGGGGCCATCGTGCTGATCGACACCCGCCGGCTGGACACCAGCTTCGCCGCCATCGACTTCTTCGAACGCCGCGAGGTCCCGTTCATCGTGGCCGTCAACAACTTCGACGGCTCCCACCACTACGAGCCCGAGGAGATCCGCTCCGCCCTGGCCATCAGCGAGGGCGTGCCGATCGTCAACGCCGACGCCCGCGAGCGCGACTCCAGCAAGCTGGCCCTGATCAGGCTCATCGAGCACGCCATGACCAAGCTCCCCGAAGCCGCCCCCGCCTGACCGAGCTCCTTTCACGTCATGAAGGGCCCCATCCTCACGTTGAACGTCAGGAAGGGCCCCTTCACCACGTCCGGTGTCATGAAGGGGCCCTTCCTCGCGTTGAACGTCAGGAAGGGTCCCTTCACCACGTCAGCGCCGGCTCACACCAGCTCCTCCACCCCCAGCAGCCCGGCCACGAATTCCGCGATTCGTTGCACGGACGGGTAGGTCCACAGCAGCGTGGCCGGCAGGTCGACCCGCAGCTGGCGTTGCAGGCGGCCGCGGATGGCGATGCTCATCACCGAGTCGATGCCCATCTCGGTGAGCGGCCGGCGGGCGTCCAGCTCGGCCTCCGGCAGCCGCAGCTCGGTGGCCACGGCGCTGGTCACCAGTTCGGCCAGCCGGTCCAGGGTCAGCTCGCCCCAGTCCTCGGTCCGGTCATCGGCCGGCTCGTCGGCGGCGAGTTCGCCGAAGACGGGCAGCCGCCGCTCGCCGGGGGCCAGCGGGGTCAGGGGCAGCACCGCCAGGTACGGGCGGTGGAACCGCTCGGCCCACTCCCAGCACCGGAACGCGTCCACAGTGGACAGATCGGTGGTGCCCTGGGCCGCCATCACGGCGGCCAGGGCCGCGCCGGCCCCGGCGGCCATGCCCCGTCCCCGCCAGGCGGTCCAGGCCAGGCTCTGGGTGTTGTCGCCCCGGTGCGCCGCCAGCGTGTCCAGCACGCTGTTGGCGGCGGCGTAGCTGAGCTGCCCGGGCACCTGGAAAACCTGCCCGCACGAGGAGAACAGCACCAGGAAGTCCAGGCTCCCCGGCGGGAACAGCTCGTGCAGCACGAGCGCGCCGGCCACCTTGGGGCGCAACACCTTGGCCTGCGCCGCATGGTCGACCTGGGCCACCAGCTGGTCGTGCAGCACGCCGGCGGCGTGCACGACGCCGCGGATGGGCGGCAGCTGAAGGCCGTCCAGCACCTTGATCGTCTTGCCGGCGTCGGCGATGTCCAGGGCCACCGGATGCACGGCCACGCCCAGCGATTCCAGGGCGATGACGGCCTCGATCTGCCGGCGCACGGCCGGATCCGTGACCAGAGGCCACTTTCGGCGCGGCGGCAGCGGGGTGCGGCCGGCCAGCACCAGGCGTCGCGCGCCCCGCCCGACCAGCCAGGCCGCCACCTCCAGGCCGAGGTCACCTAGTCCCCCTGTGACCAGGTAGGTGGCGTCGGCCCGCAGTTCCACCGCGCTCTGGTCGGGCGACCGGTCAATTGCCGACAGCCGTGAAACCTCGATGTCGCCTCGGGTCAAGGACAAGATGTCGTCACGGGGGGCAGCCCGCAGCACGCCCAGCAGGCCCTCGATGCCGTCGGCGAAGTCGATGACGCCGCCCCAGAACTCGGGATGCTCGTTGGCGGTCACCCGCCCAGCCCCCCACAACGGCGCGTGCGCGACCGACGCGGCCGACGCCGCCGAGCGCACGCCTCGGGTCAGGCACCACAGCCTCGGCTCGACCGCGGCGCCCAAACCGTTGAGATGCTGGGCGGTTCGGGTGTACCGCCACGTAGTGGCCGCCGCCGCCTCGGCCAGCGACTCGCCCGCCGCCGGGATCGCCGGCGCGAACAACACGACACTCGGCTCGTGGAAGTCGTCGCGCAGGTCGGGCAACTCCTCCGGCTCCCGCACATGCACGCAGCGCAGGCCGCCGGCCACCAGCTGGGACGCGATCTCCCGGACGAACTCGTCGTCATCGCTGAGGATCACGGCCAGCCGGGGGTCGGCCATGCGGTGCGTGGGCTCGGGATCCGGCAGCGGCCGCCAGATCAGCTCGTGCACCAGCCGGCGTGGGTCCGTCACCGCGCTGTCGACGGAATCCAGCAGCCCGAAGCGAACTCCCCGCACGACCGCGACCGGCGTGCCGGCGGCGTCCGCCACCCACACGTCGACGGAGTCCAGCGGCGAGGCCGGGCTTACCCGTGCCGCCACCTGGATCTCGTTCGGTGGCACGGTGTCCGCCACCGCCAGGAGTTCGATGTGCGCCGGCATTCGTTGCCCGTCACGGTCCGGCAGCACTAGCGGCGTCAGGGTGACGGCCGCGTCCAGGGCATGGGCCCAGGACAGCGGGCCGCCGCCCATCGTCATGCGGGCGAACATCTCGGCATCGCCCCGGCGTAACTCCGTTGCCCGCCAGTCGAAACCCAGACCGTCGGCGCCCATCTCGGCCATCAGCGCCGGCACCGCGTCGCCGTCGAGCACCTCGGCGCACCGCTTCCACGCCGCCGCGAAGTCCGGGAAGTCGTTTGCCTCCAACCGGTTTCCGCTTGAGGCCACCGCCGTCGTGTGGGTGAGCCAGTTGTCGTCGGCCTCGCCCTGCGGGCGGCTGGCCAGGGTCAGCACGCGACCCTGGCGGATCACCTGCACGTCCCGGGGCGGCTCGACCGCCAGCGGGATCCGCAGGTTCACATCGGTGAGAGCAGTCAGGTCGCCGCCGGCCAGGAAGGTGTTGAGCAGCACGGCCGCCGGCACGATCTCCACGCCGTGCACGGGATGCGTGCCCGGGTAGGGCCGGCTGGCCTCGTCCAGGGTGGTCTGCCACAGCCGGGTCGGGCTGCCGCCTCCTATCGCGATTTCGGCGCCCAACAGGGTGTGGCTGTCCGGGTCGTGGCCGGCGTCGGCCGTGCTGGCCTTGCCGTTGTGCCAGTACGGCCGGTGCTGCCATGCGTTGGTGGGCAGGTCGACCAGGGCCAGGTCGGGGTGAACCCGGCTCCAGTCCAGGGGCGCGCCGTGGCAGTGCACCGTCGCCAACGCGGTGCGGAACCGTGTCCGCTCCGGTTCGTTGCGGCGCAACGTGTGCACGATGACGCCCTCGCCAGCCAGTATCTCGTTGACCGAGTGCACCACCAGCGGGTGCGGCGAGACCTCCACGAACAGCCGGTGCCCGTCCTCGACCGCCGCCTGCACGGCCGAGGTGAACCGGCACATCTCGTACATGTTGACCGCCCAGAAGGCCGCGTCCCTCGACGTCTCGGCACGCGGGTCGGCGAGCGTCGTGTTGTAGGCCTTGAGGGTCAACGGGTTTGCCTCGATGTCGGACAGGGCGGCGATCACGTCGTCGCCCAGCGGCCGCAGGTGGTGGCTGTGGTAGGCGACCGGCGTGTTGACCCGGAAGGCCTTCACCCCCTCCACCTCGCACTCGGCCAGCAGCGCCTCGACCGAGGCGATGTCGCCGGAGACCACAGTGGACGATGGCGAGGAGGTGATGGCGGCGGCCAGGTCGGCGCGGCCGGCGAGCCGCGCGACCACCGTGTCGAAGTCCAGGTACACCAACGCCATCGCGCCTTCGCCCTCGACGCGGCGCATGATTTTCGCCCGCCGGCACACGCCCCGGGCGGCGTCGGCCAGCGTGAGCGCTCCCGACACGACCGCGGCGGCGTACTCACCTAGTGACTGACCGAGTACGGCCGCGGGCACCACGCCGTGCGACCGCCACAGCGCCGCCAACCCCACCTGCATGGCGAAAGTGGCTGCCTGCATGGCATCCACGTGGCTCTGGTCGTCGCCGGCAAGCAGGGCGTGCGCCCCGATGCCCAACTCCTGCTCGAAGACCGGGTCGAGATCGTCGATGACCGCGGCGAAAACCGGTTCGGTGGCGGCCAGTTCCCGCCCCATGCCGACCCAGTGGCTGCCGTAGCCGGAGAACACCCACACGGGGTCCTGCCGGTGCAGGGCCTCGGCCGTCACCAGGCCGTCCGCCGGCTCGTCGGCCGCCAATGCCCGCAGCCCGGCCAACACGGCGTCGCGGTCGCCCACCACCGCGGCGCGGCTGGCCAGGTGCGCCCGGCGACGGGCCAGCGTGGCCGCGAACGCGCCGAAGTCGTTGTCAGGGCTGGATTCCAGCCAGTCGGCCAGGTTCGCGGCGTTGGCCCGCAATGCCGCCTCGGTGCGGCCCGAGACCGGCACCACCGTGGCATCGGGGGATGCGTTGCCGCGTGGGGGTTTCGCGGTCTCCGGGGCCTGCTCGACGACGATGTGCGAGATGGAACCGCCGTAGCCGTAACAGGAAACGCCGGCGCGGCGCGGGCCGCCGTGGTTCGGCCACGGCGTCGGCTCGGTCACCAGCCGCAGGCCGTTGTCCTCCCACGGGATGTCCGGGTTGGGAGTGGTGACGCCGACGCTGGGCGGGATCCGGCCGTGGTGCACCGCCAGCACCGTCTTGATCAGGCCGGCGATGCCCGACGCCGCCTCCAGGTGGCCGATGTTCGGCTTCACCGAGCCGATCAGGCACGGCTGGGCGGCCGGTCGGCCTCGGCCGACCACCGCCGCCAGCGCTGCCGCCTCGATCGGGTCGCCGACCGGCGTGCCGGTGCCGTGGGCCTCGATGTAGTCGACCGCCTCGGGCAGGATGCCGGCCAGCTCGTAGGCCTCGGTCAGCATGGCCGCCTGGCCGTCGGCGCTGGGCACCATGATCGCCTGGGTGCGGCCCTCGTGCCGGGACACGCTGGCCTTGATCACCGCCAGCACCCGGTCCCCCGCCGCCGTCGCGTCGTCCAGGCGCTTGAGCACCACCGCGCCCGCGCCTTCACCGCGGCCGTAGCCGTCCGCGTCGGCCGAGAACGACTTGGAGCGGCCGTCCGGCGAGGTCGCGCCCATCTCGTCCAGCGCCACGAAGCCGTGCGGGGTGGGCAGCACGCTCACGCCTCCCACGATCGCGCACGAGATCCGGCCCGCCGCCAGCCGCTCGCAGGCCAGGTCCACCGCCGTCAGCGAGGACGCGCAGGCCGTGTCCACCGCCAGGCTTTCGCCATGCAGGTCGAGGAAGTAGGATACGCGGTTGGCCACCGCGTAGTAGGTGCTGCCCATGCCCGCCCACGGCTCGACGTCCGTGAGGTCCTCCAGGGTGCGGCGGCCGTATTCGGCGAACGTCACTCCCGCGTACACGCCCGTGTCGGTGCCGGCCAGCGACAGCGGGTCCATGCCCGCGTGCTCCAGCGCCTCCCACACCACTTCCAGGAACAGCCGCTGCTGTGGATCCGTGACCGCCGCCTCGCGCGGGGAAACACCGAAGAATGTGGCGTCGAATCCGTCGACGTCGGCGAGGTAGGCCGCCCGCGTCGACGCCTTGCGTAAGACCGACGCTAATTGCGGGTTGCCGTCCACATACGGTTCGAGACGCATCGCCGGAATGTCCGAGACGGCGTTGCCGCCACCCATGACAAAAGACCAGAAATCATCCAGCGAGTCCAGGTCCGGCGCGAATCTGCACCCGGCCCCGATGACCGCTATCGGAATGAACTCATGCCGCGGCTGACGGGTCCCACCCACTGGCACCTCCTGCTCTCGCCCCACTTCGGTGAAAACGGACGCGCGACAACGAGCCCCCGCCGCCAACACGGCAGCGGTGGCTGTCTGCGGAGAAATTGACAGGCGACCAGCGCCGGCCACCGTCTACAGTGGCCGGTTCCACGTGCGCTCAGACGCTATCCGACACCCTCGGCCGACCCATACCGCCCACCCGGTGATTCGACATTCAACCGCGATGACGCAGGGCAATCATCCAATCGCCTGACAACGTTGTCAGACCGG
Source organism: Kutzneria sp. NPDC052558 (assembly GCF_044547355.1). NCBI lineage: Bacteria > Bacillati > Actinomycetota > Actinomycetes > Pseudonocardiales > Pseudonocardiaceae > Kutzneria > Kutzneria sp. NPDC052558. Next base: position 71,141 of record NZ_JBIUAG010000044.1, read on the forward strand.
AACGGCGGATAGCGCGATCCCATTTTCTCCAGGCACGTGTCGAAGCTGTCGAAGCCGTCGCCCCGGCGGCTCCTCTCTCCCGGCTGTCCGTATCGGGCATCGGAGAACATTACCCGCCCCGCCCGCCGTCAGGAAACGGCTGACGATAACGCCACACCCCTTGCGGAACACTCCGTTATCGCTTCCAGCCCCGCCACCTGCGGTGATCACCGACGGTCGCCGCACCCCCGGTAGGATGATCCTCAGGCTCCATCCCAGCCACCGGGCACCTGCCCCGGATGCCAGTTCCAATCCGACGGGGTGCCACACGGGCCGGCAACCGGCCGCTCGGCGCGGTCGTGGCTCGTGCGCCCACGCCGCACAGTTGTCAACACTTCGCGACGTTGCCCCAGGAACACCGTCCCGCCCCCGGCGGACAACTCATGCCTTACCCGATCCGTGGGTCTCGATCACCGCCGGTCACCCCGACCGCTCGCAGGACCGGCCGCTCGGCACGGTTGCGCCCCATGCACCCGCGCCGCGCTCCCACCACAGCAACTCCGTCGCCCAGGCAGAGGTCCGACAAAGTCGGGTGTGCGCTGCTCGGGTCGGGATCCTGTTGCGGGTGGGGTTTGGGTGTGGTTGTGGGTCGGGTGCCCGCGCTGCGCGGTTGCCGGGGGGTGGGGTTTGCGGTGAGGGGTGGGGGCGTTGTGCGGTTGAGGTGGGGGTGGGGCGGTGGGTTGGGGGCTCCGGGTGGATTTTTTTTTGAGACCTCTGGGCGATGGCGTATAAAAGCGCGAAAGGGGCCGGGCCCCCAGCCCACAAAACCCAAAAACGTATTACAAAACCCCCCCCCCAAACAAAAAAAAACACCCA
>NZ_JBIUAG010000045.1:0-70436 GCF_044547355.1 Kutzneria sp. NPDC052558
AGAACAATCGTCCCAAGTCAGAGGGCATCTGTGTGTCTAGGACACGGTCACACCATCAAGATTTTCGGTGGATCCAGGTTGAACGTGAGGAAGGGCCCCTTCATGACACCGGACGTCATGAAGGGGCCCTTCCTGGCGTTGGGCGAGAGATTCGGTCCCTTGATCTTGCGGCGGCGGGTCAGGCGGTGGTGGTCGTCGGGGCCGGGGTCGGGTCGGTGGTGAGGGTGCCGCTGAACGACGTGGTCGTGGGGTCGGCCGGGGCCGAGGAGATGGTCGTGGTCGTTTCCGGCGGCGGGGCCACGTGCGGGTCGCCGGCGTTGGTCGTCGTGGTCGGCGGCGTGTCCGAGGGTGACGACGAGGACGAGGACGGATCGGACGACGAGGGCGGATCGGAGGCGGGCGGGCCGAGCATGGGGCCGGCGGCGCGGGCCTCGTCGGAGGTGGTGGTGGTCGGCCCGGGTTGGTCGGCGGCCTGGGCCGACGGCGAGCCGGAGGACGAGGTGCCCGAAGTGGTCGAGGTCGTGCTGCGCCCGGTGGTCGTGGTCGGCTTGTGCGACGACGAGGTGTTGCCGCCGGCGGCCGGGGGCTGGGCGAGGGTCGGGGAGCTGCCGGGAGTCGCGGCCTGGGCCGGGGCGTTGCCGAGGTCGGAGGTCTGGGCGCTGTAGAACAGCGCGCCGCCGGCCATCGCGACGACCGCCAGCCCGGTGGCCCCGGCGAACATCTTCGGCCGCACGACGCGACGATGCCGGCTGGCCGGGACCGGCAGGTGCAGGGGGATGTCCGGCTCGGACGGCCGTGACGGCGGGGAGGTCATGGCGGTGGCGACGATGGCCGGCACCGGCTCGACCACAGTGTCCAGGGACGCCGACAGTGCCGCGCCGATGGCCACGGTGGCCTTGGGATCGGCGTCCACGGCCACCGGCCTCCCCAGCCCGGCCGACAGCAGCTCGGTGACCAGGGGAATCCGCGACGAGCCGCCGACCAGCAGCACGGCCGCCAGGTCGGCCTCGGTCAGTCCGGCCGCGTGGATGGTCCGCCGCATCAGGTCGACGGTCTCCTCCAGCGCCGGCCGGATCATCGCCTCGAACTCGGCGCGGATCAGCCGGGCCTGCCGCTGCCCGGACGGCAGCAGCACTGGGATGTCGGCCTCGGTGTCCAGCGACAGGGCCTCCTTGGCCTCGGTGATCTCCCGCCGCAGCCGGTACACCGCGCTCAGTGCCAGCGTGTCGTCGGACCGCAGGCCCCGCATCAGCTCCGGGAACTGGTTGCGGATCCGCTCGAACAGCAGCTCGTCGAAGTCCACGCCGCCGAAGTGGTCGTCCCCGGTCGGCTCGCCGACCAGCTCGAACGAGCCGATGGAGTCCTTGCGCAGCACGGCGATGTCCACGGTGCCGCCGCCCAGGTCGTAGACGCCGACGGTGGCGCCGGGGGACAGCCGCTCGGTCGCGGCGTAGGCGATGGCCGCCGCCGCGGGCTCGCTCAGCAACAGCGAGTCACCGAGGCCGACCGCGGCCAACGCCTTGCCCAGCAACGAGGTCTTGTGCCCGCCCCAGCCGGCCGGGTGCGTGATGGAGATCTGCTCGGGCTCACCGCCCTCGCGGGACCGCACCAGGTCCACGACCCAGCGGGCCAGCCGCGCGGTCAGCTCGTGCGCGGTGTGGCCGCCGTCGCCCAGCAGGATCGGCGTCTCGTCGCCGACACGCCGCTTGAACTCCCGCGCCACCCCCGACGGGTCGCCGACGGCCCGCCGCTCGGCCGCGTCGCCGACCAGCACGGCGCCGTCGCGGCCGATGTGCAGCACCGAGGGCACGCACGTGCTCCTGTTACCCAGGGTGACCATTTCCGGAGGTCCGCCTCGACGCCGAATGGCGGCCGCGGTGAACGTGGTCCCAAGGTCCAAACCGAGCAGATAACCCACGCCGGACTCATCGCGACACTCTGGGTGGTCATTAGCTCCCAAAACCCCCAACAATCCCCCAATCGACCCCCGCATCGAATCCCCCAACGCCGGGGATCCAGGACAGGGGGCCGCACCCGATGCACCCGGCGGTGATCGCTACCTAGCGTCATTGGCATCACGCCGACCGAGGAGGAGATGATCCCCATGGCGACCGGAATCAGCCTGCTGGACTTCATCATGGAGCTGCTGGGCGACCAGACCGCCCGCGACCAGTTCGAGTCCCACCCCCAGCAGACGCTGGACGACCACGGCTTCGGCCACCTGTGCGCGGCCGACGTGCACGACGCGATGCCGCTGGTGATCGACGCCGCGCAGTCGTTCGACAGAACCTACGACGCGGGCGGCCCCAGCCACGTGGTGACCCCGCCGCCGCCCCCGCCGGTGCACCCCGGCGGCGGCGTGGAGCACGCCATCGAGCAGATCCGCTACATCACGCAGAACTACTCGTACACGAGCACCGTCGACAGCCACAACACCGTGGTCGACAACTCGGTGAACCAGAACATCTGGGCCCGCGACGTCTTCCAAAGCTTCGACAACCACTCCACGGTCACCACCGGCGACCACAACGTCGTCGGCGACGACAACACGGTCAACAACGGCAACGTCAACGCCGACCACGGCGGCGCGGTGGCGGTCGGAGGTAGCGCCACGGGCTCGGCCGACGACTACTCCACCGACGTGCACGCCTACGGCAGCGGGAACGTGGCCGTGGCCAGCAACGGCAGCAGCACCAGCCAGAGCGACTCGCACAACAGCACGGACAGCCACAACTCCACCGACAGCCACAACACGACCGACTCGCACGACACGGTCGCCTCCGGCAACACCACGGCCTCCAACAACACCACCGCCGTGGGGTCCGGGAACGACTCGCACGACACCACCGACAGCCACGACAACACCGCGATCGGGTCCGGCAACGACAGCCACGACAACACCGCCGTCGGGTCCGGGAACGACTCGCACGACACGACCGACTCGCACGACACCACCGACTCCAACAACCCGACCGACTCGCACGACACGGTCGCGTCGGACAACAACCTGGCCGTCGGCTCGGGCAACGACTCGCACGACACCAGCCTGACCGAGCTCGACTCGCACGACCACACCGATATCGCCTCGCACAACGACATCGCGTCCAACAACGACGTCGACCACAGCATCGTCCACATCTGACCTGGAGCTGCCGCCATGCCGCCGACCGCCGCCGAGCTGCTCGCCCTCGCGATCCGGGCCACCACGGCCTACCGCAGGGAGGACCTCGGCGAGCGGCTGGCGGTGGCGCAGGGCCGGCTGCGGGACCCCGAGGTCCGGGTGCTCGTGGTCGGCGAGTTCAAGCAGGGCAAGAGCCTGCTGGTGAACTCGTTGGTGGACGCCCCGGTCTGCCCGGTCGACGACGACCTGGCGACCGCGGTGCCCACCCTGGTCCGGTTCGCGCCGGAGCCTTCGGTGGTGCTGGTCGGCGACGACGAGCACCAGCGCCGAACGGTGCCGATCGACCAGCTGGCACACCATGTCTCGGAGGCGGGGAACCCCGGCAACCGCGAGCGCCTGCGCTACGCGGAGGTCGGGGTTCCTCGCACTGTGCTGTCGGGCGGCCTGTGCCTGGTCGACACGCCCGGGGTCGGCGGCCTCGACTCGGCCCACGGGGCCAGCACCATGGCCGTGCTGCCCACCGCCGACGCGGTGATCCTGGTGTCCGACGCGGCCCAGGAGTACACCGGGCCGGAGCTGGATTTCCTGCGGCAGGCCATGAAGATGTGCCCGAACGTCCTGTGTGTGCTGACCAAGACCGACCTGTACCCGCAGTGGCGGCGGATCGCCGAGCTCAACCGCGGGCACCTGGCCGCGGCCGACGTGGACGCCGATCTGATCGCCGTCTCCTCGACCCTGCGCCAGCACGCCATCCGCACCCAGGACGCCTCCATGAATGACGAGTCGGGCTTCCCGGAGCTGATTGCCCGGCTACGCAATGACATTCTCGGCCAGGCGGCCGCGCTCGCCGATCGTTCGGTGGCCAACGACGTGGTGTCGGTGACCACCCAGCTGTCCGCGTCCATGCAGGCCGAGCTGGCCGCCCACCGCGACCCCGATCACGCCGAGGAACTCATCGCCGAGCTGACCCGGGCCCGCGGCCGGGCCGACGCGCTCAAGGAGAGGTCGGCGCGCTGGCAACAGACTCTCAACGACGGGGTCGGCGACCTGATCGCCGACATCGAGTACGACCTGCGCGACCGGATGCGGCACCTGCTGCGGGAGGCCGAGGAGGAGCTGGAGCTGGTCGATCCGGCCACTGTGGACGAAGAGTTCACGCTGTGGCTGCACCAGCGGGGCGCGGCCGCCGCCTCGGCCAACTTCGTCTGGACCCACCAGCGGGCCCAGTGGCTGGCCCGGCAGGTGGCCGAGCACTTCGGCGACGCCGGCGACCACGCCCTGCCCGACCTGAGCCTGCACGTCCCCCAGGCCACCAGCACCTTCGAGATGCCGGTGGCCGAGCATTTCGGCGTGGGACAGAAGGTGATCACCGGCATGCGCGGCGGCTACGGCGGCACGATCATGATCGGCATGCTGAGCACGGTCGCGGGGCTGACCCTGCTCAACCCGGTGTCGGTGGCGGCCGGCGTGCTGCTGGGCCGCAAAACCGTGAAGGACGAGCGCAAGCGCCAGGTGCAGCGGCGGCAGAGCGAGGCCAAGGCGGCGGCGCGACGATTCGTGGACGACCTGATTTTCCAAGTGGGCAAGGAATCCCGGGATCTGCTGCGGCAGTTGCAGCGCACCCTGCGCGACCATTTCACCACCTACGCCCAGGAGTTGTCCCGGTCCGTGCAGGAGGCGCTCAGCGCCGCGCAGCAGGCCGTGAAGGCCGACACCGGCAGCCGGGACGAGCGGATCAAGGACCTCACCGCCGAGCTGGCCCGGGTCGAGCACCTGGCCTCGATGGCCCGGGAGCTGGCCCGATGAGCGAGCTTGCGAGCGAATCATTCAACGCGGAGCGTCCGCGAACGCGGACACCGAGCGCTAGCGAGGTGCGGCAGTGAGCCGGCTCGGCGGCCAGGTCCGCACGCTGCTCCGGGACGCCGTCGACGTGTTCCGTGAGACGCCGGACATCGCACAGTCGTTGCGGGACCACCTCGACCGCCTCGACGGGCCGCTGCGGGTGGCGATCGCCGGGCAGATCAAGGCCGGCAAGTCCACGCTGCTCAACGCGTTGGTGGGGGAGCGGCTGGCCCCGACCGACGCCGGCGAGTGCACCCGGATCGTCACCTGGTACCGGCAGGGCCACCGGCCGCGCGTCTGCGCGCACCCGATCACCGGCGGCCCGCGCCAGCTCCGGGTGGACCGCGAGGACGGGGCGCTGCGCATCGACCTGGAGGGCCTCAGCCCCGCCCACGTCGAACGGCTGGTGGTGGACTGGCCGACCCGCGGCCTGACCGACACGATCCTCATCGACACGCCCGGCATCGCCTCGCTGTCCACCGACGTTTCCGCGCGGGCCAACGGTTTCCTGGCGCCCGAGGACGAGCCCAGCGAGGCCGACGCCGTGGTGTACCTGATGCGGCACCTGCACAGCGCCGACCTGCGGCTGCTGGAATCGTTCCACGACAACGGAATCGCCCGGGCCAACCCGGTCAACACCATCGCCGTGCTGTCCCGGGCCGACGAGATCGGCGTGGGCCGGATCGACGCCCTGATGTCGGCCGGCAAGATCGCGCGCCGGTACCGGTCCGATCCGCGGCTGCGGCGGCTGTGCCAGGGCGTGGTGCCGGTGGCCGGGCTGCTCGCCGAGACGGCGCGATCCCTGCACCAGCACGAGTTCGACCTGTTGGCCGGCATGGCGGCCAAACCCCGGGCCGAGGTCGAGGCGGCCCTGCTCTCGGCCGACCGGTTCGCCAGCTACGCCGGCGGTTTCGGGCTGCTGGACCGGTTCGGGCTGTTCGGCGTGCGGCTGTCGCTGGCGCTGATCCGCCAGGGTTTCGGCGATCCCGGCCGGCTGGCCGCCGAGCTGACCCGGCGCAGCGGCATCGACGAGCTGCGGGCCGTGTTCGCCGCCCAGTTCACCCAGCGCCGCGACCTGCTCAAGTCCCGCTCCGCCCTGCTCGCGGTGGAGGCCTTGCTGCGCAAGGACTTCCGCCCCGGCACCGAACTGCTGCGGGACGAGGTCGAGCGGATACTGGCCGGCGCGCACGAGTTCACCGAGCTGCGGGTCCTCGGCGCGCTGCGCTCCGGCGTCACCGATCTCGCCGAATCCGCCATGGACGAGGCCGAACGCCTGCTCGGCGCCGGCGGCGCGCTGCCGTGGTCGCGTCTCGGCCTCGCCCCCGACACCGGCCGCCCCGAACAGCGCGCCGCCGTGCTCGACGCCCTGGCCCGCTGGCAGCGTCAGGCCGAGAACCCGTTGGCCCGAAAGGCCACCATCGACGTCGCCCGAGTGGTGGTCCGCACGTGCGAGGGAATGGCCGACGAACTCGCCTGAACGGCGCTACCCTGCCCCCATGAAGATGGGGGTTTTGCGCCGCATGGCGGCATTCGCAGCAGTTGTCCTGTCCGTCCTCGCCTCCACCCTGGCGCTGGGCGGCTCGGCCTACGCGGCCACGCCGCTGGGCAAGACCAACTGGGTGGTGAGCGTCGCCGGCTTCTCCACCACCGCCGACAACAACTACCTGCGGCTCGGCTACATCGTGTTCGACCCGGCCAGCAACGCCGTCCAGCACAACTTCTGGACCTGGAGCCAGACCGCGTTCCCGGTCCCGGTCAACAGCGGCGACGTCTACTACTGCGGCCAGCAGCACGACAACGCCAACCCGCGCAACAACTGTCCGATCAAGACCGCGCCGGGCTTCACCGGCGACCCGAACGGCCACTTCACCGGCACGTACGCCTACAACGCGGCCAGCGGGCAGGTGAGCATCACCTGGACCAGCAGCACCATCAACGGCTCCACCACCACGGTCAACCTGGGCGAGACCTGGGCGGTCTCCGAGCTGCGGCCTGGCCTGGGCCGGATGGAGCTGACCGGCGACACGTACTCGATCACTGGCGGCATCGGCTACGGCAGCAACGCCTCGCTGGCCCAGACCAGCAAGGCCCCGATGAGCACGGTGCGGGCCACCTCGCACGGCTACCAGCTGGAGGGCCAGGCCGAGAACGGCCGCCAGATCACCAACTGGACCCGGGGCCACAGCGGCGCGCTCACCGTCGGCCCGACCTGGAACATCTGCGACGACGGCTCCTGCCTCGGCTACGTGCAGACCGGCTCGGGCTGCGACCCGAGCTCCTGCTGCCCCAAGGACGGCAACTACGACGCCTGCGTCAAGAAGATCACCGACACCGGCGACCGGCGGTTCTACTACCTGACCGGCGATCTCGGCGGCCGTCGCAACAGCTATGAGTTCTGGTGCGAGTGCCTGTCCTACGACCAGTGCTACATCGGCAACAGCCATGTGCGGCCGCTGCTACAGGTGATCGACGACTCCGGCGCGTTCCAGGGCTGGGTCGGGGCCGAGGTCAGTCCCGACCGCAGCGGCACCCGCACGCCGGCCGGCGAGTACTACAGCGCCTTCGCCCTCGTCTCCTAGCTACCACCCGGTAACGCCACATGCGCTTCCCATGTGGCGCCTGAACGCAAATGGGAAGCGCATGTGGCGTAAGCGCCGGGGGGAACGCCACATGCGCTTCCCATGTGGCATCTGAACGCAAATGGGAAGCGCATGTGGGGAAAAGGGGGGTGGTTACTGGCCGGCGACCAGGGAGCGGAGCCGGACCAGCAGCTCTCGGCGGGAGTTCGAGCCGAGACGCTGCCGGATCCGGGCCACGTGGTGCTCCACGGTCTTGGCCGAGATGAACAGGCGTTCGCCGATCTGCTTGTACGTCATGCCGCCGACCAGCAGTTCGGCCACCTCGATCTCGCGGGCCGACAGCTGGGGCGCGGGGGACTCGTCGGCGCTGTGCGGGGCCCCGTGCAGGGCCCGGGCGCAGGTGAGCAGGGTGGTCATCTCGTTGCGGTCGGCGGTGCGGATGGCGGCCTGCCCGGCCAGTCGGGCGCCGTCCCAGCCCAGCCCGACCGCCCGTAGCTCGCGGGCGGCGGCCACCACCTGGTCCACCTGCACGTCGCCGGCCAGCACCCGCAGCCACGCCCGCGCGCAGCCGGCCAGCGCGGCGGCGTAGCGGGAGCTGCGGGCCATCGTCGAGAGGGCGGCGGCGTGCCGGGCGGCGGCTGAGGGAGACTCGGAGGCGACGGCGGCCTGCAACCCGAACCAGTGCAGCGGCACCGACCACAGCGCCGGCCGGTCCAGCCGGGCCAGCAGGTCCTCGGCCTCGGCCAGCCGGGGCGCGAGCCACTCGTCCTCGTGCAGGCGCGCGGCGGCGACGGCGATCTCCCCGAGCGGTTGCAGCACGAACAGGTCGACCGGGTGCGCGATCACCGCGTCCCGCGCCCGCGGCCACGCGTCGAGCAGGCCGGCCAGGTCGGAACGCCGCCGTGCCACGCCGATCGCGATCGCCGCCGCGAACAGCTCGTCCCGGGGCCGGGGGCACTGCGCCGGCACGTCGGCAGCGGCCAAATCGCCGCGCTGCAACGAAATCCAGGCCCGCAGCAGCGCATGACGGGTGGAATCGTCGCCGACGGCCGATTCCGCCATGTCCAGCTGCCCCAGGTGCAGCGCGATCAGGCCGGCCAACGCCGACGGTGTGTCCGGCAGTAACACCTTGCCGGCGTGGGGTTCCAGCACCGCGGCCGCCTGCACCAGCTGCGAAAGCGCCGCCACCGGCGCTCCGGTCACCGACTCGTGCAAGGCATGCGCCACAAGGGATTCGACAGTGGACAGCGAAGTGGGCGTGCGCACGGCCCGGTCGAAGGCGGCCAGCTGGGCCTGGGCCTGCGGCAGGCCCCCGGTCCCCAGCAGCGCCGCCACGGCGAAACCCGAGACCGAGCCGTCCACACTCTCCGCCCACCGGTACAGCGCGACGCTGTCGCCGAGCATGCCGCGCTGGGCCAACACCGCCGCCGCGACCTCCGCGCCCCGCTTGTCCCCGTCGAGGATCGCCTGGTCGGCGAGCAGGGAGGCGGCGTCCAGGTCCCCGTCGAGCGCTGCCGACTCGGCCTGTTCGGACAGCGGCCCAGCCTGCACGGCGTCGTCGACCACGTGGGTCATCTCTCTCCCGGCTTCGTCGTCAGGGACCTACGCATAGTCGTACCGCCGGGCGGATTCGTTAGTTCGACTCCAGCAGGGCCTTACCCTTTCGGGTGACGGAGTGGCGCACTGCCTGTCCGTCCCGGCGGCTGGCCACGAAGCCGGCGTTGCGCAGCAGCGTCACCTGCTGGCTGGCCGAGGCCAGCGACATGCCGATCGTCTCGGCCAGCTCCGAGGTAGACCGCGGGGTCCGCAACGCCACCAGGATCCGGGCCCGGGTGCGGCCGATGACCTGCGAGAGGTGGAACAGCATCCGGTCCTCGGCCGCCGGATCGCGCCGCAGCGGCCGGGCCGGGAACACCAGCATCGGCGGCAGTTCCTCGTCGATCAGCGTGACGGGATCGCCGACGCAGAAGAACGACGGCACCAGCGTGAGCCCGCGGCCGCCCAGCCGGATCTCGTGCGAGCGCGGATAGTCCGTCTCCAACCAGGGCCAGCGCCAGCGGAAAGACGGCCCCAACCGGGCGAACATGCCGCCAAGGCCGCCGTCGAGCACCTCGCGGACGCGGCTCTCGCCGTCGGCCCGGACCCGGTCCCCGACCTCGTCCCAGATCGGCGCGATCGCGTTGTCGTGATAGCGGCGCAGCGCGCCGAGCAGGTCGGCCATCGACTCGGCGCCGCCGTCGGCCAGGCCGTGACAGAACCGGGAGTCCTCGACCCGGCGCAGCCGAGCCGGGCTCAGGTCCAGCGCCAGCCGGGAACGCGGGGTCGAGCGGATGAAGTCGAACGCGCCGTCGACACCGTCCCCGGTGGGCAGCGGCGTGAGAAAGTCCGGGAAGTTGCCGCGCGCCGGCACCAGGCGGCGCAGCAGCCGGAAGGCGTGCGCCGTCTCGGGATCGGCGAATCGCGGGCCCACGTCGCGCCGCCACGCCGCGTGCCGGTCCGGCTCGCCGGCCGGCACGAGGTGATGGAGGCTCAACACCAGCTCCCACATCGGGTCCGGCTCGGTGAGCACCCGGGTGCGCAGCAGATCCTCGGCCGTGAAGTGCACCCGCAGCGTGCCGGCCATGGTCCCCACCCCCTGACAGTGACATGTCCTCGACCGGACGGCCGTTGCCTGCGGCCACACCTTTCGGACCTGTCTGAAAGGTCCTACCAGCCGCGGGCCCGTCATGCCATGGTGATGGGGCACGTTCACGTTTGGGGGGCACGGCCATGGACGACTCATCGGTGCGCATGCGGGTGGTGTTCGACGAGCGGATCGGGGATTCCCGGGCCGAGCTGGCGGAACTGCTCGCGCACTGCGCCGTCGCCGGCGGCCGCAGCGGCTACCTGGCCGAGATCGCCGCGCGGCTGGAGGTGTTCGGCAGCGCCGGGGAACCGTCCTCGACGCCCATTCTCGACGCCGGCGCGGACGGCCTGGAGTACTTCCGCCGGCACGGTCCGGAGCGGGCCCGGCGGCAGCACCGCGAGTTCGACTTCGAGGCCGAGATCGGCCGCCGCTATGCCACCCAGCGCGGCATTCCGCTGGCCGAGCTGCGGGCCGACGCCGAGCAGTTGGAGTCGCTCTGCTCGGACATGCTCGACGTGCGGCACGATCCGTGGCAGCGGGCGGTGTGGCAGCGGATCGGCGGCTTCGCCGACACCCTGCGGGTGGCCTGCGACGCGGTGGAGCGCATCGTGTTCGACAAGGCCGACGCCGTGCACCGGCTGGCCGATGACGTCGAGCCGTACGACGACGACCGCTACGACGCCCGGCTGGCGGTGTTCGAGGCCGCCTGCCGGCACGCCGAGGCCGACATCGCCGACGTGCTGCGGCGGCTCGGCTCCGAGGCGGCGGTGACGGATCTGGCCGGGACACGGTACGGTGGCTGACCCCGCCGGGCACGATGGGCGACGAACGGCCGCCGGTCACGGCCCGAACGGCGGGCTGGCCTTGCCCTGATCAGGTGGTCGCGCCACGCAGCGTTCGGCGGTCATTGCGCTAGCCGGGTGGTCTCGATCAATTCACCGGAACGGTCACGCGGCGTCCCCCCATACTCGGTGTGAACCGTGGGGGGAGTGCCATGGCGATTACTCGGGGGAGTGATCTCGGCCTGGCCCGGGTCGGGAAATGGCCATTGTGGGAGCGGCCGGCGCTGTCGGTCTGGTACGTGCTGGTTGTGGATCTGGCGGCGGTCGCGTTGACGACCGCCGAGTTCGTGCGGCCCGGGGTGGACATCGTGCCGCCCGCGGTGGCGGTGGCGATCCTGGCCGCCGCGGCCGTGCAGGTGGAGGCCTCGCGCCGGATCGAGCGGGCGCGGCGGATCCGCAACGGGTCCGTGCGAATCAACATGATCTCGATGTGGGTGTTCGCGGCCGTGCTGACGCTGCCGCTGGCCTGGGTGGCGGTGCTGACCGTGCTGCTGTCCCTGCACGACACGCTGCGCAGCCAGCGCGGCTTCCCACACCGCAAGATCATGAACGCCGCCGCCATGCTGCTGGCGGCCGGGGCCGCGCACCTGGTGCTCGACACCGGCGACGTGCCGGTGCTGACGCAGGCCACCCAGCTGACCGCGGCGCCCATCGCCGTCGTCGCGCTGGCCGCGGTGGTGTTCTTCGCCGTCGACGCCCTGCTGATCGCCGTCAGCCTGCTGGTCGACGACGAGCGGCAGCGCACCATGGCCGACCTGTTCGGCTCGGCCGACGACAACGCGTTGGAGCTGGCCACCATCTGCCTCGGCGCGGTCATCGGCCTGGTGCTCGTCTACCAGCCGATCGCCCTGGTGTTCCTGTTCGTGCCGCTGTTCGTGCTGCACCGGGGCGTGCTGGTCACCCAGTTCCGGGAGCTGGCCACCAAGGACCAGAAGACCGGGCTGCTCAACGCCGCCACCTGGCGCGAGGTCGCCGCCCGGGAGCTGGCCGCCGCCGACACCGCCGGCGTGCTCATGGTCGACCTCGACCACTTCAAGCGGGTCAACGACACCCACGGCCACCTGGCCGGCGACGAGGTGCTCAAGGCCGTCGCCGCCACCGTCCGGCGGTCCGTCCGCGACTACGACTGCGTCGGGCGCTTCGGCGGCGAGGAGTTCGTGGTGCTGGTGCCCGGCCTGCCCAGCGCCGACGTGCTGGCCGTCGCCGAACGCATCCGGCGGGCCATCGCCGAGCTCCGGGTGCCGCTGGCCGGCGGCCCCACCGTGCTGTCCACCCTGTCCGCCTCCATCGGCGTCGCCACCCATCCCTCGGCCGCCGCCGGCATCGACGAACTCGTGCACGCCGCCGACGCCGCCCTCTACCGGGCCAAACGCGGCGGCCGCAACCGGGTCGTCAGCCACTTCACCGTCTGCGACACCCGAACGGGCTAGCCTCCCCTCGCGCCCGGGCCGGTTCGCGGGTACCAACAGTGGGAACACTCCTGCGAGGAGGTGGGCCCCATGACCGAGCCGTCCCACAGCCACCGGCCCAGCACCGCCGCCGAGCGCGACAAGCCCTCGGTCCCGCCCATGCGCGACGCCGGTTCCGACACACCTGGCGGGTCGGTCGCTGGCGGCGTCACGTCCGGCGAGCCCGCGGCTGTCGCCGGCGGTCCCGCCATGCCCGGCGGCGGCGCCGTCGTCGACCCCCGCGCCACCGACCCCGCCCACACCGGCAAACCCGAGCCCGCCGCCGAACTCGCGCTGCTCAAGCGCACCCGCATCAGCGGCCTCTGGATCGGCGTCACCGTCGCCGCCGTCGTGCTGCTGCTCCTGCTCGTCTTCATCGTGCAGAACAACACCGACGCCACCATCTACTTCTTCGGCTGGTCCTTCGCCCTGCCCCTCGGCGTCGCCCTGCTCGCCGCCGCGATCTGCGGCGTGCTCCTGGTCGCCATCCCCGGCTACGGCCGCATCCTCCAACTCCGCCGCGCCGCCCGCCGCGCGGCCAAACGCCCCTAGCCCTTTTGTCGGTGCGGTTGTCGGTGGTCGCCGGGCGGCCCCGCGCCCAGGATCGGCTCATGGATCACCTGGGGATCGCCCGACTGGAGACCGAACGTTTCATCGCCGCCGCCACCCGTGTTCCACCCTCGGCGGCGGTGCCGGCCTGCCCCGGCTGGACGGTCGCGGAGCTGGTGGCGCACGTGGTGGGCCTGGCCCGCGGCGCCGGCTGGTACATCCGTACCGGCAGCCCGAGCCCGCCCACGCCGGCCCAGATCGCCGACTGGTTCGCGCCCTACGACCTCGACGAGCTGCGGCGCGTCGACGACGTCCTGGCCACGGCCCAACCCGGCCCGCGATGCTGGACGGTGTGGCCGAGCGCGTCGCCGCTGGAGTTCTGGTCGCGCCGGCACGCCCACGAGCTGACGATCCACCGGGTCGACCTGGAGCTGGCGGCGGGTCTGCCCGTCACCGAGCCGGACGAGGCGTTCGCGGCCGACGGGATCGACGAGCTGGCGACGTACCTGCGTCGCGTCCGCGGGCTGGACGTCTGGCCGACCGATGACGGCGTGCGCTTCGAGGGCCGGCTGATCGCCGGGCCGCCGGCGACCCTCTATCTCCAGCTGTGGAACCGGATCCCGGGCGCGCCGGCCTCGTGGCGTGACCGGGCGAAGTGGACGTTCGGCTGATCAGAGTTGCTGGAGCAGACCGAGATCGTCGCGGACCGCCCAGTGTTCGGTGAACTTGCCGTCGGCCAACCGGAACACGTGCACCGCCGGCCACGTCACCGCCCGACCACCGGCTTTCCGGCGCGAGGCCAGCTGAGGGAACGTGTTGCCGACGTGCCGTCCGCTGACCGTCCACCAGGCCAGCACCAGATCCTGGTCGACGCCGACCGCGTGCAGGTCGATGGCCAGGTCGGCGAAGGTGGTGGCGAGCCATCCTCGGACGGTGCGGTAGATGCCGGGGCCGCGCAGGCCGCTCACGTGGTCGTGGTGGTCGTCGGCCAGCAGCGACTCCTCGCCGGTCAGGTAGTACCGGATCAGCTTCCGCACTTCGTCCATGCCCGTCACGCTGCCCGGTGGCGGGCGGCCGAACCACCGACAACCGCCCCGACAAACCGCTACCGTGCCGGCATGGACCTGGCCGGCCTGCTGCGCGCGCACCGCGTCCGCACCGGCCTCACCCAGGAGGAACTGGCCGAACGTGCCGGTCTGAGCGTGGACGCCATCGGCCTGATCGAGCGGGGCGAGCGGCGCCGGCCGCAACGCCACACCGTCGACCAGCTCGTGACGGCGCTCGGCCTGGCCGGTGATGACGCCGGGACGTTCCGGCAGATCGCCCGTGGACGGCCGGCGTTCCCGTTGCCGACGCCACCGACGCCGTTGCTCGGCCGGGACCGCGAGCTGGCGGAGATCGAGCAGCTGCTGTCCGAGGCCCGGCTGGTCACCCTGACCGGACCCGGGGGAGTGGGCAAGACCCGGCTCGCGCTGGCGGTGGCGGCCCGGTTCGGGGCCGCCTTCGTCTCGCTGGCCGAGCTGTCCGAACCGGCTCAGGTGGCCTCCGAGGTGGAACGGGTACGCCGGCATCGGCCCGGGCTGCTCGTGCTGGACAACTTCGAGCATCTGCTGGCAGCCCGGTGCGTCGTGCCGGATCTCCTGGGCGAGACCAAGGTTCTGGTCACCAGCCGCACCCCCCTCAACCTGACCGGCGAGCACCGCTATGAAGTCGCCTGCCTACCGGCGTCGACCGCCGTCGCGCTGTTCGAGCAACGGGCCCGTGCGGTCGTGCCCGGCTTCACCACGGACGCCGCTGTCGGGCCGATCTGCCATCGCTTGGACGGCCTGCCGTTGGCCATCGAGCTGGCCGCGCCGTGGCTGCGGGTCTTGCCGCCGCACGAGCTGCTGGACCGCTGCCACGCCCTGCTCACCGGTGGACCCCACGACAGCCCGCCCCGGCAGCGCACGTTGGCGGCGACGCTTCGGTGGAGCTACGAGCTGCTCGACCCGAGGCAACGCGAGCTGTTCGCCACCCTCGCCGTTTTCGCCGGCGGTTTCACCGAACGGGCGGCCGCCGCCGTGTGCGACGCGACCCTGGCCGAGCTGACCTCGTTGGCGGACATGAGTCTGCTGACAGTGTCCGCCGGTCGGTTCGACATGCTGGAGACCGTCCGCGACTTCGCGACCCGGCTCGGGCGCACCGCACCGGACCGGCATGCCGGCTACTACCGTGAGCTCGTCGACGGCGTCGAGCTGGTCGGTCCCGACGAGCTGGCGCACCGGGAGCTGCTGGACCGCGAGCGGGCGAACATCCACCGGGCTCTCGGTCACGTCGTCGAGCAGAAGGATGCCGCCGCCTGCATGGCTTTCGGCCGTCGACTGTGGCGGTATCGACCGCTGAACCGGTGGCTGCCGCGGATGATCGACGTGGTCGGACACGATCCCGAGCTGTGCCTCTGGGCCGGCATGGTCGCCCGTGCTCATGGTGACCACGACACCGCCAAGAACCTGTTCCGGGCGTGCATGACCAGGTGCGACTCGACCCTGTCGGCAACCAGGGTGGCGGCCGAGCACAACCTCGGCGTCACGTATTACGAGGAAGGCGACTACGCGCGGGCCGCCGAGTTGGAACGCCGGACGCTGGTTCAGGCGCGGGCCAGCAACAGCGGCTACGGCGTGCCTTTCGGGCTGGTGTCGCTCGGCGACGTCGAGTGCGCACGGGGCGACCTCGACGCCGCCGCTGCCTGCTACGAGGAAGGCCTGGGCCTGTTCCGCCGGATCAGCCACAACGCCGGCATGGCCCACGCCCTGACCGGCCTGGGCCGGGTCGCCCTCCGCCGGGGAGCCGACGCGGAGGCCGCCGCCCGGTTCCGTGAAGGCATTGCCACGCAAGGTGATCCGCGGTTCGTCATCGAATGTGTCGAATCGCTGGCTGACCTCGTCGACCCCGCGGAGGCGACGGCCCTACGAGTCGAGGCCGCCGCCCTCCGTGAGGATCACGACGCGTTCTAGGTCAGATGAAGCTCCACCACTGGCTGGACAGCTGGAGGTTGCAGCCGGTGATGCCGACCTTGGTGCCGGGGGCGTTGGACCGGATGTCCATGCACAGGTCGTTGTAGTTCTGGATCGCCAGGCCGACCTGGGACCACCGCTGGCTGGTCAGGTTGGAGTTGCAGCCGGTGATGCCCACCAGCGTGCCGGGGGCGTTGGAGCCGATGTCCATGCACAGGTTGTTGTAGTTCTTGATCGAGTCGCCGACGAGGTACCACCACTGGCTGGTCAGGTTGGCGTTGCAGGCGGTGATGCCGATGATCGTGCCGGGCGCGTTGGAGCCGATGTCGATGCACAACCCGTTGTGGTTCTGGATCAGCTGACCCCGCAGCGGCGCCGCCTGGGCGGTGCCGGCGGTGAACGCCGTCAGCGCCAGCGCGATCCCGGCGGCCAGAACTTTCCATCCACGCATGCCGAAGCCTCTCGTCGAGTATCCGAGAGCGCAGGTCTAGCTGATGCGCGTTGTTCAGTGTCGGTGGCCGCCGCTCTACAGCCTTTCCCTGAACACGCCGGACGCGCCTCCCGGGTGGAAGGCGCGTCCGGCGGGAACCGCACGTCAGCCGCGGGGGAGCACCTCGGGCAGCACGGTGGTGAGCTGCCGCCAGTCGGTGCCGACGACGCTGGCCCCCTTGCCGGCCATCAGGGCGACCCGGTCCTGGGCCTGCTGCACGGTCGGGTTGACGTCGTCGATGGCCGGCTTGACGTTCTCGGCGTCGGTCATGATCAGGTAGTAGTGGTTGGCGACGTAGAACGAGGTGTCGATGCCGCCGTCGATGTAGGCGCTGGCGTCGCCGTCGAAGACGACGAACCAGGGCCGCAGGGTGGTGTCGGCGTAGCGGGTGCGCGGGTCGCCGGCGGCGGCGTTGTGCACGGCCGGGAAGATCTGCGCCTGGGCCAGGTTGCCGCTGGCGGCCAGCCCCTTGAGGTACTGCGCGTACTCGACGTCGGTCCACAGGTGGTCGGTCGGGTTCTGCTCCTCGACCGTGCCCGGGATGATCTCCACCAGCACCTTGCCGGTCATCGCGGCCCGGGTCGGCCAGTTGTTGGCCTTGGCGGCGTCGTCGAGCGTCGGGTACGAGCCGAGCAGGTCGACGGGCCGGAACACCCGGCTGCCCAGGCTGGTCTGCACGTAGCTGTCGAGGCTGGCCGGGCCCATGCCGATGGTCTGGTCGAAGCCGGCCTTGAGCTCGATCTTCACGGTCAGCGGCCCGGCGGTCGGGTGCTGGCCCAGCCACACGTTGATGTCGTCCAGGCAGTCGTTGAGGTTCTGGTTGCGCGTGCCGGTGTATAGGTTCGCCGTGGGCGTCTTGGCCTGCACGCAGTTGTTGTCGCTGCCGATCGGGTTGCTGTGGCTGACGTTCCACTTGTGCGTGAAGACGTTGAACCAGGCGTCCAGCTCGACCAGGTTGGCCCCGGCGTCCAGCGACTGGGCCAGGTACTGGTAGGCGGCCGTGTCATAGGTGTTGTGGATGCCCACGGTGGTGGCCTCGGACAGCCGCAGCGATCCCGTGCCGTCGGCCGTCGCGGTCCCGGCGGTCAGTCCCAGCAGCGCCAGCACCGCCACCGCCACCTTGCTCACCCGCATAGCGATCTCCTCAGTCCTCATGTGATCACCGGGGTGTGGCGGCACCCGGCATGGACCCTACGGGCGGGTAGGCACGCGGCGACAGTCTCCACCGATAACCGCAGTGTCACGGTAGCCAGATGGATGAACGCCGTTAACCACGCGGCCTCCTCGGCTGTCCCTGATGCCGTTTGCGGTGCATTTGCCCAGGTCGGGGCGGCATGTGAGCGGGGCCGCATCCCGAGTTGGTTGCACTCCCGATAGTAGGAAGGCAAAGTATTTGGAGAGGCCACCCCTGAGGAGTCGACCGTGAGCGAGCTTGCGAGCGAACCATTCAACGCAGAGCGTCCGCGAGCGCGGACGGCGAGCGCCAGCGAGACGCCCGCAGCGAACGGAAGCGTTGCTCTCCACACGCCGAGCAACCCGGTCCGGTTCATCACCGCCGCCAGCCTGTTCGACGGGCACGACGCCGCGATCAACATCATGCGGCGCATCCTGCAGTCGCAGGGGGCCGAGGTGATCCACCTGGGCCACAACCGGTCCGTGGACGAGGTCGTCACGGCCGCGATCCAGGAGGACGCCCAGGGCGTGGCCATCAGCGCCTACCAGGGCGGCCACGTGGAGTACTTCACCTATCTGGTGCAGCTGCTCAACGAGCGCGGCGCGGGGCACGTCAAGGTCTACGGCGGCGGGGGCGGCGTGATCGTGCCGCGTGAGATCGAGCTGCTGCACTCCCGGGGCGTGGCGCGGATCTTCTCCCCGGCCGACGGCCAGCACATGGGCCTGGCCCAGATGATCAACACCATGGTCGAGGCCTGCGACTACGACCTGTCCACGCAGGTGCCGAGCAGCTGGGACGGCCTGTTCACGGGCGCGCAGGACGTGCTGTCCCGGGCCATCACGGTGATCGAGGCCGGCAACCTGCCCGCGGAGTTGCGGTCGGCCATGACCGACGCGGTCGGCGACCGGCACGTGCCGGTCCTGGGCATCACCGGCACCGGCGGCTCCGGCAAGTCCTCGCTGACCGACGAGCTGGTCCGCCGATTCCGCATGGACCAGCAGGACAAACTGCACATCGCGGTGCTGGCCGTTGACCCGACCCGCCGCCGCGGCGGCGGCGCGCTGCTGGGCGACCGGATCCGGATGAACTGCCTCGACCGCGAGCGGGTGTTCTTCCGGTCCATGGCCACCCGCCGGGCCGGGGCCGAGGTGCCCGACGGCCTGGCCGACGCCATCCTGGCCTGCAAGGCCGCCGGCGCGGACCTGATCGTCGTGGAGACGCCCGGCATCGGCCAGGGCGACGCCGCGATCGTGCCCTTCGTCGACCACTCGCTGTACGTGATGACGCCGGAGTTCGGCGCCGCGTCGCAGCTGGAGAAGATCGACATGCTGGACTTCGCCGACGCGGTGGCGATCAACAAGTTCGAGCGCCGCGGCGCCGAGGACGCCCGCCGGGACGTGGCCCGCCAGCTGGTGCGCAACCGCGAGGCCTTCGGCGCCACCTGGCAGGACATGCCGGTCTACGGCACCAGCGCCGCCACCTTCAACGACGACGGCGTCACCGCGCTGTACCAGCACCTGGTCACCTCGCTCGGGTTCGAGCACGGTGTTCTGCCGGTGGTGGAAGGCAAGACGTCCACCTCGGCGTCGACCATCGTGCCGGCCGCGCGGGCCCGCTACCTCTCCGACATCGCCGACACCGTTCGCGCGTACCACAAGCGGACCGACGAGCAGGTCGAGGCCGTCCGCAAGCACGCGCATCTGGTGGCCGCGCAGAAGGCCCTGGACGCCGCTGACAAGTCCACTTCGGACATCGCCGAGCTGGTCGACGCCAGCGAGCGCGAGGTGGACCGGGACAGCGCCGACCTGCTGGCCGACTGGCCACGCACGGTCGAGCAGTACTCCGGCGACGAGCTGGTGTTCACCGTACGGGACAAGGAGATCCGCACCGCGCTGACCCGGGAGACCCTGTCCGGCAACAAGGTCCGCCGGGTCAGCCTGCCCCGGTTCGACGACGAGGGCACCCTGCTGCGCTGGCTGCGCAACGAGAACCTGCCCGGCCGGTTCCCTTACACCGCCGGTGTTTTCCCGTTCAAGCGGGACGGCGAGGACCCGGCCCGCATGTTCGCCGGCGAGGGCGACGCGTTCCGCACCAACAAGCGGTTCAAGCTGCTGTCCGAGGGCTCGGCCGCGACCCGGCTGTCCACCGCGTTCGACTCGGTGACGCTGTACGGGCGCGACCCCGACACCCCGCCGGACGTCTACGGCAAGATCGGCACCTCCGGCGTCTCGATCGCGTCGCTGGAGGACATGAAGGCCCTCTACGCCGGCTTCGACCTCACCTCCCCGACCACCTCGGTGTCGATGACGATCAACGGCCCGGCGCCGACGATCCTGGCCTACTTCCTCAACACCGCCATCGACCAGCGCGTCGACGCCTTCCGTGCCGAGCACGGGCGGGAGCCCTCGCCCGCCGAGCACGACGAGCTGCGGGCGTGGGCGCTGGCCAACGTGCGGGGCACCGTGCAGGCCGACATCCTCAAGGAGGACCAGGGCCAGAACACCTGCATCTTCTCCACCGAGTTCAGCCTGCGCATGATGGCCGACATCCAGGAATGGTTCATCGCCAACAGGGTGCGCAACTTCTACTCGGTGTCGATCTCCGGCTACCACATCGCCGAGGCCGGGGCCAACCCGATCAGCCAGCTGGCCTTCACCCTGGCCAACGGCTTCACCTACGTGGAGTCCTACCTGGCCCGGGGCATGGACATCGACGACTTCGCGGCCAACCTGTCGTTCTTCTTCTCCAACGGCATGGACGCCGAGTACAGCGTCATCGGCCGGGTCGCCCGGCGGATCTGGGCCGTGGCCATGCGGGACCGCTACGGCGCCAACGACCGTTCGCAGAAGTTCAAGTACCACGTGCAGACCTCGGGTCGTTCGCTGCACGCGCAGGAGATGAACTTCAACGACATCCGCACCACCCTCCAGGCCCTGTGCGCCTTGTATGACAACTGCAACAGCCTGCACACCAACGCCTACGACGAGGCCGTCACCACTCCCACCGAGAGCTCCGTGCGCCGGGCCATGGCCATCCAGCTCATCATCAACAAGGAGTGGGGCCTGTCGATGAACGAGAACCCGTTGCAGGGCTCGTTTGTCATCGACGAGCTGACCGACCTGGTCGAGGAGGCCGTGCTGGCCGAGTTCGACCGCATCTCCGAGCGCGGCGGCGTGCTCGGCGCCATGGAGACCGGCTACCAGCGGGGCCGCATCCAGGACGAGTCGATGCTGTACGAGCAGCGCAAGCACAACGGCTCGCTGCCCCTGATCGGCGTCAACACCTTCCTTGCCCCGCAAGCCGACGAGGGCCCGGTGGAGATCGAGCTGGCCCGCGCCACCGAGCAGGAGAAGGAGTCCCAGGTCTCGCGCACCCTCGACTTCCAGCAGCGCCACCGCTCCGACGCCGCCGACGCCCTGGCCCGCCTGCGCTCCGCCGCCACCACCGGCGAGAACGTCTTCGCGGTCCTCATGGACGCCGCCCGGGTCTGCACCCTCGGCCAGATCACCGAGGCCTTCTTCGAGGTCGGCGGCCAGTACCGCCGCAACATCTGAGTTTGGGTCACATGCGCTTGCGTCACGGCAAGCGCGTGTGGCACCAAGGGCCGGCTCAGAGCGGCTGGGAGAGGGCGGCCTTGAGCTGACGGGCGCGTTCGTCGACCAGGACCTCGACCTGGTTGTCCCGCAACGCCTTCAGTGTGGCTTCGGCCACCTCGGCGGCGGACACCTTGGGGCCGTCGGCCCAGGCGGCGCCGTCGGTGTCGACGAAGCCGACGTGCACGCCGACGACGAGGGTTCCCTGTTCCCGCAAGCCATCCCGCAGCGCCTGGGTGAGCGACCACTGGGCGGCCTTGGACGCGGAGTAGCCGGGCGTCAGCGCCGAGCCGCGCCACGAGGCCACGGACAGCATGGTGACCAGCGCGCCGCCGCCGTTGCGGGCCAGGACCGGGGCGAAGGCCCGGGAGACCGCCCAGGTGCCGAAGAAGTTGGCCTCCATGACCTGCCGCGCCACGTCGAGGTCGCCGGCCAGCAGGTTGCCCCGGTCACCCAGAATCCCGGCGTTGTTGACGACGATGTCCACGTCGCCGGCCGCCGCCGCGGCGACGGCGATGTGGTCGGGATTGGTGACGTCCAGCTGTAGCGGCACCAGATCCGGGTCCGTGACCGTCGCCGGATCCCGCACCCCGGCGTACACCTTGGCCGCCCCCTGCTCCAGCAGCGCCCGCGCGAACGCCCGCCCGATGCCCCGGCTCGCGCCCGTGACCAGCGCGACTGCTCCCTTGATGTCCATGGCCGTCACAGTACCCACCTGGATACAATTTTGCTACCCAGGCGCACCCCCTCCGCCGACGCCCTGGCCAGGCTGCTCTAGCCCCGGTCAGGCCGTCGGCGGCGGAGGTTGCTGTGTGTCACTATGTGGGTGCCGAAAAAACGACAAAGGTTGGGCGGCGTTCGTGGCGGCCATGGCGGACGAGGAGAATAGGTAGTGTCGACCGAAGCCGGTAATATTCCAGTGCTTAGTATAGGTATTGTCGTTGACGGCACGGCCTCGGGAAATGCTTGGGACAAGGCTGCAATAGCTCTAACGGGTAAGGTTCGTGAAGTTTTGGGTGATGACGAGTCGCCTTTGAGGCTGAATGTGGTTTTTCATATAGCGGGCGACTGGGTTGCGCCTAAATTTGTGGGTGTGCGAACGGGAAGTTACTCTAGCGACGAAGCGCTCTTGGTGGTACAGGCTGCCGTACCGAAAGAGGTGAGCGCGGATCTGAACCGTGACCTTTTCAAACTGCTCGAGATGTCGGTTGACCGTGCAGAATCGTACGCAAAGAGGAAGAAGATTTCAGGCTCCCTCCCTGGGTTGCGAAACGTAGTCGACCGTTTGCGCGGGGAATGGATGTAGCTGACCGATTATGCGCGTGGAAGGTGGACTGCTAACCGTAGTACCGCGCCAAAAGTCGATGCGCAGGCTGTGACCAGGTGTTTTGGCAGTCAGGTCAGGCGGTACGCCGGTACTCGTTGATCACGCCGCCGAGGACCTTCCGGCGCGTGATCGGAGCTTCCAGGGGGATGACGACCGCCGGATCATGGTTCGGTGGCCGCTGATCGAGGCTCTGATGTGGTCGGTGGTCGTTGAAGTGCCGCGCGTACTCGCCCAGGATGGCGACGGCGTGGCGCTCGTTGTAGATCAGCATCCGATCGGTGCACTCCGCTCGGACGCTGCGTACGAACCTCTCGGCGTAGCAGTTCGCTTGAGGTGTCCGTGGCGGGATCTTGACGGGCTCGATCCCTTCACCGACGAATACAGCGTCGAATCCTGTAGTGAACTTCGTGTCTCGGTCGCGGATGAGAAACCGGAACGAGGCGACCCGCTCGCCCAGCCCCTCCAGCAGGTTGCGCGCCTGCTGGGTGACCCATGATGCGGTCGGATTGGCCGTGACACCGAGGATATGCACTCTGGGGGTTCGGACCTCCAGCACGAACAGGACGTAGAGCCTGCGTAACCCGGTGGTGTCGATGTGGAAGAAGTCGCAGGCCAGCAAGCCCGAGGCTTGATTGCGCAGGAATGCCCGCCACGTCGTGTCCACGCCTCGTGGTGGCGGGCCTGTTCGGTCACGGGTCAGGATCCGACGGACTGCCACGGCGCCAACCTGATGACCAAGTCGAGCCAGTTCCCCAGGATCCGCCGGTGCCCGCAGGTCGGATTCTCGCGCGCCAGACGCGTCACCAGCTCACGGATCTCCTCGGCGATCGGCGGGCGACCTGTCCGGTGCGGAAACGTCCACTTCTTGCGAACCAGGCGGCGGTGCCAGGCTCGTCGTTGAGGTCATCGCGCCACTGGACCAGTGGTCCCGGAAATAGGCCCGCCGCTAAGCGGGGGCGTCACACCGGGAGCTCCTGGAGCTGGGTTGGGGGATCCAGATGGCAAAACCCACGTTGACGGCGTAGTGCCGATCTTGCTTCTGCCGGCGATCACATACGTGTCGGCTGTACACCTCGGCGGTTCGTCTCGGCTTCCTCAACGTCGTTGACGGTGATCTTTCCTCGCGTTGGTTCCTCCGTGGACGTCATGTCGAAACCCTCAGGTGAGGATGAGTCGACCGAGGCGTCGAATCGCGATGCGGAGGCCGATGACGCCGATGATCGCGAGGAACAGGACGTCGACGACGGACAGGGCGACACCTGGTGCGCCGGTGTTCAGGCCGCGGAGCAGGTCGGTGCCGCGGGTGAGCGGGCTGAGCTCGGTCAGCCAGCGGATCGCGGTGGGGTACCGGTCGACGGGCAGGAATGTGCCCGAGAAGAGGAAGATCACCGTCTGGACGAGGTAGACGTTCTCGATGTCCTGCCAACTTCGCAGGAAGGTGGTGACCGCACAGCCGATGGCGGCGAAACAGAAGGTGATCAACAACGCGGCGGGCAACATCGACAGGGCCCAGGGCAGGGGTGTCAGACCGAATGCGGTGGTGATGACCAGCATGGCTGCCGTGTAGATGCATCCGCGGACCATCGCCCACGACACCTCGCCGACCGCGATGTCACGCGGGCTCAGCGAGGTGGTGAGCATCGTGTCGTAGATGCGCTCGTAGCGGAGTTTGTGCAACACCGAGAACGTCGTGTCGTAGATCGCCCCGTTCATCGCCGCGGTCGCGACCAGCGCCGGCGCAACGAAGACGGCGTACGGCAGGGCCTGGTTGCCGACCTGAACCGAGCCGACCAATCCGCCGATGCCGTAACCGATGCTGAGCAGGTACAGAAACGGCTCGACCAAGCCGGCGACCAACACCGGCCAGACATGGCGGTATACCAGCGCATTGCGTTCGACGAGCCGCAACCAGCGCGTGCTGAGGAGCATCATGGCACCAACCGCCTTTGGAAGGCGTGCCTCGCCAGAAGAAACCCGCCGACCAGATAGGCGACCAGCACGGCGAGGTGCCCGAGGCTCGGAATGAGCATCGACGTGCCGGCGGCCAGTTCCCTGGCGAGCATGACGCCATGGGGGAGCGGTGTCAGGTCGAAAACCACGCGTACGAACGACGGCAACCGATCGAACGGAAAGAACACACCGCCGAACAGCAACAGCGGCACGATCACGACCCGCGACACGACGTCATAGGTGTATCCGTTGGGAGACAGCGCGGCGATGGTCGCGAACACAGCGGCAACGGACAGTCCGGTCAGGACGGCGACCGGCAGAGTGAGCACACTCCACCAAGACGACGTCGCGCCGAGCGCGGCCATGGCGGCGAGGAACACGGATGAGGTCGCGGTCAGGCGCAGGCCGATCCAGAGGAGTTCGCCGAGCAACACATCGGGGACCCGCAACGGTGAATGCAGCATGGACTCGTACACGGGGTCCCATCGGATGCGCCCGAGGATCGGCCCGAAGCCCGCGAGCGCGCCGGTCTGCATCGCGACACCGACCATCAGCCCCGGCGCCAGGAAATTCAAGTAGGACAAGCCGTCCACCCCGCCCCGCTGATCGATCAGTTGACCGACACCGGCGCCGAGGGCGATCAGGAACAACAGCGGGCCGACCACGGAACTCAGGTAGGAGCGCCAGATATGCCGAAATGTGTGAAGGTTGTGCTGGACGACGCGGATGGCGGGCAGTGTCACGGTCACCTCACCAGCTCTCGCCCGGTCAGGCGCAGGAACACGTCCTCCAGGTTTCCCCTTCGTACCACGGTGTTCTCCGGTCGATAGCCGCGGCTCGCCACGTGGGCGCACAGTGCGTCGCCGTCATCGGTGTAGAGCAGCACGCGGTCCGGCAGCTGCTCCGTCCAGTCGGTCAGGCCGGTGAACTGGCCGTCGATGTTCGGCCGCTGGCCTACTGGAAACCGCAGCTCCACGACTTCGCGGGTGCAGTGCTCGCGGATCAGTGCGGCCGGGGAGTCCTCGGCGATGATCCGACCGCCGTCCATGATCACGATGCGATCGCACAGCTGTTCGGCCTCGTCCATGTAGTGCGTGGTCAGCAGCAGCGTCACGCCACGTTGCTTGAGTGCGTAGAGGCGGTCCCAGATCAGGTGCCGAGCCTGTGGATCCAGCCCGGTCGTCGGCTCGTCGAGGATGATCACGTCCGGCTCATTGATCAGCGCGCGAGCGATCACCAGCCGGCGTTTCATACCCCCGGACAGGCCGTCGACCCCTTCGTCCATGCGGTCCGCCAGCCGTACGAAGTCGAGCAGCTCCCTGGCCCGATCTTTGGCCGCCCGCCAGGGAATGTCGAAGTACCTGGCGTAGATGATCAGGTTCTCCAACACGGTCAGCTCGCGGTCGAGTGCGTCACGCTGTGGCACGACGCCCAGCCGCGCCCGGATCGCCGGGCCGTCGGTGTCGGGATCGAGGCCGAGCATGCGCAGCGAACCGCCGCTGCGCGGCGAGACGCACGAGATCATGCGCATCGTGGTGGTCTTGCCGGCACCGTTCGGGCCGAGGAACCCGAAGGCCTCACCGGACTGTACGGCGAAGCCGATCCCGTCGACCGCGACCCGGCGACCGAACCGCTTGCACAGTCCGGTCGCCGCGATCAGCGCCCGCACATCGTCAGAGGTCAACGACGGGCTCCCTGTCAAGTCGAACTTTGCCTACGTATTCGTAGAGCTCCACCGGTGAGAAAGGTTGCATGAAGGGGCCGGCGCGAACGTCTCGGTACAACCGGGACAGCGGATTCGCCGACAGGTAGCCGGAACCGCCTGACGCCGTCAGTGCGATATCCACAGCGCCGATCGCGTTCTGCTCCACGATTGCCTTGGCGCACTGGTACTCCGCCATCAACTCGTGTGCGTCCGCGAGAGACGCATCGGTGTCGGTATGCGTGTCAAGATAATCGTCCCACAGGCGGCTCACACGCTGCAACACGGACCGGCACACCAACAGCCGGGCCTCGATGCGGGCGAACAGCGTCTGGATCGCATGACGATCGGCCAACAGGCGGTCGCTCGGCGCCTTGCGACGCTTGATGAGCGAGCGTCGGATCTGGTCGCGGGCCTCCTCGGCAATGCCGAGGTACGTGGACAGCAACGTGAGATTGCCGGCGGCTGAGTGCACGAGTTCCGCCGAACTCCAGTCGCCCCAGTCGCCGCGGACGCTCACCAGTTCGTCCGGCACCGGACAGTCGCGCATGCACAGGCCGTGGCTGCCGGAAGCGCGCATGCCCATAGCGTCCCAGTTCTCCACGATCTCCAACCCCGGGGTGTCACGCGCGAGCCAAACCCTCGCGCCGGCCCACGACCCGTCCGTGCGGCGGGTGCGGCAGAATACGTGGAATGCGGTGGCGGCAGGCGAGAGCGTGGCGAAGATCTTGTTGCCGTTCAGCCGCCAACCCTGCTCGGTGCGGGTCAACTCGCTGAGTGGGAATCGGGTGTGCGTACCCGCTTCGGTGCCCGCGCCACAGAGGACCAGCTGGCCCTCGGCGATCAACCGGAGGTAGGCATCGGTCGCGGCGGGGTCGGCTTCGGGCTGGCGCCGAGCCCTGCTGATCGACCAGCTGGGCCCGAAGTGCATGGACAGTGCGATCGCGGTGGACGCGTCGCCCCCGGCGATCCGGCTCATGCCGGTGACCATGTCCTCGATCGACGTGATGCCGAGGCCGCCCAGTTCTGCCGGCACGACGGCGGCGAGCACGCCGCTTTCCCGCATCGCCGCGAAGTTCTCGTGTGGGAAGGACGCTTCCCGGTCATGCTGGTCCGCACGGGTGCGGAAATCATCTGCGTGCTCCTCACATCGTGAGACGAACTTCGCGCCGGCGTCGGTGCGCGCCGTCAGGGTGAGTTCCGGGCCGTTCATGGCGATCATCTCCCTGCTCTCGTCACGCCCGCGCGGTGGAGGTGGTGGTCAGCTCGGCGCGGCCGGTGTGTTCGGGCGGCGGCAGGAAACCGACGTCCACCAGGTAACCGAGTTGCAGGTGGACAAGTCGTTCGTCGAGTGGGGCGCACGTGATACCGGTCCCCTCCAGCGCCGCGAGCGAACGGGTGCAGTCGATCGAGGGGTGGCGGGCTCCCTCGGGCGCCGGGTGCTCCGGTATCAACGGCAGCACGGAGTAGGCCGCGCTGGCTGGCGGCAGAGTCCGGTTGAGACGGTCCCGCCACACCTCGTACGGCAGTTCGTCGAGGCGGTAGCCGAAAGACCTGATGCGCTCGTAGAGGTCCGGCAACGGCTCGCCTCGGGGATTGGCCAAGTGATAGGGCTTGCCGATGTTCTCGTCGTTCAGCGAGATGTGCACCAGAGCACTGCTGAAGAAGTCGACCGTGCTGATGTTGAGCGACTCCTCGTGAGAGGGCACGATTCCGGCCTCGAGGCAGCCGTGCAGCAATCGCAGCACGTAGTCGCTGGTATGGCAGACACCGGTCTGTGAGTGCGCCCCGATGAGCCACGGTCGATAGATGGACACCTGGAGGCCTTTGGCCTGTGCGGCGGCGACCGCGCGCTCCGCCGCCCATTTGCTTTGCACATAGCCGTGTGGGATCGGGCTGAGGGGCAGCGGATCGTCCTCCTTGACCCGCACCTCGCCGAGTTTCACCATCGCGTCGATGGCGGAAACGTAGTGCACGGGCTTCACGTGGTGGCGTACGGCCAGGCGGATGACTTCCTGTGTGCCACCGACGTTCGCGGCTTTGAGTGCCGCGTACGGGTAGACGAAGTTGACCTGGGCACCGGCGTGGTAGATGACGTCGATGTCCGAGGCGAGTCGGGAGAACGTCTGCTCCGACATGCCGAGCAGCGGCCGCGTCAGGTCGCCGGGCACCGGCCGGATCCGAGGTTGGTACTCGTCACGCCAGATTCCGAACCCGGTCAGGCCGTCACGGATGCGCTCGATGCCATGGGCATCGTCTTTCGCGCGTACCAGGCAATGCACGGTGTCGGCAGTGCGTCCCAGCAGTTCCGCCAGGATGAAGGCCCCGAGGAAACCGGTTGCTCCGGTCAGGAACAGGGTTCGTGGGGCGGGATGGGACTGGTCATCGGCCGGCATGGGCTCCTCCGGGTTCTGGTGCGGTGGGGACCTCGGTTGAGGGCTGGGCGGCTGGCGCCTCGGGTGGCTGCCGATCGGCCCAGGGCCTTGCTTGTTCGAGCTGTGAGGCCAGATGGAGCAGCGTGATCTCACCGGCCGGCGGCGCCATCAGGTGGACACCGATGGGGAGTCCGTCCGGTGACCAGTGCACCGGCACGGACATCGCTGGGTTGCCGGTGATGTTGGCGAGCTGGGTGAACGGCGCCCACCGCAGTGTCGTGCGGGCGATCCGGTCGACCAGGCCGCTGCGAACAGCTGTTCTGGTCAGGCCGAGCAGGTGCATGGTCCGACCCACAGCACGCATCCAAGTAGGTGGTTCGAGTGCGCCGAGTGGGACCGGTGGTGCTGCCGTCGTCGGCGTGAGTAGCAAGTCGTATCGGCGGTGGAAGCAGGTCATGGCCCTCGTGTGGTCGTGCCAGCGCCCGTGTGCGGCAACATAAGCCGGCGCGGGAATGGCACGCCCGATGGCCGCCGCAAGGATCGTGTCTATTTCCAGCCCGCGGACACTGCCCACGCGACGCCGTGTCTCCGCGACCGTGGCGGCGATCCGGGCGTACCAGACGGTGAGAAAGTCGGCGGCGAGTGCGTCCCCGTCGATGCCGGGATCTACTTGTTCGACGTCGTGTCCGAGGCCGGTGAGCAGCTCGGCCGCGCCGCGCACTGCTGTGACCACGGTCGGGTCGCACGGTTGGCCGCGGAATGACGTGTCGGTATAGCCGATCCGCTGACGCGGCAAGGTACCGTGCAGCGCTTCGAGATACGACTCGCGCGGCCGAACCAAGCAGTCCAGCATGGCGGCGGTGTCGCGCACGCTGCGCGAGATGACGCCGTGCGTGGTTGCGCCGTGTGCCAACTCGGCGTGGGCGGGGCCGGCCGGTACCAGGCCACGGCCGGGCTTCAGCCCGAACAGCCCACAACACGCTGCCGGGATACGAATCGAGCCGCCGCCGTCGCTGGCACCCGCGACCGGCACGATGCCGGCCGCGACCGCGGCGGCCGCGCCCCCGGACGAACCACCCGGAGTGCGATCCGGAGCCCAGGGATTGCGGGTCGGGCCGAACGCTGTGGGCTCGGTGGTCGCCTTGGCACCGAACTCGGGCGTGTTGGTCTTGCCGAACACAACGAGACCCGCGTCCAGCCAGCGTGTCACCACATCCGAGTGCTCGTCGGCGACATGATGTCGCCACGCCCCACTTCCCCGGGAGGTCGGCGTACCCGAGTAGTCCTGGTTGAGATCCTTGATCAAGAAGGGCACGCCGGCGAATGGCCCGCCCAGGGGCCCTGAGGCGCGTTCGCCGGCCGGTTCGGTGAGATAGCTGGTGATCGCGTTGATCGTCGGGTTGACGTCGCGTGCGCGCTGCATCGCGACGGCCAGCAGCTCTGCCGGTGAGACCTCGCCTGCTCGGACCAGCGCCGCCAATCCGAGTGCGTCGTGCTGTCGGTAGTCGCGATAGTCCATCGTGATCACGTGGTGTCCTTTCGCCGGAACACCAGGCCGGAGACCCGCAGCCAACGGACCGCGCCCGCGTCGCGGAGAAACCGGACCACCAGGTCAGCACCACCGACGTGGGCGACGCCCTCGTCCGGGCCGGTGAACAAGACCGGTGCGGTCGGCAAGCCCGGAGCCGAACTCAGCAGCACGCCGTCGGGCGCGTCGGCGACGGTGGCGTTGGCCAGTCCGTCGGTGTAGTCGCCGAGATATGGCAGTACGTCCGGTTTGGGCAAGAACGGTACGGAGGCCGCTTCTGGCCGCGCTGCGCCCAGAAACTGCTGCGTGACGAGGTCCTGCGCAATGCCGGCCAGAGGTGGGAATGACGTGGAGTTCAGCAGCACCGCGACCGCGAACCGGCGGGCGGGCACGACCGACAGCACGGCCAGGTACCCGTCGCTGTTGCCGGCATGGCCCACGTATTCCGTGCCATCGCAAAGGTGGTCGACGTTCCACCCGACCGCGATCCGCTCGGCGAAACCGACCGCTTCGGCCCGTGGCCGCCACATCTCGGTGACCGTATGCCTGCCGATCACAGTCGTGTCCAGCAGTGCGCGAGCGAAGAGCAGCAGGTCGGCCGCAGTGGTGACCAGGCCACCAGAGGGCGATCGTGCGCGTGATCGGCTCCACGGCTCGAACATGGCAGCCGGGTTGCCGGTGTGGCCGGCGGCCAGGCCGGAGGGTGGCGCGGCGTCGGTAGGGTAGTGCGTGTCGGTCATCCCGGCCGGTCTGAACACGAGTTCGTCCGCCGCGTCCTCGAACGACATGCCGGTGATGACCTCGATGATCCGGCCCGCCACGGTGAATCCGGTGTTGCTGTACGAGTAGAAGCGACCGGGCGGACTGATCTGGTCGGCATTGGCCAGATCGGCGACAGCCCTGGCGAGTGCGCCTGCGTCACATTCGTTCGGCGGCCGCCGTTCGTCCAGGTTGGGCGACCATCCAGCCCGATGCGTGACGAGGTGGTGCAAGGTGACGGCGCTGGTGGCGGCAGGATCGCGGACGGCGAAGTCCGGCAGGTAAGCGCGGACAGGCCGGTCGAGGTCGACTTCGTCCACTTCGGACAGTCGCATCAGGGCAGTCGCGACGACGGTCTTGCTCAGTGATGCCGCTCGGAACGGCGTGTCCGGTCGTATGGGACCTGGATGGCGTCCGCCTCGGTCACCCGACGCCCAGTAGTGTTCTGCATCGTGGGCGAGCGCACCGATGCTCGCGCCGGGAACGTCGTGCGCCGACATGAGTTCCTCGATGCGGCCACGGATCTGTCCGTCGGCATCGGTTCTCGCGGCGGTTTCCGTCATCTGCCCACCCCTTGCCTCGCCGGCGCCGAGCGACGCCGGACGGCGGAGTGAGAGGAGACCCGTATCGAGGAAATCCCTCGATACGGGGAATGTCAACTCGGCAATGGGCTGATCGAGTGAACATGTGCCGCACTCGATCAGTGTCTGCCGCCACGGATGGTGTCCATTGGATCGATCTTTAACCCGAACGGCGGAGTGACTTGATTGCGCGCTGTGGTGTGGGTCACGGCCTCGGTCTGTTCAAACTAGCCTGTTGCGGTGAACGCGGGCCGCCTCAAGAAGATCTTGACAATTAATGTCCCGATCTTGGCCGGGTTGACACCTTTGATCGGAGTCGTATGGTCATGGGAGGTTGACATGGGGGCAGACGCTTCGTGCCGGTAGCAATCGAGACACGGTACCGACATGACCTGAACGTGTTGCCAGTACTGGGGAAGGGCGCTGTGAGAGGAGGCCTTCCGCAGTCGGTGAGGCATGTCAATCACACGTTTCTGTAGCTGGTCGAACTGCTTCCTTGCAGCGTTTCCACGGCTGGCCCGCCTCATGCCGTCCACAATGGACAGTTTTCGCGGCTTTGACCGACGTTCCGGGAATTGGCGTCACCAATGGAGATCGATATGACGGAGCGGACCGACCATGCTGCGGGCGCTCGGGCGCACGCGAGCACACTGAGTTCGGCGCAGGAGGGGATCTGGCTGTTCGAGCAGCTCAACCCGGGCACGTCGGTTTTCACGCTGGCCCATTTCGGGCGATTCAGCGGCCCACTCGACCGCGCGGTGCTCGACAGGTCCTTCGCCTCGCTCACCGCCCGGCACAAGTCGTTGCGCAGCACATTCGAGTCGGGACCGCACGGGCCCCGCCGGGTCGCACGGGACGATCCCATCCACGTTGTGTGGGAAGACCTGCGCGACGCCGGCGATCCGGTCGAGACAGCTGTGCACGTGGCCGCGGCCGCCGCGGCCGCTCCGTTCTACCTCGAACACGGCCCCCTGGCTGGCCTGACCGTCTATCAGGTCGCGGTTGACGACTATTTCGTGCTCCTGAGAGCTCACCATCTCGTGTGCGACGGGGCCTCCCTCGACATCGCCATGCACGAGTTGGCGTCGTTGTACCGAGCCGGTGTCGACGCCGCCGACGCCGCCGACGCCGCCGAGGGCTCCGAGGAGCGATCGGAGCCAGTGGCGGAGCGCGATCTGGCGTACTGGTGCGACCTGCTGGCGGACAGCGCGCCGGCGGGTCCGCCGAGCAACGGCGCAGCGGCGCGCGGGTTCTCGGCCAGCACTGCCGAGATCGAGGTACCCGCCAATGTGGTCGATGGCATGGCCGAGTTGGCGGACGCCGAGGGCGTGACTCGATTCGTGATCATGATGGCGGCGCTGGACTGGGTGTTGTCGATCTGGTCGGGCCGACAGAGGTTCACCGTCGGCTGTGCGGTGACCGGTCGGACACGCGCCGATCGTCGCCGGGCGGTGGGCCTTTTCGCGAGAACGCTGGCGCTGCCGACCGACCTGACCGGTGCACCCACCATACGGGAGCTGCTGGGCCGGGTCCGTGCTTCGACGTTCGCCGCCTTCCGCCACCAGAGCTGTCCGTACGAGCAGGTGGTCAAGGTGCTGCGCCCGGAGCAGCCGCTGTTCGAAGCACTGCTCGTCATGCACACCTACCCGAGGGATGAACTCCCGTTCGCCGATGGAGTGCTGGAGTCGGTTCCCTTTCCGCGCGCGGAGGTGCGCCATCCCGTCGAGCTACACGTGTGGCCGTGGCAGGACGGCTTGCGGATCGAGGCCGAGTTCAACCGTGACCTGCTGGATCACCTCGTGGTCGAGAGCCTGCTCGGGCACCTGGTGCAGGCGTTGCGCTCGATGACCACCGCGCCGGATCGCCCACTGTCAGAAGTGGACCTGCTGTCCGGTGCCGAACGACACCGTCTCGTCGACACCTGGGGCAGCGGCGCACAGCTCGCTGGTGATGGCAAGTGCCTGACAGATTCGTTCACCCGACAGGTAGCCCTCACACCGGCTGCAGTGGCGGTCGAGGCGGCCGATGCCACGCTGACCTACGACGAGCTGGATCGCTGGGCCAACCGACTGGCCCACCGCCTGCGGACGGCCGGGGTGGCGGCGGAGGACGTCATCGGTGTCCGGATGAGCAGGTCGTCCTGGCTCCTGGTTGCCTTGTTGGGCGTCCTGAAGGCCGGGGCGGCGTACCTGCCGATCGATCCGGCTTATCCGGCCGAGCGAATCGACTTCATGACCGCGGACGCCGGTGCGCGGTTGGTCCTCGGTGATGAGGACGTGACGAGCGACGCCCTGGATCGGTATCCGGCCGGGCCGGTGGCCGTTGGCGCGTTGCCGGACAACCTGGCTTACTTGATCTACACCTCGGGATCGACCGGCCGGCCCAAGGGCGTGGCGATAACTCACCGAAATGCCAGCGCGATGGTCGATTGGGCGCAGGAGTGCTTCGACACGGACGACACGCGCCGGGTGCTCGCCACCACATCAGTCTGCTTCGACCTGTCGGTCTTCGAGTGCTTCGTGCCGCTGTCCCGTGGGCACACCGTCGTGTTCGCCGACACGGACGCCGTGCGGGCTCTCACCGCGGGGCAGCATCACGACGTGACCCTGCTCAACACGGTTCCGTCCGTGTTGGACGAACTGCTCGCCGCGGGAGCTCTGCCGGCCACCCTGCGTGCGGTCAACCTGGCCGGGGAACCACTTTCCCATCGGCTCGTCGCCGCGGTGCAGGCTCAGGATCCGGCGATTCGCGTCCGGAACCTCTATGGCCCATCCGAAACGACGACCTACTCCACCGGGACCCTGGTCACCGCGGCCGACGACCCGCCGCCCATCGGGCAGCCCCTGACCGGCGAGCGGGTCTATGTCGTGGACGGCGCGCTGCGGCTGGTGCCTCCCGGCGCCGTCGGAGAACTGTGCATCGGCGGTGTGGGTGTGACGCGCGGTTACCACGGCCGTCCTGGCCGAACCGCAGAGAGCTTCGTGCCGGATCCGTTCAGGCCCGGCGGTCACCGGCTCTATCGGACCGGTGACCTCGTGCGCTACCGGCCGGATGGTCAGCTGTCCTTCGTCGGCCGCACGGACACGCAGGTCAAGGTGCGTGGTTTCCGGGTGGAACTCGGGGAGATCGAAACGTGTCTGTCGCGGTGTTCCGGCGTCCGCCGGTCGGCTGTGGTCGTGCGCGGCGCCGCGCTCGTCGGCTACGTGACCGGGGATGTCGATGCCGAGACGGTGCTGGCGTTCGCCAGGGAACGGTTGCCGGCGTTCATGGTGCCCGGTGATGTGCTGGTGATCGATGCGTTGCCCGAGACACCGAACGGGAAGATCGACCGTAGCGCCCTGCCCGAGCCCATGTGTGCCCGATCGGACGCGGGCCCGTCGTCTGCGCGCACTGGCGTCGAGGAGGTGGTCGCCGCTGTCTGGGCACAGGTGCTCGGCCTCGGCTCGCTCGGCGTGGACGATGACTTCTTCCGCCTCGGTGGGCACTCCCTCGCTGCCGCCAGGGTTGCTTCAAGGCTCCGGGAGACACTGGACGTCGACGTCTCCATGCGGCTGTTGTTCGAGCATCCGACCGTCCGCACGCTGACTGCGGCGCTGACCACCCGCGCCCGCGACGCTCGGACTGCGCCGGCTCCGGTGCCTCGCGACTCGGTGCCCGCGTCCTTTGCCCAAGAACGGCTCTGGTTTCTCAGCACCGTCGACGACGATGCTCATCGGGCTTACCTGATGCAGGGTGCGCTGGAACTGACCGGACCGCTCGACGGCGACCGACTCGTCCGTGCGCTCCGGGCAGTAGTCGACCGGCACGAGCCGCTGCGTACCGGCCTCGTCTACCGTGCCGGGCAGCTGCAGCAACACATACTGCCGTCCTGCGACCTTGTCGTCGTGCGGGTTACGCTTGCTGGCGCGGCCGAGCTCGATGGGCTGGTGGCAGCCGAGCGGCGCCCGTTCGACCTCGACGTGCCGCCGCTGTTCCGAGCCACCTTGGCGAAGCTCGCCCCGGACACGCACGTCCTGCTACTGACCGCGCACCACGCGATCTGCGACGGATGGTCGCTGTCCGTGCTGTTCGAAGAACTGTCCACTCTGTACCAGATCGACGATCCGGAAGCCTTGCCGGCACTGCGCGTCCAGCATGCCGACTTCGCCGGATGGCAGCGGGCAAGCCAGGCCGAAATCGCGGCGGATATCGCTTACTGGCGAACCCAGCTCGCCGGACTCGAGCCGATCGACCTGCCCACGGACCGACCACGGCCCGTCCACCAGACCTATCGCGGCGATCGAGTTCCGCTACGGCTCCCGTCCGATCTGGTTGCCGCGCTGGACGAGCTCGCACTGTCGGCCGGTGCGACGCTGTTCATGGTGCTGCTGGCCGGTTTCCAGTCGGTGCTGTCCGGGTGGTCCGGCCGCGTCGACTTCGGTGTGGGAACACCGGTCGCCGGCCGCGGCAACTCCGACCTCGAGCACGCCATCGGCCTGTTCATCGAGACCGTGGTGTTGCGAGCCGACCTCAGCGGAGAGCCCACCTTCCGCGAACTCGTCCGCCGCGTGCGGGCGACCAGCCTTG
The DNA here is from genome assembly GCF_044547355.1 of Kutzneria sp. NPDC052558. NCBI lineage: Bacteria > Bacillati > Actinomycetota > Actinomycetes > Pseudonocardiales > Pseudonocardiaceae > Kutzneria > Kutzneria sp. NPDC052558. The sequence continues at coordinate 36,046 of NZ_JBIUAG010000045.1, forward strand.
CCGCGTTCTCCCGGTCTGACGTGCCCTTCGAACGCGTCGTCGCCGAAGCGGATGCTGCGGCGGACAGCAGGACGCCGCTGTTCCAGGTCTTCTTCGCGCTGCAGAACACGCCCCGATGGCGACTGGACTTCGCGGACGTGGCGGCGACCGTCACCGAACCACCGTCGAAGACCGCCAAGTTCGACCTGTGGCTGTCGGTCACCCCTGTCGAGGACGGCGCCGAGGGATGGCTGGAGTACAACAGCGACCTGTTCGACCGCGCGACCGCCGGTCGGCTGGTCACTCACCTGTGCACGTTGTTGCGCGCCGCCGTCGCCCAGCCCGACCGCCGAGTGTCTGAATTGGACATCATGAGTGCGGCGGAACGACAGGCCTTGCTCCATGATTGGGGGACCGGCCCGGCCATCGGCGACATCGACCGCTCTCTGCCGGTCCTGATCGGCGAGCAGGTCGACCGCGCACCGCAGGCGCAGGCGGTGGTCGCGATCGACCGGGTGCTGACCTACGGCGAACTGAACCGTCGGTCCAATCAGCTCGCGCACCGGTTGCGCGACTCCGGGATCGGGCCGGAAGACGTGGTCGCTGTGCGAATGTCCCGGTCGTCGGGGCTGATGATCGCCCTGCTTGGCGTGCTCAAGGCGGGTGCGGCATACCTGCCGCTCGACATGACGCAGCCGACGGAGCGCACCGGCTTCGTGTTGACCGACTCCGGTGCGGTGCTCGTCGTGGATGACGAGTACGTGGCGAGCACCGTGGACGAACCGACGGATCCGATCGGCGTCGACGTGCATCCGGACAATCTCGCCTACCTGATCTACACCTCGGGATCGACCGGAACGCCAAAGGGAGTCGCCGTCACGCACCGTTCGCTGACGGCGTTCCTGACCGCGTTGGCCTCCGAGGTCCCGCTATCGGCCGCCGACACGGTCGCCGCTATCACCACTGTCTCGTTCGACATCGCAGCCGTGGAGCTGTTTTTTCCGCTGTGCCATGGTGCGGTGGTCGCGTTGCTCGACAACGAGGTGGCTGCCGATCCGTGGACACTCGGGCGGCGTCTCGACGAAGTAGGCGCGACCGTCGTTCAGGCCACCCCCACCACCTGGCGGATGCTGCTCGGCACGCCGTGGCGCCCGGCCGGCATCCGCTGCCTGTGCGGCGGAGAGGCGCTGCCACCCGACCTGGCCAATGAGCTTCTGGCCACGGGAGTAGAGGTCCATCATGTCTACGGCCCGACCGAAACCACAATCTGGTCAACCCATGGACTTCTTGGGCATGCCGACTCGATCTCACTGGGCCGGCCATTGGCCGGTGAGCACATCGTGCTGCTCAACCCTGCTGGCCGCCAGGTTCCCACGGGGGCGGTCGGTGAGTTGTGCGTCGGCGGTGTCGGCCTGGCCCGCGGCTATCACGCGCGGCCGGGACTGACCGCCGACCACTTCGTCCCTGACCCGAGTTCGTCCGAAGGCGCGCGGTTGTACCGCACCGGCGACCTGGCGCGTTTCAACGGCGATGGTGTGCTGGGTTTTCTCGGCCGCACCGACGCCCAGGTGAAGGTGCGCGGCTTCCGTGTCGAGCCGGGCGAGGTCGAGTCCTGCCTGTGCCGCCTTGCCGGTGTCGAACAGTCCGCGGTGATCGCCAGGGGCGACCAACTGCTCGGCTACGTCGTCGGCACCGTCGATCCGCACCAAGCTCAGGACTGGGTACGCGACCACCTGCCGCATTACATGGTGCCGTCGGTGATCACCGTGCTCGACCAGCTGCCGCGCACGCCCAACGGCAAACTGGATCGTGCCGCTCTACCCGATCCGGTGCCGCCCAAGCCTGCGAACCCGACCGGTGCACCCTTCCGGTCCGCCGACGAGAAGATGATCGCATCGGTGTGGGGGCAGGTGCTCGGGCTCGACGCTGTCGGCCGGGACGACGACTTCTTTGGGCTCGGCGGCCACTCCGTCGCTGCGGCCCGCGCAGCCACCCAGTTGCACGAGGTGCTCGACGTGGATGTGCCGGTGCGGCTCGTGTTCGACCACCCGACCGTCGCCGGACTGGCGGCGGCCCTGCGAGACCGGCCGAACGACGGGTCGGACCGCATCCCACACGCCGACCGGCCCGCCGGCGACGATGGCGTGGTTCGCCTGCCGGCATCGTACGCACAGGAGCGGGTGTGGTTGGCGGCCCAACTGGATCCGGCGGCGAACACGGCTTACACCGTCCAGGCCGCATGGCGGTTGGACGGCGAGGTGGACGCCGATCGCCTCGAGCGGGCATTGTGCGAGATCGTCCGCCGGCACGAACCGTTGCGTACCGGTTTCGAGAACGCCAACGGCCTGATCACGCAACGAATACTGTCCGATGTGGACTTCCGGTTGACCAGATCAGCCGTGGCCGGCATTGAAGGCGTCGCGGAGCTGGCCACAGCCGATGGCGTGCCGTTCGACCTGGAGCGGCCGCCGCTGCTGCGGGCCACGCTGGCCCGTTCCGGTCCGGACCAGTCGGTTTTGCTGCTGACAGCGCACCATCTCGTGTGCGACGGTTGGTCCCTGCCGGCGTTCGTGGCCGAACTGTCCACCTTGTACTCTGCGACGGGCGTGCCGCCAGCACCGGTCATCCAGCACGCAGACTTCGCTCAGTGGCAGCGTGCGCACGCCGACCGGCACCTGGAGTACTGGCGGCACCAGTTGACCGGCCTGCTACCGCTTGATCTGCCGACGGACCGGCCGCGGCGCCCGAAACGCGGCTACGCCTCCGGGGTCGAGCGCACACAGCTGGCCGCGACGACGATGAGCTCGATCCGTTCGTTTGCCGCGGCTTCCGGCGCCACGCCGTTCATGACGCTGCTGGCCGCGTTCCTGGTGTTGGCCCACCGACACAGCGGGCAGGACGACATCGCCGTCGGTGTACCGACCGCCGGCCGTGACCGTCCGGATTTCGACCGTGCGATCGGCTTGTTCGTCACCGTGTCGGTGATCCGGGCCTCGATCGCCCCGAAGGACACCGTGCGCGACGTCGTCGACCGGACACGTCGGATCCTGGTGGACGCCCTGGCACACCAGGACTGCCCGTTCGAGCGGGTGGCAAGCGAACTGGAGGCGAGTGGCCGTATCCCGTTCCCGCAGGTGATGTTCAACTACCTCGACCTACCCGTCACAAGCCCAGTGCTGGCGGGCGTCACCGCGACGCCGTTGAGCACGCCACGCCTGGCGACCAAGTTCGATCTCGACGTCTACCTCTCCGATCGCACAGACGGCGGGCTCGACCTGCTCGTTGAGTACGATCGTGACCTGTTCGAGCCGGCCACCATCCGGCAATTGGTGGCGGACTTCGAGACCCTGCTGCGTCAACTGCCGGCCGGTGCCGACCGAGAGATCGCGGAGCTGACCCTTCGCACGCCACCGGAGCCTGGTCCCGAGCCAGCAGATCCGCTCTTCCCCATCGAACAGTCGATCATCGATCGGTTCCGGCAGGTCGTCGCCGATCATGGGGAGCGGACCGCGGTCTGGACTCCTACACGCGCGTTCAGCTACTCCGAACTCGCGGACCGGGCACGATCTGTCGCCGCGGCCGTCGCCATGCCCACGGCAGGCCGGATCGGTATCCTGTGCACCCCTGGCGCCGATATGCCGGCCGCGCTGCTGGGCGTGTTGGCCGCCGGCCACGCCTATGTGCCGCTGGATCCAGCCGACCCGCCCGCGCGACAGGCACAGCGCGCCCGGGAAGCCCGACTCGATGCCGTCGTTATCGACCATGTCGACCGTCCTACACCGCCGGGGTTGCCGGTGGTGGTGCTGGATCAGCTCGAAGCGGTTGCCGCGCAGCTGAGCGGTGGCCATCCGGACGACATCGCCTACCTGCTGCACACGTCCGGCTCGGAAGGGACGCCCAAAGGGGTCCTGCAGAACCATCGCAATGTACTCCACCACGTGCGCAACTACGTTGCCGCGCTGGGCATCGGACCTGACGACCGGCTGACACAGCTCAGCTCGATCACGTTCGACGCGGCTGTGCTGGACATCTTCGGCGCCCTACTGACCGGCGCCCGGCTATGCCCGATGGACGTGCGGGACGACGGCGCGGCCACCATCGCGCAGTTCCTGGGCGAAGCGGGCGTCACTGTGTACCACTCGACGCCGACCGTGTTTCGGTACCTGTTGCGGGACGGCAATGACGCCTGGCCGACGGTGCCGGTCAGGAGCGTCGTGCTCGGCGGCGAGGAGACCCGGCCGGCGGACGTACGACTGTTCGCCGACGGCTTCGACGCCGGGTGCACGCTGTGGAACCTGTTCGGTGCCACCGAATGCACGCTCGCCGCCCTGCATCGAGTCGACCGTGCCGACCAGCTTCGCGCTGCGGTGCCCATCGGCACCGCCGTGCCCGGCGTCGAGATCGGCCTCACCGGACCGGACGGTCGACCGACCGAGCCGTTCGGCCAACTCGCCTGCCGGGGACCGCAGGTCGCCGTCGGCTACTGGCAGGGCGGCAGCGCGTCGCCGGCCTGCCGCGGCGATGTCGCCCGGCGGCGGCCGGACGGGACGCTGGAGTTCATCGGTCGGAGCACGGACCTGGTCAACCTGAGGGGCCGTCGGGTAGCGCCGGCTGAGGTCGAGGCACACCTGCGCACCGGTAAGGGCATCGTGGACGTCGGAGTCGGCATTCGTGCCGATCCGAGTGGCGAGGACCATCTCGTGGCCTATGTGGTCGCCGCACGCGACATCGACCCCGACGCCCTACGAGCCGAACTGCGGAACGAACTTCCGGCGCACCTGGTGCCCGACCGTGTGCTGCCGGTGTCAGACCTACCGCGCACCCGTACCGGCAAGCTCGACCGCAGCCGCCTTCCCGAGCCCGACTGGACCGGTGGCCGGAGCAGCGAACCGCCATCGTCAGAACTGGAACGGGGCATCGCGGCCATCTGGCGGGCTGCCCTGGGCCGCGATGAGATCGGCCGTCACGACGACTTCTTCGAACTGGGCGGCCATTCGCTGACCGCCACGGCCGTGGTCAGCGGAATCACCGAATCGCTGCACCTGCCGGCGACCCTGCGGACGTTGTTCGACCACCCGACGGTGGCCCAACTCGCCGAGGCACTCCGTGGGCAGCAGGCGTCCAGGGGCAGTACGCCGGCTATCACCCGACGGCGTCGTGTCCCGTATCGAGTGGCAATGGCGGAGGGAGAAACCCGATGAGCGTCAGCAACGGGCGCCTGGCCGTGAGCAGCGAGGCGTACGTCTTCCCGGCCTCGTTCGCGCAGCAGCGGATGTGGTTCATGTGCCAGCTCAATCCACGGGCGCATCGCGCGTACCACATGTCCGGGGCGTTCGACGTGGACGGCACGCTCGACGTCGACGTCCTCCGTGCGGCGGCCGAGATCCTGGTCGAGCGGCACGAGGTCCTGCGGACCCGGTTCGTGCTGTTCGATGAGGATGAGCGCCAGCTCGGCGGTGAGCTCTGCCAGGTCGTGGAACCTGAAGGAAGCCTGCCCGTCGACACAGTTGCCGTTCCGGACGGGCAGTGGGAAGCAGAACTCGCCGACGACCCACCGCTCGACCTGGATGCCCTTCCACTGGCGCGGATGCGACTGCTCACCGACAGCAGCGGCCAGCAGATGCTTCAGTTCACCGCGCACCACATCGTGTGTGACGGCTGGTCCGTCGCGGTCTTCTTCGACGAACTCGCCACTGTCTATGGTGCGATTGCGGCCGGCCGGCCGCCGGGATTGCCCGCTGCGGCCCTGCAATACGTGGACTTCTCGGAGTGGCAGCGCGAGCAGACGGATGGGCTGATCGAGGACCTGGCCTACTGGCGGACCCGGCTGGCCGACACACCGCCGCTCGCGTTGCCCAGCGATCGGGAACGTCCGCCCCTGCCGTCCTTCCGCGGTGGCCGGATACCTGTCCACCTACCAGCACCGTTGGCCGCCGCAGTGGCCCGGTTCGCTTCCACCGAGCGGGCGACGCCCTTCCAGGTGTTGCTCTCGGCCTACCAGGTGCTGTTCGCCCGCCGGTCGGGCCAGCCGGACTTCGGCATCGGCACTCCGGTGGCCGGACGCGGCCGGCCCGAGCTGGAACGTGGCATCGGGGTGTTCGTCAACACCGTGGTGCTGCGAGCCGACCTGTCCGGCGACCCCACGTACCGCGAACTTGTGCGGCGGGTCCGCGACGCCAGCCTGGACGACTTCGCCCACCAGGATGTGCCGTTCGAACAGGTGGTCGCGCAGGTGGCGCCGGACCGAGACCTGCGCAGGTCCGCGTTGTTCCAGGTGTTCTTCGCGATGCAGAACACGCCGGCGCCCGTTGTCGAGTTGCCGGGCGCGCGCTTGACGGCACGTGAGGTCCCCAGGGACACGGCCATGTTCGATTTGCGGCTGGCGCTGCGCCCCGACGGCGACGCGCTCGACGGCTGGTTGGAGTTCAACGCCGACCTGTTCGACGAGGACACCGCACGGCGCATGGCGATCGAGTGGCTCGACATCGTCGAGGAACTGCTCGACGAGCCGGATGCCAAGGTGAGGTTCGACCGAGCTGCCCTGACCGCACCCACACGTCCGGCGACCGCCACTGCGGCAGGCGATGACAGGCCGCGCGGACCACGAACACCCTTGGAAGCCGAACTGGCGGCGATTTTCTGCACACTCCTTGGTCGCGATGAGCTCGACATCCGCGCCAGCTTTTTCGACCTCGGCGGCAACTCGCTGCTCGCGGTCCGGGCCATGCGCCAGATCCGGCGCGCGATGCGGGTCGCCGTACCGGTGGAGACGATCTTCGCCCTCACCTCGGTCGAGCAACTCGCCGAGGCCATAGAGGCGCCGGAGATTCTGGCCGGCACCCCGGACTCAGAAGGCATTCGCGTCGACATCGAATCCATGTGGCGACACGAGAACAGGCCGGCCGACCAGCCTGCGACCACCCAGCCGGAAGGAGACCACCGATGACCGACGCCACCACCGCATGCGGCGTGCACGAGCTGATCGCGGCATGTGCCGCGCGCGATCCCGACGGCGTCGCCGCCGTCTATGGCGACCGGCGGATCAGCTTCGCCGAACTCGACCGCCAGGCCAACCAGTTGGCGCATTACCTGATCGGTCTCGGCGCCGGTCCGGAGGCCGTGATCGGTGTGTGCCTGCCGCGCACGGCGGCTCTCGTCGTCACTCTGCTCGGCGTGCTGAAATCCGGTGCGGCCTACCTGCCGGTCGATCCGGCGGAAGCCCCGGAACGCAAGCGGTTCATCCTGCGCGACGCCGACGTGCTGCGGACGCTCACCACGGAACGCCTTGCCCAGGATCGGTCGGCCATCCTCGCGCAGCCGGACACGGATCCCGGCGTGCCGATAGACCCGGCGAGCCTGGCCTACGTCATCTACACCTCCGGCTCGACCGGAACGCCCAAGGGCGTCATGGTTACGCACAACTCCATGGTCAACTACTTGTGCTGGGCCAGGAATGCCTACGGCGCGGAAGGTGGCGGCGGTGTGCCGCTGCACTCGCCGGTCAACACCGACCTGAGCGTCACGTCGCTGTTCGTCCCACTCCTGGCCGGCCAGCCGGTCGTCGTGCTGCCCGAGGAGGACCCACCGGTCAACGCGCTACCTCGAGCACTGGCTGCCGGTGGCTTCCGATTCGTCAAGCTCACTCCGGCGCACCTGGAAATACTCGGTGATGCGCTTGCCCCGGGCCAGGCACCGACCGCGGCGCACCGCCTGGTGGTGGGCGGTGACGCGTTGCATTATCCGACCGTCGCGTTCTGGCGCGTTCATGCGCCGGAGGTCGCGGTGGTCAACGAATATGGGCCGACAGAGACCACCGTTGCCTGCTGCGCCTACGAGTTCCCGGCCGGCGAGTCCGGCGAAGGACCCGTACCGATCGGCACCGCGATCGCGGGCGCTCGACTGCATGTGATGGACAGCGAGCTGAACCTGGTGCCGGACGGCGAGGTCGGCGAGCTGTACATCGGAGGAGCAGGGGTCGCCCGCGGCTACCTCGGCCGCCCCGGGCTGACCGCGGCCGCGTTCGTGCCCGATCCCTGGTCCGGCGATGGCGCGCGACTCTACCGCACCGGCGACCTCGTCCACCGGGACGCCGTCGGCCGGCTGATGTTCCACGGTCGCGCCGACGACCAGGTGAAACTGCGTGGCTACCGGGTCGAGCTAGGGGAGATCGAGGGCGTGCTGCGCAGCCATCCGGATGTGCACGCGGCCGCCGTGACCGTGCACGACAGGGGCACCGGCCGAGCCGCGCTCGTGGCGCACGTGGTGGCCTCCAGCACGAGCCTCGACACGGACCTCACCGCCTTTGCCGCGGAACGTCTGCCAGCACACATGGTGCCCGCCCGCATCCGCGTCCTCGAGGCGCTGCCCCTGACCCCACAGGGCAAGGTCGATCGGGCCGCGCTCGACCGACCAGCCGAAACCTCACGGCGCACCGGAACCGGTCCGAGGACGCCGCTGGAGGAGGCCGTGGCCGAGATCTTCGCGGACCTTCTTGACGAGCGGGACGTGGACGTCGAAGTGAGCTTCTTCGAACTGGGCGGCAACTCGCTTCTGGCCGCGCGGCTCGTCGCACGCCTCATCCGGGCCTACCAGCTGGACCTGCCGACGGCCGAATGGCTGAAGTCGCCGTCGGTCGCCGGGTTCGCGGAACTGATCGACACCTATCGCAGCCGCGGTCGACAGGCGGCACTGGACCTGTGGTCCCGACCGGAGTTCGACGATCTCGGCCTTGACGATGAGATCCTGGAATCGCTCGATGCCCGCTGACACCACGACAACCGGTGCCGGCATGCGGCGGCTGGTGCCGGCGATCGGCCGCACCGCGTGGCTGGTGCTCGGCCTGAACACCCTTTCCTGCCTCGGCAGCGGCCTGACGCGGCCGTTCCTGATCGTCTATCTGCACGCGGTACGCGGGATCGACCTGGCGACGTCTGGTGTCCTACTCGGTTCGATCGGCGTGGCCGGGTTGGCCACGATGCCCGTCGCCGGCATCCTGATCGACCGGATCGGTCCGTTCAAGACTTTTGCCGTCGGGCAGGTGATCGGCGGAGTCGGCACCGCGGCGTTCGTGCTGGCGGCATCTCCGATCAGTGCGTTGGCGGCTTGCGTCCTGCTGGGCATGTCCGGTGGCATCACGACGAACGGCCTGTCCAGCCTGCTCGCCGTGATCGTGCCGCCCGGCCAGCGCGGTGCCGTGTTCGGGCTGGGCTACACGACGTACAACGTGGGTATCGGCCTCGGCGCACTCACCGCGGGCTTCGTGGTCGTCGCAGGTTCGCCGCATGCGTATGCGATCGTGTTCCTCGCCGACGGCGTGTCCTTCCTGTTGTTCGCCGTCGCGTTGGTGATGCTTGAGTCCCGGGCGCCCCGAGTCGCACGGGATCGGGCCGTCGCGACAGTCGGCTATCGAAAGGTTCTGTCCGATCGTGCGTTGCTGGCCTCGTTCCTGCTCAACACCCTGTTCTGGACCGCCGCGCTGAGCCAGAGCACCGTGGCCTTCCCCGCATGGGCCACCGGGCCGGCCGGCAGTTCGACGACCGTCGTCGGCGTCGCGTTCGCGGTGAACACCGCGGTGATCGCGCTGAGCCAACTGTTCGTCATCCGGTGGTTGCGGGGCCGCAAGCGCACCACGGGAGCGGCCGCTGCCGGCATCGCCTTCGGGGTGTCCTGGCTGCTGCTCCTGACGACCTGGCACGGCGGCTCTCACCTTGCGATGGTGTTGGTGTTGATGCTCGCGGTGTTCGCGTTGGGCGAGGCGTTGCTCGCGCCCACGCTGCCGGCGCTGATCAACGACCTTGCGCCCGACCATTTGCGTGGCCGCTACAACGCCGTGTTCAACCTGTCCACCCAGATCGGGCAGATCGTCGGGCCGGCGCTGGCCGGCTTGCTGCTCGGTGGCGCCGCGTTCGCATTGCCCGTTGTGCTGTCCCTTGCCTGTCTGTCCACTGCCGTCCTAGCTGTCGCCGTACGCCGCGCTGTGCCCCTCCGCGCAGATGTCGGTGCCACCAACTGAGGAAACGACAGGTCGCCGTTCCACGCCATGACGTGGCGGGTTCGGCGGCGGCCCGAGCGAAAGGATTTTCACCATGCCCGACAACGGCAGCGCCAGCTATCACGTCGTCGTCAACCATGAGGAGCAGTACTCGATCTGGCCCAGCGATCAAGAGATCCCCGCCGGCTGGCGCGCGGAGGGCACAAGCGGTGTGAAGGCCGAGTGCCTGGCGCACATTGATCGCGTGTGGACGGACATGCGTCCACGAAGCCTGCGGGAGCGGATGGCCGCCCGATCCACGGAGGCGGGGTGACACGCGTGCCCGAGGTTGCCACCCCCGCCCGGCATGACCCGACGCCTTTACGAAGCAACGGATCGGGTCCACCCAACCGCAGCGACATCATCCGCACCGCGTTCCTCATCCGTGCCGTGGAGGAACGCCTGCTCGACCTGTTCGCCGAGGGTGAGCTGGTCGGTACCGTGCACACGTGCATCGGCCAGGAGTTCAGCGCCGCGGCGATCGGCGACCACCTGCGCGGCGGCGACCTGGTCTTCTCCAATCACCGCTGCCACGGTCACTACATCGCCGCGACCGGTGACGTCGCCGGCCTGATCGCCGAGGTGATGGGGCGCGCGACCGGCACGTGCCAGGGCAGAGGTGGAAGCCAGCACCTGTGCCGCGACGGTTTCCTGTCCACCGGCATCCTCGGCGGCGGCTTGCCGATCGCGGCCGGTGCGGCGCTGGCCGCGAAGGTACGCGGCGGTCACCAGGTGTCAGTCGCCTTCATCGGTGATGGCACCCTCGGCGAAGGCATCCTGTACGAGGTGCTCAATATCGCGTCGCTGTGGCGTCTGCCGATCGTGTTCGTGTTGGAGGACAACGGCTATGCCCAGTCCACGCCGCAGTCCGACGCTCTTGCCGGCGACGTTGCCGCGCGGGCGTCGGCGTTCGGTGTGCCCACCGGAGAAGCCGACACATGGGACTGGGAGACGCTGTGGCGACGAGCCGGGCTTGCGATCGACGCCGCCCGCAACGGTCGGGGTCCCTACTTCCTGCGGGTGGCGACCTACCGGCTTCGTGCGCACTCCAAGGGGGACGACGACCGATGTGCGGCCGAGGTGGCGCACTACGAAAGGCGTGACCCGCTCAATCGGCTCGTCGCCACCGGACGGTCCGACATCGAACGGCTTCGCGCCGAAGCGCAGCACCAGGTGGACGACGCCACCACCGCCGCCCGCATTGCGCCAAGGCCGAGGCCTGTTCCGGCTGACGAGCCGACACGTGAGCTCCGGCTACATCCGGTCGAGCTGGACGGCCGACGGTTCGTCGACTCGCTGCACGACGCGCTGGCCGCCGCCATGCGCACCCACCCCGAGCTGATGCTGCTCGGCGAGGACATCGAGGCACCCTACGGCGGCGCGTTCAAGGTCACCCGTGAACTGTCCGACGACCACCCCGGCAAAGTCCGCAACACTCCGATCTCCGAGGCGGCGATCGTCGGCGTCGGCACCGGGCTCGCCCTGCGCGGTATGCGCGCGTTCGTCGAGATCATGTTCGGCGACTTCATGACACTCGCGACCGACCAACTGGTCAACCAGGCCAGCAAGATCGCCTTTCTCCGTGGCTTGGATGCCGAACCCGTCGACGTCGTCGTACGCACGCCGATGGGCGGCCGCCGCGGCTACGGTCCCACCCACAGCCAGACCCTCGACCGGTTGTTCCTCGGCACCCCCGGACTACGTGTCGTGGCGGCCAACAGTCTGGTCGATCCGGCCGATCTCGTGGCCACCTTGGGACGCGGCGGCTACGGCCCGACGATCCTGCTGGAGAACAAGCTGCTTTACGGCCGTCGAATCGGATCGACCGCTCCCAAGGGGTTCACGGTGGAGCACTCCGATGATCCTTTCCCGCTCGCTCGGGTATCGGCTGACGGTCGTGCCGATGTCGCACTGGTCGGCTACGGAGGCATGTGCGACCAGTTGCTCGAAGCCTGCGACACGTTGTTCACCCGGTACGACGTGCTGGCCCAGGTCTTGTGTCCCATGCAGATCTTTCCGATGCAGTGGGCGGGCCTGCTGGAGCTGATCACGCAGGGCCGCGGTGTCGTGGTCGCCGAGGAAGGGCCGGGCTTCGCTGGTTTCGGCGCCGAACTGCTGGCGCAGCTCGTGGAAGCACGGCCGGACAGCCCATTGCAATGCCGTCGGGTGTTGCCCAAACAGACCCCTATCCCGGCCGCGCGGGAGTTGGAGCGTGACGCGATTCCTCAGGTCGAGGACATCGTGGCGGCCGCATTGGCGGTGATGGACGGATGATCAGCGAGATTCGTCTTGAGCAGGAGGGCGTGAACGACGCGTGCGCGACCGTCACGGCGTGGTTCGTCGTGGACGGCCAGCGTGTGACCGAGGGCGACGCATTACTGGAGATCGAGACTTCCAAGGTCACGGTGGAGATCACCGCGCCGGGCGACGGTTACGTGGTGCCCGCGGTGCCCGTGCGGCACGAGGCGCAGGTCGGCGACGTCGTCGCGTTCGTTTGCGCGAACGACGACGACCTTGACGAGGCTCGCACACGACGTGTCCGGCCTGCCGCCGCTGAACCGTCCGACGCCGGTGCTCAACGGTTCTCTCCGGCCGCGTTGGACTACGTCCAGGAGCACAGCATTCCGCTGGACGCCTTCGACGGCACCTCCGTGGTGACCCTTCGCGACGCAGAGGCCGCAGCCAAGGCTCTGACCTCTGCCGCCGCGGAACCGCTGGGCCGAGCGAAGGCCCTTGAGGTCGAGCGGCTCACCAAGGCCAACGTGCTCAATGCGTCGATCACCGTGCAGTTCGACGGTGCCGCCGTACGCAAACGCGCGGCGGGCGCACCGGTGCCGTCGATGCGTCTGCTCGCGATCGTCGTGCACGCGATCGCGAGCGCCCTGCGGGAGTTTCCAGCGCTCAACGCGTGGTTCGACGACGGTGTGCGCGCCCATTCCACGATTGAGGTAGGCATCGCGATCGATCTCGACGACGGCCTGAAAGTCGGCGTGGTGCACAACGCCGACAAACTCGACCTGGCGGCGACCGAGGCGCGTGTCGGTGAGCTGATCAGCCGGTATCTCAACGGCGCGCTGACCGTGTCGGACGTCACCGGTGGTGGTGTCACGGTCAGCGATCTGTCCATGGAAGACGTGCTGTTCTTCCAACCGTTGCTCAACGACGGCCAGGCACTGGCCATCGGCCTCGGCGGCGACCGCGTCCTACCGGGCGAGCCGATCACCATCACGGCGACCTTCGACCACCGCGTCACCACCGGCCGGGAGGTCAGCCAATTCCTCAACCGGTGCCGGCACACCATGACCGACCACGAGGAGATTCCATGACCACCACGACGACATCCGCCGGCCCGCTCTGGTACTACTGGGACCGACCGCGACTGGGCTGGCGGCAGCACGACGCGCCCTTCGGCGACGGGCTTTCGTTCACCGGCCTGCCCGCCGGTCGCACCATCCGGGCACGCAACCGCAACTCACATCCGGCCACATTGGACGGTCATGTCCTCGAGCCGGGCGCGTGGACCGAACTGCCGGCCGGCGCGTTGGCAACACGCGGCGCCGAGCACAACCTGCAACTCGACCTGTCCGCCATCAGCGACGATTTGCCGACCAGGACGCCGGACGGCCGGCCGCTGATCGACTGGTGGGGCGCGATCGACGCAGTCCGTGGATACGGACGGCAGTCCACCGACATGTGGCACGGCCTACGCGACCTGGGCGTCGAAGCGCGCCTGCACCCCAGCCAGTACCAGCACTCGGTGCAGTACCAGGCCGAATGCCAGTACGTCGACCAGTTCGTCATCGAGCAGGCTCGGCACACCGCGCCTCCGACCCGAATCGCCGTCGCGATGACACCGCCGTTCGATCCGGTCCTGTACGAGAACCCGTCCCCGATCAAGATCGCGATCACCCAGCACGACACCGACACCGTGCCGGCGTGCTTCGCCGAACGGGTCAACCGGTGCACACATCTGATCGTGACATCGAGCTTCCAACGGGAGACCTGGACGCGGGCCGGCGTGACCGTGCCGATCTCGGTGCTGGTGTCCGGTGTGGACACCGACGTCTTCACGCCCGTCGACCGTCAGCCGGCCGACGTGTTCAAGGTCTTGATCCTCGGCGCGCTGACACCGCGTAAGAACGTGGAGAGCGCGATCCGCATTTTCCAGGCGGCGAGCGAAGGTGATCCGTCCTGGCAGTTGACCATCCACAACCGTGGCAAGCTCGAGCATGCGATCAAGGCCGCGGCCGCCGGTGATCAGCGCATCTCCATCCGGCGCGCGGATGACAGCCCGACCGATGTGGCCGACCTCTACCGCTCTCATGACTGCTTCCTCTGGCCGTCCAAGGCGGAGGGCGTGGGCCTGCCACCGATGGAGGCCATGGCATCAGGCATGGAACTGGTGTGCGCCAGCAACTCCGGCATGCTCGACTACCTCGATGACGAATGGGCGTGGCCGATCCGTTGCTCGGAGACCGTGCCGGCGGACGCGCCGGGCGAAGAGTTCGTCGCCGATTTCGTCGCCAACTACGGACCGGCCGGGAACTACTGGCTCGTGGATGAGCAGGACGGGATTCGGCAGCTTCGTGCCGCCCGCACCGCATGGCGCGACGGCAATGGCAAAGGGGCCAAGGCCGCCGAGTACGTACGGACGCAGCACGATGTGCGCGCCCAGGCCCGGTCGATCCTCTCCGTCGTCGAGCAGTACCTTTGACAAAGGAAGTGACCACCATGCGATTCCTCAGCCCGGAATGGACCGCCGAGGTCGCAGCTGTGCTCGCGGAGAACACCGATATCCTCGATTCCGCTGAGGGCACCGACTGCCGGCTGAACATCGACGTGACCAGCTCAGACACCGACACAGCCCGAATGAACCTGCGGATCACGCCCGACGGCGTCGTGTTACGGCCAGGGCCGGACAGCGATCCCGACGTGCGGCTGTCGTACGACTACGACACCGCGGCCCGGATCGCCCGCCGAGAACTCATGCCCGGCGAGGCGTTTCGCGCAGGCCTGATCACCACGGACGGCGACCTCGGCAAATTGACGGGCCTTGAGGAGGTTCTGGACGAGGTCGCCTGGGCGATGAACGAGGTCGAATGTGTCTACTGACCAACCATCGACGGACCACGGCGATGGGTTCCCGGCGTTGCTGCACCTGTTGGATCTGCACGGCGTGCCCTACAGAGTGTTGAGGCATTCCCCGGTCGGCAACACCGAACGGGCCAGCCGTGTCCGAGGACACGAGGTTCGCAGCGCGGCCAAATGCATGATCACTGAGGTGAGGGGCGTCGATCGGCCGCGCTTCGTCCTCGCCGTGGTGGAGGGTCACCGACGGGTCGACTTCAAGGCGATCAAACGGCTCTATGGCCGCCACGATGCCACACTTGCCCCACCGGACCTGGCCGAGCGCTACGGTCGCGGCGTCGTGGGTTCGATCCCGCCGTTCACCTTCGACGCCGACCTCGACCTGCTCGTCGACGTGCGCCTGCTCGACCACGAGATGATCTACTTCAATGCGGCCCGCCTCGATCGGTCGATCGCCTTGGCGGTTCGCGACTACCTGTTCGTCGCCAATGCCAGGCTGGCCCGTATCTCCCGCCCAGCATGCGAATCGTGACCGACTTGGCCGGGCCCGCGACCGGCACCCCCAGCTGTGCTCGCGCACTGCCGGGGTCGTGCGCTCACCCGATCGTCACACTCCATAGTTCCCGCGGGTTGAGGCGCATCGTGCCGTCGTCGCGCCTTTGGCGGCCCACGACGGATTCAAGGCCGTGTCCCCATCGGTCGTTGTCGAGCAGGAGCAGGTTGCCGGACGTGAGCAGGATGCGCTTCGCCACCTGCGCGGCGGCGTCGACGAGGTGCTGCGCAGCGGCCGTGGCGGCGTGGTCGGGCGCCACGGCCCGCAGATGGTCGAGAAGATCGCTCTTCAGGCGAATGCCGATGTCGTCAGCACCTGCCGCAGTGGCGAGTTGGTAGGCGATCGTGCGCGGGACGCCATCCGGGAAGGGCACCTCCGCGAACAAGGCGTCCACCTCGTCCGCGACGACGCTGTCCGACCGCATCAGCCTGATGGCTTCGCTCCACCGGACGAGAAGCGACTCGCCGTTCTGACCCGGCGGGCGGTCGTGCCAACCGCCGTTGACCATCAACATGCTGAAGAACGGTGGCCTGTTTCGTCGCGTCAGGCCGTGATCAGATCAGAGCCCAACCTCGCCCATGGTCGGCGCAAGCCAGTCCGGCAGCGCGCCTCCCGGTCGAAGGGTACTTGGCCACAGAGGGGAGCTACCGGTAGGTGATGGCGGCGTTGGGGAGCAGCGTTGGGGAGCAAATGGGGAGCAGGCGGACGCGGCCAACGGCTCTGAACTGCATTCAACGACTCTGAACGGACCGGCGCTGACCTGTGGAAGTTGTGTTTCCGCAGGTCAGCGCACAGTACCGTCCAATAGTTGACACGGTAGGGGTCACCGATGCCGTCCGGCCGTCTGGCGGCTCGGTTGTCGTCACGGCTGGAGACGGTGGCGGACCGGGCCGAAGCTCGGGGACAGGTACGGGACCAGGTTGGCGGTCAGCCGAGGAAATCCCCGGTTGACACAGGTGGATGCGCTGGTCAGGACGGGCGGGTGAGCTCCTCGTTCATCAGGAGGAAGGTGCCAAGGCCGTGTTGGTCGTTGGCGGTGCGGGGGCGGCTGTAGTAGCCGGAGAGGGAGTTGGTGACGGCGGTGCCCGGGCAGATGTCGGCGATGTTGGTGCGGCCGTCGGAGCCGAGGGTGACCTTGGCCAGGACGCCGGCATAGCCCTTCTGGGCGGCGGACTGGAGGGTGGCGGGGACGTAGCCGGCGCGGACCGCGCGGGAGATGGCGTAGGTGTACATCGAGGACGCGGAGGTCTCGGTCCAGTTGTTGGGATCGGAGCCCTTGTCGACGATCTGGAACCAGCGGCCGGTGGCCGGGTCCTGGTACTTCACGAAGGCGTTGACGAGCTGCTGGACGTTCTTGATCAGGGCGGCCCGGCGGGAGTCGGCGGCGGGCAGGACGTCGAGCACGTCGAAGTGGGCCAGGGCGACCCAGCCGATGGCGCGGGCCCAGAAGTAGGGCGAGGTGTGGGTGGTGGCGTTGGCCCACGAGGCGCGGCCGTCGGAGGAGTAGGCGTGGAAGAGCAGGCCGGTGGACGAGGTGAGGTGCCCGAAGTAGGTGGTCAGGTTGTGGGTGGCCTCCTGGAAGCAGAAGGTCTGGTCGTTGTAGCGCTGCCCGTAGCGGGCGATGAACGGCTGCGCCATGTACAGGCCGTCGCACCACAGCTGTTGGGTGAACGAGGTGGAGTGCCACATGGCGCCGTCACTCGTCCGGGGGTAACTGGTGACACGGGTGCGAATCTGCTGCGCGGCGGTGCGGTAGCGGGCGTCCCCGGTCTCCTGGTGCAGGATCAGCAGCAGGTTGCCGGCCTGCATGGCGTCGAGGCTGTTGAACGGGTCGTTGATGTGCCCGTTGGCGTCGACCGAGTAGTCCACCCACTTCTTGATGTACGCCAGGTAGGACGGCGTGCGCAGCCGCTGGTAGACGAGGTACGTGGCGTACAGGAACAGGCCCTGGGTGTAGCCCCAGCCGCCGAGCGACTTGGGGTCGGGGTTGCGGGCGATGGTCGAGTCCACGACGGCCTTGGACCAGTCGGTGGCGGCGGCCGCGCCGGTGGCGGCCAGGGCCCCGCCGGTCAACACGGCCAGGCGGCCGAAGGCACGCCTGGAGATCGAGCTGGACATGGTTGTTCCTCCACCCCGAGCCCGGCGGCGGCCCGACATCGTTGTGGGAGCGCTTTCCTCCGTACTGGTACACGGATATCCGTCACAGCCGCAAGAGGCCGACCGGGCCCCTGTGGCACACTCCCGAAAAGGGAGGTTGGCTTTGGCAACTGATATCGCTGAGGCTCGGTCGGCGTGGATGGAGCCGGGGGCGTTCGAGGTGGCGCCGGGCGTGTACCGGATTCCGCTGCCGCTGCCCAACGACGGCCTGCGCGCGGTGAACGTGTACGCGGTGGCCGACGGCGAGGAGCTGGTGCTGATCGACTCGGGCTGGGCCCTCGACGAGGCCCGCGACCAGCTGGAACAGGCGCTGGGCAGCATCGGCCGGGGTTTCGAGAGCATCAGCCGGTTCCTGGTCACCCACGTGCACCGCGACCACTACACGCTGGGCGTCCAGCTGCGCCGCACGTTCGGCATGCGGGTGAGCCTGGGCATCGGAGAGCAGCCGTCGCTTGAGGCGATCCTCAACGGCCGGGTGCAGGGCCAGCTCGCCGACCTGGTGCGCTGGGGCGCGCAGGACATGGCCGACCGGATGCGTCGGGCGTTCGAGAAGGCCGAGCGCGCGGGCGAACGCGACGGGGCCCGGCGCGAGGGCTACGAGCAGCCGGACGAGTGGATTCGCGGCACGACGGAGATCCGGCTGAACAGCCGGACCTTGCTGGCGCTGCCGACGCCGGGCCACACGGCCGGCCACGTGGTGTTCCTGGACCAGGAATCGTCCCTGTTGTTCGCGGGCGACCACATCCTGCCGCACATCACGCCGTCGATCGGCTTCGAGCTGGTCCGCCAGGAGCTGCCGCTGGGGGACTACCTGGCCTCGCTGCGCCTGGTGCGCGAGCACCCGGACATGCGGCTGCTGCCGGCGCACGGCCCCGTCACCGACTCCACGCACGTCCGGGTCGACGAGCTGCTCGACCACCACCGCCGCCGCCTGGACGAGACCGAGCGGGCGCTCGGCTCGGACGAGGCGACGGCGGCGGACGTGGCCGGCCGGCTGGGCTGGACCCGCCACAACCGCAAGCTGTCCGAGATGGACGGCTTCAACCGGATGCTGGCGATCGGCGAGACCTCGGCGCACCTCGACGTTCTCGTGCGCGACGGCCGACTGCGTTCGTCCACAGTGGACGGTGTGGCCCGCTACCGGGCCTGACTCCTCAAGATCAAGGGACCGATCCTCACGTTCAACGTCAGGAAGGGCCCCATCATGACGTCTGGTGTCATGAAGGGGCCCTTCCTCACGCTGAACGTCAGTATGGGGCCCTTCATGACACAAAAAACGCCAGGAAAGGCCCTTTCACTGCGCCGGTATCGGGCCTTTCCTGGCATCGCTCAGCCCTTGGTGGCGGTGATCAGGACGGTGTGGCGGAGGCCGGCGCTGTTGGGCCCGAACTGGCGACCGTAGCCCTCGGCGACCGGCCCGATCGGTGAGCTGGTGACCCGCCAGCCGTGGTCGGCCAGCCAGCTCACCGGCGGGAAGACCTTGTCCGCCGGCCACATGTCGGTGACGGTCAGGCCCATCTCCCCGGCCATGGTGTTCATCGGCGGCAGGGTGGCCAGTTCCCGCGGGTCGGCGTCGACGTGCTCGATGGCGAACCGGCTGCCGGGCGCGGAGAGCCGGTCGACGATGCCGAACAGCCGCTCGACCGCGTCGTCGGGCAGGAACGGCAGCAGCCCCTCGGCCAGCCAGGCTGCCGGCGTGGACCGGTCGAAACCGGCCCCCAGCAACGCGGTGGGCCAGTCGTCGCGCAGGTCCACGGCGACCGGCCTGATCTCGGCCCGGGCCGAGACGCCGTTGTCGCTGAGGACGTTCTGCTTGAACTGCAATACCTTGGGCACGTCCAGCTCGTAGACGACGGTGTCGGCCGGCCAGTCCAGCCGGTAGCCGCGCACGTCGAGGCCGGAGGCCAGCAGCACGGTCTGGGCGGTCGGCCCGGCGGCGAAGAACTCGTCGAAGTAGCGGGACCGCACGGCCAGGTAGTCGGCCATCGCCGACCACGGCCCGTCCGCGGTCGTCTCCTTCGGGCTGGTCGGCATCGGCGTCGGCGGCCGCGCCGCGGCTACGAAGAGCTCGGCGTACGGATCCGACATCAGCCGGTTCTCGCGGTGGCTCTCGATGGCCCGCGCGGCGGCGACGCCCAGCGCGGTGATGCCCACATCGGTGACGATGTCCCAGTCGGCCTGCTGCGTCATCGGTGACCCCTCCCGACATCGCGTAGTCAGTTGTGCACGGAACGTATCACTTAGTAGGACTAACCAACCTTGTGAGGCGGGTCACCCTGTCGGCTGAATCTAGTTGATGGACTCCGTCAACTACGTGTACGCTGATCGGCATGGTGGACCGCAAGGATGTCGAAGGCCTGGTCGCCGCCCTGTTCACGGTCAACAACGGCATGACGCGGGCGGCCAAGCAGCGGCCCAAGGCCAGTGAACTGCGGCTGTTGCAGGCCGTCGCCATGAACGAGGGCAGCCGGCCGTCGGAGCTGGCCGAGCTGCTGGGCGTGGACCGGTCGCTGGTCACCCGGCAGCTGCGCGACCTGGAGGACGAGGGCAAGGTCGCGGTCCGGCCCGACCCGCGCGACGGCCGGGCGTTCGTCGCCGAGCTGACCGAGCCGGGCCGCCGGCAGATCGCCGAGCTGACCGAGTTCGGCATGCGCCGCTTCGAGAAGTTCGTCGCGGACTGGGATCCGGCCGAGGTCCGGGAGCTCACCCGCCTGCTGTGGAAGTTCGAGCGCGGCAAGGCCGCCGTGAGCGAACAAGAACAGGAATCGCGGCCCGAGCGTGGCCGCCGCAGAGCCAGGGGGAACGAATGAACAAGGCCCGGATCTTACTCGTGGCACTGCTGGACATGGCGGTCGACATCGTCCTGCCGACGGTGGTTTACCTTGTCCTGCAACCACTCGGCGTCCCATCGGTGCTGTCGCTGACCGCCGGCGGCATCCTCGTCGGCGGCAAGGCCGCCTTCGGCAAGCTGTCCGACAGCACTGACCGCGACACCGTGCTGCTGCTGGCCAGCACCATCGCCTCGCTGGCGGTGCTGTTCGGCCTCTACGCCGCCGGCGCCGGCGCCGTGGTCGCCATGGTCGCCGGCGTTGTGGTGCAAGGCATCGGCGTCGCCATCTCGATCATCCGCCGCCGCCGGCTGGACGGCTTCGCCGTGCTGGTGCTGACCGAACTGGCCCTCGGCGTCGCGCTCAGCTTCGTCTCCAGCGGCGACCCGCGCTTCCTGGTCGCCCGCCCCGCCTTCTACACCTTCGTCGCCGCCGTCTACGTCTTCGCGACGGTGTTCCGGGGCAAGGCCTTCCTGTACGTCGTGGCCCGGCCGATGGCCGTCGCCGGCGACCCCAAACGCGACCTCGCCTACGACCAGGCCTGGCGGAACTCGGCCGAATTCCGCCGCCTCGAACGGATCGGCACCGCCGCCCTGGGCCTGGTGCTGCTGGCCGAGGCCGTGCTGCGGGTCGTGCTGGCCTTCCAGTTCGGCGCCGACGACGTGGCCGCCTCCAGCCTCGCCTCCCAGCTCCCGGTGATCGGCCTGTTCGCGCTGTTCCTGATCGGCCTCAAGGCGCTCCTGGTGCCCCGCCTCACCCGCCTGGTCGAGGCCGAGCTCCCCGCCTAACTCCCTCCCTTTTTTTCACATGCGCTTCCCATGTGGGCCCAGATGCCACATAGGAAGCGCATGTGGCGTTTGCTTTTGTTAAGCCCATTGGGGGCCGAGGCCGGGGTCCTCCTCGAAGACGAGCCAGGTCCGGGTGCCGCGCACGCCCTTCACGCCCTGGATCTTCTCCAGCACCACCTCGCGCAGCGCCACGTTGTCCGGCGCGTGCACCAGGGCCAGCACGTCGAAGTCGCCGCCGACCAGGGCCAGGTGCTCGATGTAGCGGATGCCGCGCAGCGCCTTGGCCACCGAGCGCCAGGTGTTCTGCTCGATGGTCAGCAGCACGTACGCGCTCGTGCCCAGCCCGGCCCGGCGCGGCGAGACCTCGGCGGTGAAGCCGGTGATCACCTGGTCGGCCAGCAGCCGGTCCAACCGCGCGTAGGCGCTCGTGCGCGAGATGTGCACGCGCTCGGCCAGCGTCCTGATCGACATCCGGCCGTCCCGCCGCAGCTCGGCGAGGATGGCCCGGTCCACGTCGTCCAGCTCGGCGGCCGAACGTCCGGCCGGCGGCGTTGTGACCTGTGTCTCGATGGGCAAATGGCTCTCCAGACGGCGTATCGGCGGAAATCTGTCACGGATCTTCCTTCAGTCTCGGACAAGGAGCTCAGAATGTCGAGAAAGCGCCTGCAAACGTCTGCCGAAGGAGGACCCCGGTGTCCGACCACCTCGCCACCGACCTGCTGCCCTCGGCCACCCCCGTGCGCTACCTCGCCGAAGACGGCACCCCCGTCGACGGACCCGCCGGCTACACCCAGCCGAGCGTCGAGGAGCTGCGCGAGGCCTACCGCCGGATGGTGGTGGGACGCCGCTTCGACACCCAGGCCACGGCCCTGACCAAGCAGGGTCGGCTGGCCGTCTACCCGTCCAGCCGGGGCCAGGAGGCCTGCCAGATCGCGGCGGCCATGGCGCTGCGCGAGGACGACTGGCTGTTCCCGACCTACCGCGACACCATGGCCATGGTCTCCCGGGGCCTGGACCCGGTCGAGGCCCTCGGCCTGCTGCGCGGCGACGCCCACTGCGGCTACGACCCGAACGCCACCCGCACCGCCCCGCAGTGCACCCCGCTGTCCACCCAGACGCTGCACGCCACCGGCCTGGCCTATGCCTTGCGGCGCAAGGGAACCGACAGTGCGACGCTGGCCCTGATCGGTGACGGCGCGACCAGCGAGGGCGACTTCCACGAGGCGCTGAACTTCGCCGCCGTGTTCGAGGCGCCGGTGGTCTTCCTGGTGCAGAACAACGGGTTCGCCATCTCCGTGCCGCTGGAGAAGCAGAGCAAGGCGCCCTCCTTGGCGTACAAGGGAGTCGGCTACGGCGTGCGCTCCGAGCAGGTCGACGGCAACGACCCGGTGGCCATGCTCGCCGTGCTGCACAAGGCTTTCGAGCACGCCCGCGCCGGCCGGCCGTTCCTCGTCGAGGCGCACACCTACCGCATCGAGGCCCACACCAACGCCGACGACGCCACCCGCTACCGGGACAGCGCCGACGTGGACCGCTGGCTGGACGCGGATCCCCTGTCCCGCCTGGACAAGCACCTGCGCGCCAGCGGCGCCCTGACCGACGAGGACGTCGCCGAGTTCCAGGCCGAGGGCGAGCGGCTGGCCGCCGACCTGCGCAGCCGCATGAACGCCGAGCCGCACCTGGACCCGCTGGCCCTGTTCGACCACGTGTACGCCCGGCCCACCACGCAGCTCGTCGAGCAGCGTGACCTGCTGGCCGCCGAGCTCAAGGCCCAGGAGGGCTGATGGCCGCCACCACCATGGCGCAGGCGCTCAACCGCGCGCTGCGCGACGCGATGACCGAGGACGAGCGGGTGCTGGTCTTCGGCGAGGACGTCGGCCAGCTCGGCGGCGTCTTCCGCATCACCGACGGCCTGACCAGGGACTTCGGCGAGCAGCGGTGCTTCGACACGCCGCTGGCCGAGGCCGGCATCGTCGGCTTCGCGCTGGGCATGGCCATGGGCGGCTTCAAGCCGGTCGTGGAGATGCAGTTCGACGCGTTCGCCTACCCGGCCTTCGAGCAGATCACCTCGCACGTGGCCAAGCTGCGCAACCGGACCCGCGGCCACCTGACCGTGCCGATGGTCATCCGCGTGCCCTACGCCGGCGGCATCGGCGGCGTCGAGCACCACTGCGACTCCAGCGAGGCCTACTACGTGCACACTCCGGGCCTGAAGGTGGTGTCGCCGGCGACCGTCAACGACGCGTACACCTTGTTGCGCGAGGCGATCGACGACCCGGACCCCGTGATCTTCATGGAGCCCAAGAAGCTGTACTGGTCCAAAGAGGACATTGAGCTGCGGCGGATCGACGAGCCGCTCGGGCACGCCGCGATTCGCCGGCACGGCAAGGATGTCACGCTCGTCGCCTACGGGCCGTCGGTGCCGGTGGCCATGCAGGCCGCGGCGGCGGCCGCCGAGGAGGGCATCGAGCTGGAGGTGATCGACCTGCGGTCGCTGGTGCCGTTCGACGACGACACCGTGATGCGGTCGGTGCGCCGGACCGGGCGCTGCGTGGTCGTGCAGGAGGCGTCCGGCTTCGCCGGCTTCGGGGCCGAGATCGTGGCCCGGATCCAGGAACGCTGCTTCCACTCGCTGGCCGCGCCGGTGATCCGCGTGGCCGGATTCGACATCCCCTACCCGCCGCCGATGCTGGAGCACTCGCACCTGCCCAGCGTGGACCGGGTGCTGGACGCCGTGGACCGCCTGCAGTTCGACGACGAGCCCGACCACCGGTATCTCACGGGGGCCCATTCATGACGACCGAACAGCTGTTCCGGCTGCCCGACCTGGGGGAGGGGCTGACCGAGGCCGAGGTGCTCGGCTGGAAGGTCGCCGTCGGCGACACTGTGCACGTGGACCAGGTGGTGATCGAGGTCGAGACGGCCAAGGCGGCCGTCGAGGTGCCGGTGCCGTTCGAGGGCACCGTGCTGAAGCTGTTCGCCGAGGCCGGTTCCGTGGTGTCGGTGGGGGAGCCGCTGATCGCCGTCGGATCCGCTGTCGTGCCGGAGGAGACCGGCGGCTCCGGCAACGTGCTGATCGGCTACGGCACCAAGGAGCAGCCGCGGACCCGTCGCCGCCGGGCCAAGGCCACCGTCGCCACGGTCGCCGTCGCCGAGCCCGCCGTCGCGCAGGCCCCGCGGGTGATCTCCCCGTTGGTCCGGAAGTTGGCCCGGGACAACGGGATCGACCTGGCCACGGTCACGCCGTCCGGTCCCGACTCGATCATCCTCCGCCAGGACGTCGAGGCCGCCGTGGCCAAGCCCGCGCCGGCCGTCGACGGCGAGCGGATCCCGCTGCGCGGCATGCGGCGGGCCATCGCCGACAAGCTTTCCCGCAGCCGGCACGAGATTCCCGACGCCACCACCTGGGTCGATGTCGACGCCACCGGCCTGATGGAGGCCCGCAAGGTCGTCGGCGTCGGCGTGCTGGCCATGATGGCCCGCATCGTCGTGGCCGGGCTGGCCCGCTACCCTGAGCTCAATTCCACCGTGGACACCGAACGCCAGGAGATCGTCCGGCTCCGCTCGGTCAACCTGGGCTTCGCCGTCCAGTCCGACCGGGGGCTGGTCGTCCCCGTCGTCCGCGGCGCCGACCGCCTCACCACGGTCGAGCTGGCCGCCGAGCTCACCCGCCTCACCGAACTCGCCCGCGCCGGCACGCTGGCCGTCGAGGACATGACCGGCGGCACCTTCACCCTCAACAACTACGGCGTGTTCGGCGTCGACGGCTCCACCCCCATCATCAACCACCCCGAAGCCGGCCTGCTCGGCGTCGGCCGCATCGTCGACAAGCCGTGGGCCGTCGACGGCCAGCTCGCCGTGCGCAAGGTGACCCAGCTGTCCTTCACCTTCGACCACCGCGTCTGCGACGGCGGCGTGGCCGGCGGCTTCCTTCGCTACGTCGCCGACTGCGTCGAACGCCCCCTCGTCCTGTTGCAGGGCCTCTGACGCACCCCATTCTTCGCCACATGTGGCGCTGGGAGTCGAATGTGGGCCACATGTGGCATTCGCTGGTGCGAATAGACCGATTCGGGGCGGAAAAAGAGGCGGCGGAGTCGGGACTCCGCCGCCTCTGTTATCGGACGGCAATCAGCGGTCGAACGGGCCCGGCGGCCCGTCGCCGCGCTGGCCGGGGCCGCCGCGACCACGGCGGCGCAGGTAGCGCTCGAAATCGGCGGCGATGGCGTCGCCGCTGGTCTCGCTGAGCTGGTTGTCGGCGTCGGCGTCGCCGCGCTCCTCGAGGGCGCGGACGTAGTTGCGCACGTCCTCGTCCTCCTCGGCCATCTCGGTGACGGTCTGCTCCCACTCCTCGGCCTGCTCCGGCAGCGCCCCGAGCGGCACCTCGATGTCCAGGGCCTCCTCGACGCGGTGCAGCAGCGCCAGGGTGGCCTTGGGCGCGGGCGGCTGCGACACGTAGTGCGGCACGGCGGCCCAGAACGAGATGGCGGGCACGCCGGCCTGCACGCAGGCGTCCTGGAACACGCCGACGATGCCGGTGGCGCCCTCGTACCGGGAGCTCTCCAGGCCGAACTTGGCCGCGGAGTTGGCGTCGTAGGCCATGCCGGTGACCGGCACGGGACGGGTGTGCGGGGTGTCCATCAGCATGGCCCCCAGCGTCACGACGGTGGTCACGCCCAGCCGCTCGACATGGCCGATGAGCTCGGCGCAGAACTTGCGCCAGCGCATGTTCGGCTCGATGCCGTGCACGAGCACCACGTCCACCGAGGACCCCGGCGGGCGGCACACCGACAGCCGGGTGGTGGGCCACTCGATCCGCCGCGTGATGCCCTCGACCATCCGGACCGTTGGTCGCGTGACCTGGAAGTCGTAGTAGTCGTCGGGGTCGAGTTCGGCGAGGGGAGTGGCGTCCCAGGTGAGTTCGAGGTGCTCGATCGCGGTGCTGGCGGCGTCGCCGGCGTCGTTCCACCCTTCGAAAGCGGCGACGAGGACGGGGTCGACGAGCTGACGCTGCTCGGCCGAGGCGTCCTCTGGGTTCAGGTCCGGATCGGTCACCGGCCCAGCCTACGACCCAGCCCCGGCCGAACTCGTTCGGTGCACCTCATAACTGCCCGCGCGTCGTAACGGGCAAGGGTGTGGCGCTGGCCGCACCGGCCCGCGAACGGTCGGTGGCCGCCGCCCGCTCGGTTACGGTTGGCCGCGGTGGCACTGACTTCGACAGGCGGGAGAAACCGGTGCGCAGGCCGGCGGCGGTGCTGTTCGACATGGACGGCACCCTCATCGACTCCGAGAAGGTCTGGGACGTCTCGCTGGCCGATGTGGCCACCCACCTCGGCGGGGCGCTCACGCCCGAGACCAGGGCGGAGATGATCGGGTCCAACATGGACCGCACCATGGTGCTGATGTTCCAGGACCTGGGGCTGCCCCTGGACCCGGTGGCCATGGACGAGGCGTGCCGGTTTCTCACCAAGCGAACAGAGGAGCT
This sequence comes from Kutzneria sp. NPDC052558, assembly GCF_044547355.1. NCBI lineage: Bacteria > Bacillati > Actinomycetota > Actinomycetes > Pseudonocardiales > Pseudonocardiaceae > Kutzneria > Kutzneria sp. NPDC052558. Next base: position 62,951 of record NZ_JBIUAG010000045.1, read on the forward strand.
GTTCCACGACGGCCTGCCGTGGCGGCCGGGCGCGGCGGAACTGCTCGCGGCGGTGCGGGCGGCGGGCGTGCCGACGGCGTTGGTCACCTCGACCGAGCGCGCGCTGACCGAGATCGCCCTCGACACGATCGGCCGTGACTTCTTCGACGTGACCATCTGCGGCGACGAGGTCGACGGCCGCAACAAGCCGCTGCCCGAGCCGTACCTGAAGGCGGCACGGCTGCTGGGCGTGGCCCCGGCCGACTGCGTGGCGGTGGAGGACTCGCCGACCGGCTCGGCCTCGGCGGCGGCGGCCGGCTGCACGGTGCTGGTCGTGCCGTGCGACGTGGACGTGCCGATCGGGCCGGGCATGGTGCGCCGCGAGACGCTGGTCGGCGTGGACGTGCCGGCCCTGGGGGTACTTCTGCCCTGACCAATGGCACTTGCCGCTGGTATATCACTCAGCCGGCTGGCATTCTGTCAGACACTACCGGGGACAGGATGGGCGCCGCGGGCCATCGCGGCCCGCGGCGCCCGATTTGTTTTCCCGAACGATTTTTCGAAACGAGACAGGGTCGTTTTTCCGGTGTGGCGCAGCTGACGGTGCCCGACCGGTCAGGTGAATTGCCTTACCGATCGGTAGCGGATCTCCTTGGGGGAACGTGTCTTTCCCGAGGACAGGAGCCGCCACTGTGAGGGCGTCCATTCGCACCAGCGCTCCCGCGCGCCATGCCGCCATGCTCGGCATCGGCGTGTACCGGCCCCGGCTGGTCGTGGACAACGACGAGGTGGCCGGGCTCATCGACTCGTCCGACGCATGGATCCGCACCCGCTCGGGCATCCAGCGCCGGCGCTGGGCCGGCGAGGACGAGACCATCGTGGCCATGGCCGCCGCGGCCGCCGCCGAGGCCATCGAGCGCAGCGGCGTCGACCCGGCCGACATCGGCTGCGTGCTGCTGGCCACCATCTCCAACCTCAAACAGACGCCGGCGGCGGCCAGCGAGGTCGCCACCCTGGTCGGCGCGGTCAACGCCGGCGCGATGGACATCTCCGCCGCCTGTGCCGGCTTCTGCTACGGCCTGGCCCTGGCCGGCGACATCGTGCGCGGCGGCAGCGCCGAGACCGTGCTGCTGATCGGCGTGGAGCGGATGACCGACCTGATCGACGACCGGGACCGCGGCACCGCCTTCCTGTTCGCCGACGGGGCCGGCGCGGTCGTGGTCGGCCGCAGCGAGGAGCCCGGCATCGGGCCGGTGGTGTGGGGGAGCGACGGCACCCAGGGCGAGCTCATCAGCCAGGACCACAGCTGGCTGGACTGGCGCGACCAGTTGGCCAAGGACCCGTCGGCCGAGGCCCCGGCGCTGCGCATGAACGGTCAGCCGGTGTTCCGCTGGGCGACCGTGGAGATGGCCAAGGTGGCCCGCCGCACGCTGGCCGCGGCCGGCGTGGACGTGGCCGACCTCGGGGCGTTCATCCCGCACCAGGCCAATGACCGGATCACCAGCGCGCTGGCCAAGTCGCTGCGGCTGCCGCCGACCGTGGCCGTCGCCCGGGACGTGGTCGAGCAGGGCAACACCTCGGCCGCCTCGGTGCCGTTGGCCATGGAGGCGCTGCTGGCCTCGGGCGAGGCCCGCAGCGGCGACACCGCCCTCTTGCTGGGCTTCGGCGCTGGTCTGAGCTTCGCCGGCCAGGTGGTCGTGCTGCCCTAGCTTGTTGCATATGAGTTGCAACTAGCGTTCGAGTGAACTGATCAGGTTCTCCGCGCGAAGTGATCTGGTGACCCGACTGCGCCAGTTCGTACCTTCTGTCTGGAGAACCGGATCATGACAAGTCTTTCCCCACTGTCGCGCCGCCGCCTGTTCCGCGGCGCGCTGGCCGTCGGCGCCGCCGGCGTCGTCGGCGGTGTCGCCGTCGAGGCGTTCACCACGGGCGCGTCGGCGCAGACCGAGGCGCAGGCCACCGGCGAGCCCGTGGTCGCGCACGTCCGGGATGTCGCGTCGGGGGACATCGACATCTTCGTCGGCACCAGGGTGGTCCGGCTCAAAGACCCGCAACTGGCCGCCCGCCTGGCCCAGGCCGCCCGCTGACGAGGAGAAACCGTTCCGTGTCATCGCATCGCGAAGCCCCCGAGATCTCCCAGGACCCGGTCGCCGACTCCGCGGACCTGTACGCGTTCGTCAGCCCCGACGTGCCCAACACGGTCACCCTGATCGCCAACTACGTGCCGCTCCAGTCGCCGGCTGCCGGCCCGAACTTCTTTGAGTTCGGCGAGGACGTGCTGTACGAGATCAACATCGACAACAATGGCGACGGCCGGCCCGACGTGACCTACCAGTTCCGGTTCAAGACCGTGCTGGGCAACAACAACACGTTCCTCTACAACACCGGGCCGATCGAGTCGCTGGACTCCAAGAACTGGAACCGCAAGCAGTTCTACGACGTGGCCAAGATCGTGCACAGCGGCAACCAGGCCACCGCCCAGACCGTCGGCCGCAACCTGGCCAGCCCGCCGTGCAACATCGGGCCGCTGTCCACGCCGAACTACGGCAAGCTGGCCGCCGACGCCATCCACGACCTCGGCGGCGGCCGCAAGGTGTTCGCCGGGCAGCGCTCCGACGGCTTCTACGTCGACCTCGGCTCGATCTTCGACCTCGGCCGGCTGCGCCCGTTCGACGCCGCGCACAACAACTTCGGGCTGGCCAAGCTGGTCAACTCCGGGGGCGTGAACGCCACCAAGGACCTCAACGTGCACACCATCGCGCTACAGGTGCCCATCTCGGACCTCACCCGCGGCGGCTACAACGCCAAGGACGTCAACAACCCGGCCGCCGTCATCGGGGTGTGGACCGCAGCGAGCCGCCAGCAGGTCAAGCTGTGGGACGACGTCAAGCGCAAGCACGAGTGGTCCGGGCCGTGGAACCAGGTGTCCCGGCTGGGCAACCCGCTGGTCAACGAGGTGCTGATTCCCATGTCCCGCAAGGACGAGTGGAATCGCTCGGAGCCGGCCGACGACAAGAACTTCGCCCAGTTCGTGACCAAGCCCGAGCTGGCCGGCCTGCTGCCGGTGCTCTACCCCGGCGCGTTCCCGAACCTCGACGCCCTCAACAAGGCCGGCAAGTCCCGCGACGACCTCGCCGCCGTGCTGCTGACCGGGCTGCCGTCCGGTGTCGTCAACGGCTTCCAGAACAACACCGGCCAGGTGCAGGCCGACATGCTGCGCCTCAACACCGCCGTGCCGCCCGCCTCGAAGCCCAACATCCTGGGCCTCGTCGGCGGCGACCTGGCCGGCTTCCCCAACGGCCGCCGGGTCTACGACGACGTGGTGTCGGTCGAGCTTCGCGCCATCGCCGGCGTGACCTTCAGCCTCATCGACAAGACCTTCAAGCCCGACGCCGTCGCCGGCCAGCTCACCGACGGGCTCACCCCGGCGAACCTCGACATCCCGTTCATGCCCCACTTCCCGTACCTCGGTCTGCCGCACGACGGCTTCGACACCCCGGCCAAATAGGAGGATTAGCCTTGTCCGACAGCCTGGTCCTCGACATCGGCGGCGACATCGGGGCGCTGGTCATCCACACCGGCCCCGACCTCGACCACGCCGAGATCGAACTCAGCCCGCTGGGCTTCGACCACCAGCGCTTCCACAACCAGGTGCACCCCAGACACCTCCCCGACGGCGTCCGCCACAACGCCGTCTTCCCCCGGGTGCAAGCCGGCCACTACACCGTCTGGCGCGACCACTCCACCGTCCACGGCACCGTCGAGATCAAGGGCGGCCACGTCGCCGAGTACACCTGGTGACCCGCACGACCCGAGCACTCCCCGGATCAACCTGGGCAGCCGCCGAACCTGGGCAGCCGCCGAACCTGAGCAGCCGCTGAACCAGAGCAGTCCCCGAATCGAACTGAGCAGCCCCCGAATCAATCCAACCACTCGAACCTGGCAATGCGCGGCCGAGCAAGGGATCCCTTGCCCTGCCGGCGCAATCCCCACCCCGCCCGAGCTGCCAGGTTCAGGGTCTAGCCTGGATTTGGGGGCTGCTCAGCACCGGCTGGCCGATCATGAAGACCCACGACCGGGACGGCTGCTCAGCAGCTCGGCCGAGGCTGCCAGGTTCGGCGACTAGCCTCGATTTGGGGGCTGCTCAGCGCGGATGATCTAGGCGGCGAACAATGCCCGCACGGCGGCGGCGCCGGTCTCTGAGGCGCGGCGTAGGCGGGGGATGTTGGTGGTCAGGCCGTTGACGCCGCAGTCGGTGGCCGGGCGGACGGCGAGCAAACCCTTGCCGGTCAACAGCTCCATGGCGCTGGCGTGCTTCTTGGCCCGGTGCCGCAGGGCTTGCGCGACGACCGGGTCGAGACCCCGCGCCACCACGGATATCAGGGGATGCTCGCCGCCCTTGGGGGATTTCTCCGTGGGGGCACGGGAAAGCAGCACCAGCACGTGAGTGGCGTCCCGCTCCAGCGCCCGCTCGATGGCGATGGGCTCGGCGACGGAGCCGTCGATCCAGCGGGTGCCCTGAAGCGGCACGGCCGGCCCACAGAGGAACGGCACGCAGGAGGTGGCCCGCAGCGCGGCGCGCCAGTCGTCGGCCGAGGCGAGGTCGCAGAGCTCCTCGGCGGCGCCGGTGTCCAGGCGCGTGGCGACCGTGCGGACGGGGATGTCGGAGCCGGCCAGCAGCTCGTAGTTGAGCGGCTTGGTCTTCTCCAGCACGTGGTCGACGACGTAGTCGAGGCTGATCAGCGGCCCACGGCCGGTCAGCGCCCGGCGGTAGTTGATGAAGTCGCGGGAGGCCAGGTCCTCGTAGTACACGGCCCCGGCCTCGCAACCCTTGCCGACGGCCAGCGCGACGGCGGAGAACGCCCCGGCGGAGGTGCCGTAGATGTCGTCGAACGAGTCGCGCAGGCCCAGCGCCTCCAGCGCGGAGACCATGCCGCCGGCGTAGACGCCCCGCATGCCGCCGCCCTCGACGACGAGCGCGATCCGCAGCCCGTCCTTGCGCCGCCCCGGCCGGCTGCCGGCGGCCCGCCGCGCCTTCACGACGTCCAGCACGTCCAGGTCGCCGTGCACGAAATCCACACGCCCGCCTCTCAGGCGGCGCTGACCGCCCGCTCCGCCAGCAGGTCCCGGATCTCCCGGGCCGCGGCACGCCCTGCCCTCGTCGCGCCCACGGTACTAGCCGACGGCCCGTACCCGACCAGGTGAAGCCGCGGATCGACGACGACCCGGGTGCCGTCCATCAGGATCCCGCCACCGGGGGCACGCAGGTGCAGCGGCTTGAGATGGTCCAACGCGGCCCGGAAACCGGTCGCCCACAAGATCACGTCGGCCGGCACGTGCCGCCCGTCGTTCCACTCCACGCCATCGGGCACGACCCGGTCGAACATCGGCAGCCGCTCCATCACGCCCCGGGCCCGTGCGTCGGCGACGTCCGGCGTGACCCCCAATCCGGTCACACCGACCACACTGATGGGTGGCAGACCGGCGCGAACGCGCTCATCCACCAACGCCACCGCCGCCCGGCCGTCCTGCTCCTTGAACGGACCCTCCCGCCAGATCGGTGGCCGCCGCGTCACCCACGTCGTGTCCGCCGCGACCAGGGAGATCTCGGCCAGCGCCTGCGTCGCCGACGCCCCGCCGCCGACCACGACCACGCGCTTGCCGGTCATCTCCTCCGGCCCCTGGTAGTCGGCGGTGTGCAGCTGCCGGCCGCGGAAGGAGCGCTGCCCCTCGTAGTACGGCCAGAACGGCCGCTCCCAGGTCCCGGTCGCGTTGATCACCGCGCGGGCGATCCAGGTGCCCTGGTCGGTGACGACGAACAGCCGACCGTCGCCGTTCTCCCGAACGGCGGTCACACGAACGGGTCGTCTTACCGGCAACGCGTTCGCGCGTTCGAACGCCTCGAAGTACTCCGACACCACCTCGGACGCCGGCCGCGACTCGTCCGGCCGGCCCAGCGGCATGTCCGGCAGGTCGTGGATGCCGTGCACCTTGCCCAGCCGCAGCGACGGCCAGCGGTGCTGCCACGCCCCGCCCGGCCCCGGCGCCCCGTCCAGCACCACGTGCTCGACGCCGTAGTGCCGCAGGAAGTAGCTGGCCGACAACCCGGCCTGACCGGCCCCGATCACCACCACGTCGATGTCCACACTCACCAGAACGGCCACGGCGTCGCGGTCCTTCCGCCCGGCCTGTCTGATTGCTCACAGCCAGGGTTGCCGCCAGGCGACGGACCGCTGAACGCCCACCCCCGCGTACGACCAGGCCGGGCCGGGGATGGGAGGATCAGCTCCCGTGAAGACGTTCGACGAGCTGTTCGCGGAGCTGACCGACCGCAAGAAGACCCGGCCCGCCGGCTCGGGCACGGTGGCGGCGCTGGACGACGGCATCCATGCCCAGGGCAAGAAGGTCCTGGAGGAGGCGGGCGAGGTCTGGATCGCCGCCGAGCATGAGTCCGACGAGCGGCTGGCCGAGGAGATATCCCAGTTGCTCTACCGCGTCCAGGTGTTGATGCTGGGCCGCGACCTGACCCTCGACGACGTCTACCGTCACCTATGAGCGACACCGGGAGTAAGCAGATGCTGCGCGTCGCGGTGCCCAACAAGGGCGCCCTTGCCGAGAAGTCCGCCGAGATGCTGGCCGAGGCGGGATATCGGGGACGCCATGAGTCGCGCGACCTGACCGTGCTCGACGTGGCCAACGACGTCGAGTTCTTCTTCCTGCGGCCCAAGGACATCGCCATCTACGTCGGCTCCGGCGAGCTCGACCTGGGCATCACCGGCCTGGACCTGGCCTGGGACTCCGGCGCCGGCGTGCAGGAGCTGCTGGCGCTGGGCTTCGGCGCCTCGAAGTTCCGCTACGCCGGCCCGGCCGGCCGGGAGTGGAAGATCGAGGACCTCCAGGGCATGCGGCTGGCCACCGCCTACCCGCGGCTGGTGGTCGACGACCTGAGCCGCCGGGGCATCGAGGCCGACGTGATCCGCCTGGACGGCGCGGTGGAGATCTCCGTGCAGCTGGGCGTGGCCGACGCCATCGCCGACGTCGTCGGCTCCGGGCGGACGCTGCGCCAGCACAACCTGGTGGCCTTCGGCGACGTGATCTGCGAGTCCGAGGCGTACCTGGTCAAGCGGGAGGGCGCGGAGCTGACCGGGCCGATGGCCCAGCTGACCGCCCGCCTCAAGGGCGTGGTGCTGGCCCAGCAGTACGTGATGCTGGACTACGACTGCCCCAAGACGCTGCTGGAGCAGGCGCTCAAGGTCACGCCGGGCCTGGAGTCGCCGACGGTCGCGCCGCTGGCCGACGAGAGCTGGAACGCCGTGCGCGCGATGGTGCCGCGCAAGGAAGCCAACAAGATCATGGACGAGCTGTCGGCCCTGGGCGCCAAGGCCATCCTGTCCTCCGACATCCGCTCCTGCCGCCTCTGACCCCCAGTTTTCGCGCTTGGAAGGGGGCTTTCCTCCCCACGGCGGGGGGGGCAGCCCCCGGACAAGCGCGGGGCGGGGGGCGCGGC
>NZ_JBIUAG010000046.1:0-68177 GCF_044547355.1 Kutzneria sp. NPDC052558
CGTATCGAGGCAGGCGGAGCCTGCCCGATAGCGCCTTGATACGCCATCGCCCAGAGGCCTCCGCGCAAAATCCACCCGGAGTCAGCTGGATAACGACCCCTCACCCCTCAAACAGACTCCACCCCGCCGCCACCAACCCAAAACGATCCACCCCACCCCTCAACCGAACAACACCCCACCTCTCACCGCAATCCCCACCTCCGGCAACCGCGCGGCGCGGGCACAAGAATCACACCCACACCCACCCACCAACTACTCAGGCCAAGGCAGCACCGTCAACTCCGGCCATCGTTCCCGCCAGCGCCGAGTCTTCGCCTCGTACACACTCCCCGGCGCGAGCACCGGGTTGGGCCGCACCACGAGGTTGAACACATCAGCCAGACCGTGCGGCGCGTAGACCCGCCACCGGCCGTCGGCTTCGAGCCGGATGCCTACGCAGCAGGTGGTCGCCGCGAAGGAGTCGATGGCGGCCTCGGTGGAGGTGTATGGCGGGCAGGGCACGCCGAAGTCGTCTTCGTACCAGAGGTGGACCCGGGCCTCGTTGCGGATGTCGACGACGACGGGCAGGTCGTGCAACGCCGTCTCGCCGGCCTGGATGACCTTGAGCTCCGCCTCCGGGCTGAGGTCGGTGTCGTCGAAGTAGAACAGGTCGTAGTCCTTGATGCCCTCGGCCGGCGGCCGGCCGGTGACGACGTTCCACACGGTCTGGAACACGCAGCCGGCAGTGAGGTACCAGCCGGGTAGGTCGAGCCTGGCGGCGCGGGCCAGGACCTCGGTCAGTGTCTCGTTGCGGCTGAGCGTCGACCGAAGCGCCTCGAGTTGTTCGTCCACCGGAAGCCGAGCGATCCCCATGAGCTCTGTCTAGCAGCTACACCCGTTGCGTCGGTTTTACGCAAAAGAACGACACGGCTTACGTTCAACGCGACGACTTGTTCCAGAGATTGCCCATATCCATGGCAGAGCGACCTTGACTTAGGGATAAAGTCGGTCGAACATGTGCGCTGCACCCGAGGGGAGGGCGCCGACCCTGACGAAGCGCTGTCCCGATGACTCCCGACAATGACGACGGAGGTTTTCGTGCACGCCCTGCCCACGTTCCGACGGCGGCTCAAGCTGCTGCTGGCGGTGGCTCTGGTCCTGCCGGCCCTCGGCCTGGCGACGACCCAGACAGCTGCCGCGGCCACGCAAAAGACTTGCGACCTCTACGCAGCCGGCGGCACGCCGTGCCAGGCCGCGTACAGCACCACCCGCGCGCTCTACGCGGCCTACAACGGCCCCCTGTACCAAATCCAGCGCGCCTCGGACAACAGCACGCTGAACATCGGCCTGCGAGCGGCCGGCGGCGTGGTCAACGCCGCGCCGCAGGTCACTTTCTGCTCCGGCACGACCTGCACCATCACCCAGCTCTACGACCAGACCAGCAACGCCAACCACCTGCCCATCTCCCCGGGCACCTCGTGCGCGGGCTGCTCGGGCGGGCTCAACGGCCCCGGCCCGAACGGCGCGGACATCGGCGCGAACGCGATGGCGCTGCCGATCACGGTCGGCGGCCAGCCGGCCTACGGCGTGCTGGTCAACAACATCGGCACCGGCTACCGCAACAACGCCGCCCGCAACGTGCCCACCGGCTCGCAACCCGAGGGCATGTACATGGTGACCTCGTCCATGCTGACCAGCGGCAACTGCTGCTTCGACTTCGGATCGGCCGAGACCAACGACTCCGACGACGGCAACGCCACCATGAACGCGATTTACTACGGCTCCGCGTGCTGGGTCGGCGGCTGCACCGGCCCCGGCCCCTGGGTCGGCGGCGACCTCGAGAACGGCATGTACTTCAGCGACAACGGCCGCAACCCGACGAACATCCAGAGCGAGACCGGCATGTTCGTGTCGGCGTGGGAGAAGAACAACGGCACCACCAACTTCACGCTCAAGTACGGCAGCGGCCAGTCCGGCGGGCTGACGACCTCGTACTCCGGCGCGCTGCCCAACGGCTACAACCCGATGAAGGTCCAGCCCTCGATCGAGCTGGGCACCGGTGGCGACAACAGCCCGCTGGGCAAGGGCGAGTTCTTCGAAGGCGCCGTCACGTCGGGCTTTCCTTCGGACGCCACCGAGAACGCGGTGCAGGCCGACCTGGTCTCGGCCGGCTACGCCAACAACACCACCACGTTCTCGCGCAGCACCTCCGTGGTGAGTTTCCGCGCCCACGCCAACGGAAAGTACGTGGACGCGCCCAACAACACCACGTCCCTGATCGCCGACGCCACCTCGATCGGCACGGCCGAGACCTTCGACATGTTCACCGACACCGACGGCACCATCGGCCTGCGGGCGCACTCGGACAACAGCTGGGTCACCGCCGAGAGCAACGGCAACTCGCCGCTGATCGCCAACCGCGGCGGACCCGGCCCGTGGGAGACGTTCTACCTGCTGCACAACCCCGACGGCAGCGTGAGCCTGCGGGCCTACAACAACCAGCACCTGGTGACCGCCGAGAACGCCGGCGCGTCCGCGCTGATCGCCAACCGCACCGCGGTCGGCCCGTGGGAGGAGTTCGACCTCATCACCCACTGACACGCAAGGGATCCGTGCCCCGCGCGGGCACGGATCCCTCTGTCCTGAACAGGCGTCCTGAATGGACGTCCTAAACGGACACCTGTGGCTCGACGCTGGGTTTGCGGGTGGCGAGGGTCAGCGCCACCCCGGCGCCGAGCAGGGCGATCAGCGCGGCGATGCTGAACGCCACGTGGTACGGGTACACGTCGCCGGCCTGGCTGTGCTGCCCCCCGGCCAGGGTCAGCGCGGTGGTGAGCGCGGCGACGCCGACGGCGCTGCCGAGCTGGCGCAGGGCGTTGAACAACGTCGACGCCGCGCCGGTGTCGCGACGGGCCACGTTGGTGAACGCGGTGGCCTGGGCGGGCACGAAGATGTGCGCGATGCCGATGCCCAGCACGAACAGGATGATCCGCATCGGCCACAGCCCCGCGGTGCTGGTGATCAGCGTCAGCGAGCCGATCGACACGAACACCAGCAGCAGCGCGCACACGCTGGTCCAGCGCGGCCCGAGCCGGGCGTGGGTGAACCGGCCGGCGAAGGTCGAGCCGACCATGATGCCGATCGCCTCCGGGAACGTGGACAGGCCGCTGACCAGCGGGCTGACCCCCAGGCAGTCCTGGAGGAACAGCGCGGCCATGTAGATCACGCCGAAGAACGAGGCCATCGTCAGCACCATCACGCCGGTCATCGACCGGAACAGCCGGTCCCCGAACAGCCGTAACGCCAGCAGCGGCTCGGGAGTGCGCCGCTGGGTGATCACCAGCGCGACCAGCAGCACCACGCCGAGGACCAGGGTGGCCAGCACCAGCGGATCGCCCCAGCCCTGCTCCGGTCCGGCGCTGACGCCGTACATCAGGGACGCAAAACCCAGGCCGGACAACAGGAATCCGCGAAGGTCGAAGCGGCTCACCCGGGTCTCGTCCAGGCCCCGCAGGAAGAGCAGGCCGTAGACGAGGGCGATCACGCCGAACGGGATGTTGACCAGGAACACCCACCGCCAGTTCAGCGAGTCGACCAGCACGCCGCCCAGCAGCGGGCCGGCGGCCGGGGCCAGTGTGGTCGGGATGGTGAGAATGGCCGAGGCCCGCATCCGTTCCTGCGGCGGGAAGGCCTGGAACAGCATGGCCATGCCGACCGGCATCAGCATGCCGCCGCCGATGCCCTGCAACACCCGGAACCCGACCAGCTGCGGGAACGAGCCGGCCAGCCCGCACAGCGCGGACGCGACCGTGAACAACACGATGGCGGCGAGCATGACCCGCTTGGCGCCGAACCGGTCGCCGAGCCAGCCGCTGGCCGGGATGACCACCGCCAGGCTGACCAGGTAGCCGACCGACACCGCGCCGACGCCGGTCGGCGCGACGCCGAACTCGGCGCCGATGCTGGGCAACGCCACGTTCACGATCGCGGCGTCCATGATGGACATGAACAGCGCCAGCACGAAGACCACGCTGACCGCGATCTTCGGCCGCGCCAGGACATTCGTCACGATGAGCTCCTAAACGCGCGGGACGAGCACGACGCCGCCGCGCAGCCCGCCCTTGGCCAGCAGGGTGTGCGCGTCGCCGGCCTGCTCGAACGGGAAGGTCTTGGCCACGCGCAAGGTCAGCCGGCCGCTGTCGACCAGCCGGGACAGCTCGGTGAGCTCGACGCCGTCGGCGCGGGCCTGCACGAGGCCGACCCGGATGCCCCGCTCGGCCGGCGGCGCGGCCGGCGGCGTCACGGCGACGAAGGAACCGCCGTCACGCACGGCCCCGATCACCTTGGCCCCGAGCGAGGCGGTGTCGAGGACCCCGTCCACGCCCTCCGGCACGACCGAGCGCACCGCGTCGGCCGGATTGCCGCTGCGGGCGACAAAAGTCGCCCCCTGGCCGGTGAGGAACGGCTCGTCCTCCTGGGCCGCGATGGCGATCACCCGCAGGCCCTGGTGCAGGGCCAACTGGGTGCCGAACGTGCCGATGGCGCCGGCCGCTCCGGTGACGGCGACCGTGTCGCCCTGCTTGAGTCCCAGGATCTTCAGGGCCTGGGCCGCGGTGTGGCCGTTGAGCGGCAGCGTCGACGCGGCCTCGAAGTCCACACCGGACGGCGCCGGCGCGAGGAAGTCCGCCGGCAGCACCACGTACTCGGTCTGGGTGCCGATCTTGGTCTCCGGCCAGTTGGACATGGCCAGCACCGGCTGCCCGACCACGAAGTCGGTGACGCCGGGCCCGACCGCGTCCACGGTGCCGGCGGCGTCGACCCCGAGCACGTACGTCGGGCCGGGCGGCACCATGCCGCCCAGGTAGCCGGACCGGGCCACCACGTCCAGCGGGTGCACCGCGGCGGCGTGGACCTTGACCCGGACCTGGCCGGCGGCGACCTCGGGAATCGGACGGTCGGCGACGGCGAGCACGTCCGGGCCGCCGAAGTTGGTGAAAGTGACAGCACGCATGGTTTTCTCCTGGTTCAGTGCCGCGCCCACGGCGCGGCGGCCTCGGCGGCGCCGACGGCGTTGAGCGTGGCGACGGCCTCGGCCGGCAGTTCGATGTCGGCGGCGGCCACGTTCTCGCGCAGGTGCGCGACCGAGGACGTGCCGGGGATGAGCAGCATGGTCGGCGAGCGCTGCAACAGCCACGCCTGGGCCACCTGCAGCGGCGTGTGCCCCAGGCCGTCGGCGACCTGCTGCAACGTGTCCGACTGCAACGGCCGGAACCCGCCGAGCGGGAAGAAGGGCACGAACGCGATGCCTTCCGCCGCGCAGTAGTCGACGAGGGCGTCGTCCTTGCGCATGGCGAGGTTGTAGAAGTTCTGCACCGAGCGCACCGGGGCGATCTGCCGGGCCGCCAGGACCTGCTCGGTGCTGACGTTGCTGACGCCGAGGTGCTTGATCAGCCCCTCCCGCTGCAACTCGGCCAGCACGGTGAACGGCTCGACGATGTCGGCGGCGGCCGTGGTGTCGGTCATCCGCAGGTTCACCAGATCGAGCGACGGCAGGTCGAGGTGCCCGAGGTTGTCGTGCACCGCCGAGATCAGCGCGTCCCGCGTGATGGCGGCCGGCCAGGACTTGTCCGGGCCGCGCCGGGCGCCGACCTTGGTCACGATGTGCAGGCCGGCCGGGTAGGGGTGCAGCGCCTCACGGATGAGCTCGTTGACGGTGTGCGGGCCGTAGTAGTCGCTGGTGTCAATGTGCGTCAGGCCGAGCGCGACGACCTCGTGCAGCACGGCGACGGCCGCGTCCCGGTCCTTCGGCGGCCCCCAGGCCATCGGGCCGGCCAGCTGGATCGCCCCGTATCCCATACGAGTCAGGCTCAGGTCGTCCGCCAAGTGGACGGTGTGGTTCATGGTTCAAGGATGATCCGGCAATATCGGGAATCACGCATCACGAGCGGAATCCGCCACCAAACCTCCATGACAGACCCGTTCGGGCGAGTAATCTGCCAACATGGAGCGAATCGACCGGCAGATCGTGCAATGCCTCCAGCGCGACGGCCGCGCCCCCTTCCGCCGGATCGCCGAGGCCCTCGGCGTCTCCGAACAGACCGTCGCCCGACGGTACCGCACCCTGCACAGCGACGGCGCGCTGCGCGTGCGGGCGCAGCTGGGCAACCGCGTCGCCGGGACGCAGCGGTGGTTCGTCCGGGTGCAGTGCCGGCCGAACGCCGCCGACGCCCTCGCGGACGCGATCGCCGCCCGCGACGACGTGGCCTGGGTCAGCACCACCTCCGGCGGCTCCGAGATCGTCTGCGTCGCGTTCACCGGCCCGGGCGCATCGCACAGCTCGGTGCTGGCCAAGTTGCCGCGCACCAGCCAGGTCCTGAGCTTCACCGCCTTCGCCGTGCTGCACATGCACGTCAGCAGCGACACGAAATGGCTCGCCTACGACGATCCGCTCACCGCCGAGCAGATCGCCGCACTGCGCCCGACCCACCCCGACGCCGACGCGGAGCAGACCCCGATCCGCGACGACGACGCGCCGCTGCTCGCCGAGCTCAACCGCGACGGCCGGATGGGCGTGGTGGCCCTGGCCCGGGCGACCGGCTGGCCGCAGTCTCGGGTGTCGAGCCGCCTGGACGAGCTGCTGTCCTCCGGCGCGCTGCACATCGCCGTCGACCTCGCGCCGCCCCAGTTCGGCTTCCACGCCGACGCCTACCTCTGGCTCACCGTCAGCCCGGGCGAGCTCGACGCCACCGGCCAGGCGCTGTCCCTGCATCCGGAGACCACCTTCTCCGCCGCCGTCACCGGTTCGGCCAACCTCCTGGTCACGGTGACCTGTCGCAACACCGAGGACCTCTACATGTACGTCACCAGCCGGATCGGTGCGCTGCCGGCCGTGCACCAGGTCGAGGTCGTTCCCGTGCTGCACCAGCTCAAGCAGTCCGGCACCAGGGTCCACAATGGACGCCTGGTCCTCGACTAGCCGACGCCCTGCGCGAGCAGCGGCGTCCTCGCCGGGCCGACGACGTCGGAACTGGCCAGGAACTCCCGCATGGTGCGCTCCCGGCCGTAGCGGCGGCGCATCCACAGGTAGCCGAGGAAGGCCACCGGCCCGAACCAGGTCTGCACCGGCACCACGATGTCGGCGCGGGCGTCGACGAAATTGATGATCAGTGGGGCCAGCGAGGGCACGACGCCGCCGAACAGGGCGATCAGCACCAGCGCGACCCGGGCCGCGCGCCAGCCGTAGGCCTTGTACGAGGTGAGCGTGAACAGCGCGTAGATCAACAGGTCGCCGAGGCCGACGGCCGCGTCGTAGAGTCCGATCCGCATCCCCACCGACGGATCCAGCGGATAGCCCAGGAAGTCCTCGACCAGCGCGTTGGTCAGCGGCACGAACGCGGTGAAGACGATGTCGTAGCCGGCCAGCACCAGCGCGAACCACGCCACGTGCCGCAGCCGCATGCCGCCCTGCACATACAGGTTGGCCACCGCGATCGCGCCAAGGAACACGATGATGTCGCCCTCGGCCCAGAACACCTGCCAGCCCAGCACGGTGCCGAGCATCGTGCGGCCCAGCCACAGGTTCAGGCCGACCAGGATCCCGATGCCCAGCCACAGCGTCGTCGGCCGCAGCAACGGCCGGTAGCCGATGGACAGCGACGTGACGAAGGTCAACGCCAGCAGGCAGGTCGTCGCCCAGCGGGGCAGCAGGATGTAGATCTCCGGCAGGGTCGCCAGGAACACCACCAGGATCGCGATGTCGCGGCCGTTGAAGGTGCCGATCGCCGGCCGCTCCAGTCGCACCCGGCGCAGGTAGAACAGCGCGCACAGGCTGACCGTCAGCGCCCCGATCAGCACGACGCCCAACTGGAACGCGGTCTCGAACGCAATGTCATTGCCCATGTCACGCTCCGATGAGGGCGGGGCCGGCGACGAAGGTCCGCTCGTGCAGGTCGCTGCGCACGGGCCGCAGCGACCGGGCCTGGTCGTCGCCGACGATGACGAGGTCGACGTCCAGGCCGAGGTCGGCGAGGCGCCGACCGGCGGCGGCCTCGCCGAGGCCCGCGATCGCGGCGGTCGGCAGGGTCAGCCGAATCCGTCCATTGTGGACGTCCGCACGGAAGCGAGCGGGCCATGGCCGCGTGGGCAGCGCCTCCACCGCCTCGACCAGCTGCCGGGGCGTGATCACGGTGCTGGATCCCAGCCGCATCAGGTGATCGGCCTTGCCCAGCAGGTGACTTGTGGCCGGCACGGCGGCCAGCTCGCAGGTGAGCGGCTCGTCCGGCAGCATGCGGACCATGTCCCGGGTGTCGTAGCGCAAGACCGGCATGCAGTCCCGGTAGGGAAAGAACGGCGTGATCACGATGGTCGCCAGCGCCCCCGGCGCGGCCGGCTCGGCGGTCTCGATGTCCAGGTACTCGACGAGCCCGGTGGTGAGGTCGTGGTGCAGGTGCCCCTGACCGCACGACCGCGCGGCCACCGGAATCACCTCGGTCATGCCGTAGTTGTCGCTGATCTCGGGCACGCCGAAGGTTTCCCGGACGGCCGCGGCGACGCTGGGCGAGAGCACCTCGCCGCCGGCCTGGATGCCGCGCAACCGGAAGTCGCCCGGGCCAAGGCCACGCCGGCGGGCCGCCACCAGCATTTCGGCGAGGTAGCTCGGACTTGCCGACAGCAGCGTGGATCCGCCGTCGGCCAACGCGTCCAGCGCCTCGTCCACCGGCACGACGCCGAGCACACGGCAGCCGGCGCCGACCAGCCGGCAGGACGCGACGTCGAGGTGCACCGCGGCTGTCTGCCGGGAACTGATGTTGACCTGCATGACATCGCTGGGCCGCAGGTCGTCGCGGAGCACCCCGGACAGGGCGATCAGCGCCGGCCACAGCTCCATCTCGTAGCGGGAGAGCCAGATCTCGGCCGGGCGGCCGGTGGTGCCGGTGGTGCGGGTGGACAGGTGCCGGGCGACGTCGCCGCACTGGAACTCGGCCGGCCGCGCGATCAGGTCGTTCTTGACTGTCACGGGAATCGCGCCCAGCCCGGCGACATCCAGCCGATCCGGCCGCACGCCGGCCGCCTCGAACCGGCGGGCGTAGAACGGCGACTGCGCGGCGAGCCGGGCGGCGGTGTGCCGGATTCCCTGGTTCGCCAACTGCAATCGGGCCTGCGGATCACTCGCCGGTCCGTCGACGATCTGCTGCACGTCCGCGCCGGGCTCGCCGAACTCGGCCAGCGTGGTGAGGGCGTCCTCGACCAGCCGGCCGAGATTGCGCGTGTTGAGCCGGCGGCCCCGCACCATGCTCATCGCCATCCTGAACTGCCTGACCCCGGTCTCGAACACTGCCGCTCCTTGTCGTGTGTGCCGATGCCGGAACCGGGCGACGCTCGTGACGAACGCCGCCCGGTCCGCGGCAGGACCGAACCCGAGCCGGTGGCCGGGAGCGATCCGTTCGAGGGTTAGAAGTTCGAGCTGACCGCCGCGGCGAACAGAACCGCGGACAGCGAGCCCATCACGTACCGAGCGTGCTTGACGGTGCTGATGAAGGCCGACATGGCTACCTCCTCTCCGGATGCTGACGGGTGTTCCGGCTCGGCGCCGCTACTTGCACGAACCGTTTTCACAGCACGTGCACGCGGTGACCACGACCTTGATCGTCATGCGGTCGTGCACCGAGCAGGTCAGGTAGTACGTGCCGGGCTTGTCCCATTTCCCGGTCGTGTACTCGGCGTTGGTCTCCATGAGGTGGTAGCCGGCCATCGGCACGTCGACGGCGTCGAGTATGTGCCCGGACCGGCCGGGGCCGATGGTGTGCGCCCAGCGGGAGTTGTTGACCAGCAAGAGGGTCTGCCCCTGGCGCACGGTCACGACGTCGCTGGCGAACACTTCGTGGTCCATGCCGACCGCCCCGGCGGGCGGGGCCGCGGGATCGGCGCCCAGGGCCGGCAGGAGCACGCCGGCCGCCAGCAGCGGCACGGCGAAGAGAATCCGCGGAATGGGCACGTTTTCCCCTCCAGCATGATTGGCGGCGTTCATCGAGAACGCGTGGTGATCCCACCAATCGTGGCCGGCGGGATTCCCGGGCGACAGGGTTTCCTTTTCCCGGACTACCGGGAAAGGCTTCCCGGGAGCAGCCATCCGGCCCGAGGGTTGCCGACGATTCCCCCGGAAATTCCTGGCCACCCCCGAGGGTCCGGTCTAGTATGTACGATTTGTCGGCCGAACAATCCTCGTTCGCCGCAAGGGCGTCACGGAATGGGTTTAGTCGATGACCCTTGGTGGCGTCAACGTCTAATCGGCTCAACCGTTCCTAGTGCGCGGCGTGGCCGGATCGACTCGAATCAGGGCCGTCGGCGGGTCCAGCCGCTGTCGTAGGCCTCGGCCGCAAGCATCCGCTGGTCGGCCGCAACGCACCGGACTTCCAGCTGGCGGACGGCACCCGTCTCGGCGGCCTGATGCACGACGGTCGCGGCATCGTGCTCGACTTCAGCCCGACCAGCGTCTGCGGGATTCGTTCGGGCGACTGCGTTATGTGGCCGGCACGGCCAAGGGCGACCTCGGGCTGGCCGCCGTGCTCGTCCGACCCGACGGCGTCGTCGCCTGGGCGGGTGAACCCGGCTTCGACCGGGACTCGTTCGCGCAGGTCGTCAGCCGGTGGTTCTGAACGGCCGTGTCGTTCGGCGCCGCCGGCTCCGTGTTCCGACACCATGGTCTTCATGACGTCGATCCCGCCCGCCGACACCGTCGCCCGGTTCCTCGTTCGCGCTCGTCAGATCGAGCAGGGGGTGCGGCCGCTGACCGCCGACGGGGAGCCGACCTTCTACCCGAAGGTGCTGAGCGCGGTCTGGCGGCTGCTGGACGAGTCGCCGACTTCGACCGCGCGGCAACATGATCAGCTCACCGAGCTCAACGCCGCGTGGAACGCCGACGACGCCGAGCCCGCCGCCCTCGCGCTGCGGACCCTGCGTTTCCTCGACCAGCTACGGGAATCCGGGGCTCTCACCATCGACGTGCCGCCGGCGACCGTGTACGTGCCCCCGCCCGCCCCCGAGCTGCCCTCGCTCCTCGAACCGCTGAGCGATCTCGAGCCGCTTCCCGAGCTCGATCCCGCCCAGCACAAACGGTTCCGGGTGGAGCTGAAGGCGATCGACGGCTCCCCCGTCGCCGACTACGACGCGCCCGTCGTGGGCCAGACGGTCGAGGGGAGGAACACGGATCTGCGACTGCTGATCACCGACGGGGTCATCCTGCGCATCATGATGGCCCCCTTGCCCGAGGGCGAGTTCGACGTGCGGGTGCGGGTGGTGCCCGCGCGCCTGGATCTCCGCTCCGCCCACGCGGCGAAGGTCTTCGAGCTGGCGGTCGTGCGAGCCGGGGCGATGCTGCTCGGCGCGCCGGGAGGCAAGTCCGTCGAGCTCCCGCTGGCCGGCGCCACCGGGGACAACCTGGTCTGGCAGCAGCGGCTCACCGAGTTGCTGGCCGACCTCATCGACCTCGAAGAGCTGACCGGCCGGGAGATCGGCCTGCCCACCCGGCCCATCACCCTGTTCGACCGGGTCCGGATCCGCCAGCTGCGCCAACTCTGGCGGGGCGAAGTCGTCGCGTGGGACCGAGTTCTCGGCCAGCTGCTCGGCAACGGCGTTCCCCGGTGGGCAGCCGTCCCGCCGTCGGTCCTCGACGTCGGCGGCGTGCGCATCCCCACCCCGGCGCTGCGCCTCGGCCACCCCGACGCGGTCTGGCACGACAACGGCCCCGTCCCGGAGCTCGGCCCCGACACCCGCCACTTCACCGCCACCCGGCCCGACGGCGTGTCCCGATTCCTGGCCTGGTCCCCGCAAACCCGCCCCGGCGACGACCTACCCGACACCGCCGAGCCCTGGCGCCTCCCCGGCGTCGGTGAAGCCGACTGCCCGTTCTGACCTCGTGCTTGTTCGACGAACTGCACTAGCTCACGGCGACGCTTCGCGCGCGCTCGACCAGCACCGCCTTCACGGCGTCGAACGGCTCCGGACTGCGCAGGGCGCGGGAGGTCACCAGAGCGCCCTCGGCCCCGGCCACCGCGGCGTGCGCGAGCTCCCGCGCGGCCGCGGTCTGGACGCCGAGGACGACGAGTTGGAAGGCCATGCCCTCAATGATGATCGAGAACGAGCGGCGGGTCACGGCGTCGAGGTCCCGGGCCTGTCCGCTCGCCTCGATCACCAGCGGGGCGACGGCACAGCCACGCTGATAGCCACTGGCGACCATGCCGTCGCGGGCCAGGTCGAGGTAGGCCGTCACGAGGTCCTCGGCCGATGACGAGGAGGCGGCGATGCGGTTGATCTCCTTCACCTGCTCCTGGGCGTGGCAGTCGGCCGCCTCGGCCGCCATCTGGACCTTGCCCTCGGGGAAGTGGTGGTAGAGCGAGCCGCGGGGCGCGGCGCTGCGCTCCACCACGTCCGACAGCGCCATCGCGTGGTAGCCCCGTTCGCGGATGAGCTGCCGCGCGGCCGCCACCATGCGCTGCCGGCTGTCCGACCGTCTCGCCATACCTCCACCTTAACTGAACTACCGCCGGGATATACCGCCCGTCATAGCACGGTGGCGGTGTCGAACGCCTTCACTCCCCCGAACCCTCGGGCGCCGTCGCCGTGCGGTCGAGCGCCTCGCGCGCGACGATCTCAGTGGCGGGAATGCCGTCGGCGAAGGAGAAGTTGATCGGCGGCGTCACGTGCATCATCACGAACACGTCCGCCGACCGCACGCCGGGGTCGGCCTCCAGGTTGCGCACCAACGCCCGATAGAACGCCTTCTTCTTGTCGTCGCCGCGCGGCAGGCCGTCGGTGATCGTCACGATCAGGAAGTCCTCGGACCGGGGACCGCCGCGAAAGTCCTTGGGGTACACCATTTCCGCGGGCTCGTGCTGGCGGATGAGCTGGAACCGGTCCTCCGGGACCATGCCCAGGCCCTCGACCAGGGCGTCGTGCACACCCTGGGAGACGGCGGCCAGATGGCCGGCGGGCTTGCCGCGGAGCAGGTCGATGGTCACGAACGGCATGGCGGTGATCCTCTCGCGTGAAGTATGTCGCTCAGCATACCTAGATCTAGGCCACCCGTCAGACGGGCCGTGCATCGAATCACCGGACAACAGCGCCAAAAACGCCTAAAGACCGCCTTCCATCAGGACGTCGGCCACCCTATCTCTATGTCGGTCGGTATAAATAGGTGGTAGCGTCCGATGCATGGAAGAACGCCGCACGCTGGCCGTCAGCTGCCTGGCCACGGTGCTGGCCATGGTCATGTTCACCATGCCGATGAGCACCCTGGTCGAGCTGGCCCGGACGCTGGACGCGGGCGTCACCGAGCGGACCTGGATGCTCGCCGCGGCCAGCGTCGGCCTCGGCGCCGGTCTGCTGATCAGCGGCGCGCTGGCCGACCGGCTGGGCCGCCGCGTCGTGTTCGCGATCGGGGCCGGCGCCCAGGCGCTGTTCCTCGTTCTCGGCGCGACCTGGGCCGATCCGATCGTGTTCATCGTCGGCCGCGTCGGCCAGGGCCTGGGCGCGGCGGCGCTGATCGCGACCAGCCTCGGGCTGATCGCCCAGGTCACGCCGCCCGGGCATCGCCGCACCCGCGCCACCGGGATCTGGGGCGCCAGCCTGGGCTGCGGCATCCTGGTCGGGCCGGTGCTCACCGCTCTCGTCGGCCCGTGGCGCGTGCCCTACCTGATCGTGGGGGCGCTCAGCCTGGCGTTGATCGTCTTCGCCCGTGCGCTGCCGGCGAATCCGGCCCGGTCGTTCACCGGCCGCATCGACTACCTCGCCGCCGTCTGCCTGGTCGCCGGGCCGAGCCTGCTGCTGGCCGGGCTGACGCTCGGCCGCAGCGGATGGACGCAGCCGGCCGTGCTGATCCTGTTGGCCGCCGGCGTGATCGTCCTTGTCGTGTTCACGGTCCACGAGCGGCGGACCGCTTCGCCGCTGGTCGACATCCGGCTGTTCACCAACCCGCACTTCGTGACCGTCACCGCAGCCGCCTTCGCCGCCGGGTTCGGGGTCATCGCCCTCACCTCGTACACGCCGGTCCTCGTCGACCAGGGCATGCACGGCTCCGCGCTGGCCGGCGCCGTCCCGCTCGTGGTCTGGGCCGGGATCAGCGTCGTGACCGCCGTGCTGGCCCGGCACCTGCGCCGATGGATCAGCCCCGACGGGCAGCTGGCCATCGGGCTGATCATCATCGGCGCCGGCCTGGCCGCCCTCGGACCGCTGT
Organism: Kutzneria sp. NPDC052558; assembly: GCF_044547355.1. Taxonomy (NCBI): domain Bacteria; kingdom Bacillati; phylum Actinomycetota; class Actinomycetes; order Pseudonocardiales; family Pseudonocardiaceae; genus Kutzneria; species Kutzneria sp. NPDC052558. Next base: position 14,210 of record NZ_JBIUAG010000046.1, read on the forward strand.
ACGACGGCGACACCCTGCTCCGGCTGCTCCCCGGCTTCGCCGTCGCCGGCGTCGGCACCGGCATGCTCAACGCCGCCCTGGGCGGGCAGGCCGTGGCCACCGTCCCGGCCCACCACGCCAGCATGGGCAGCGGCACCAACAACACCGCCCGCTACCTGGGATCCGGCCTCGGCGTCGCCGTCGTCACGTCCACTGTGGACCCCACCGCTCTCCTGTCGTCGTGGGAGACGCCGGTGATCATCGGCAGCGCGGTGTCCGCGGTGATCGGCATCGCGATCCCCGTCTATCTCCGTTCGGCGCGTCAGGCCCAGACGGTGTCGTGAGCGCGACCCGCACAGTCATTTGACTCAATCAGCACCGCGGCCGGCCGAAATAGGGTCCTCGGCGTCCACAGCCCATCTCCCGAGGAGTCCCATGAGCGCCGACGTTTCCCGCCGTCAGGCCCTGAAGGCCGGCGCCGCGCTGGCCGGAGCCGCCGCGCTCGCCGCCGGCCCCCTGGCATCGCCCGCCGCGGCCGCGAAGGCGAAGCCCACGATCGTCCTGGTGCACGGCGGATACGCCGACTCCTCGTGCTGGAACGCCACCATCCAGGAGTTGCAGCACAAGGGCTACACCACGATCGCCGGCTCGAACCCGCTCAGAGGCATCCCCACCGACGCCCCCTACATCGGGAGCCTGCTCGATTCCATCAGCGGACCGGTCGTGCTCGTCGCCCACTCCATGGGCGGCACCGTCATCACCAACGCCGCCGCCGGCAAGGACAACGTCAAGGCCCTGGTCTACATCGCCGCCTTCGCCCCCGACCTCGGCGAGACCCAGGGCGAGCTCATCGCCAAGTTCCCCGGCAGCCTCGTCGGCCCGGTCAGCGTTCCCGTGCCCTACACCAAGGCCGACGGCGCCACCGGCACCGACCTGTACCTGAGCAAGGACGGCCAGGCCGCCTTCGCCGCCGACATCCCCGAATCCACGTTCCGCGTCCTTCAGGCCACCCAGCGGCCGTTCGACGCCGACTCGTTCACCTTCCCCACGCAGGCCGCCGCCTGGCGCACCATCCCCTCCTGGGGCCTCGTCGCCGGCCAGGACAAGGCCATCCCGCCCGCCTGCGAACGCTGGATGTACGCCCGTGCCAAGGCCCGCCGTGTCGTCGAGGTCCCCGGCTCCTCCCACGTCGTGATGCTCAGCCACCCCAAGGCCGTCGCCGACCTCATCGTGGAGGCCGCCACCGCGACCTGCTGACCCCGCGGACCCCAGGTCGACGACGCCGGTCGGCGGCCGGTGAGTAGCCGGGCGGGCTCGGCTGCGCGGGTCCCCACCCTGTCTAGCGCGGTGCGGTGAGGGAATCGAGGTCGAGGGTCAGAGGCCAGGGCCGGCCGATGTCGACGACGCCGGTCGGCGGCCGGTAGTGCCGGTCTCCCTCCACCAGCTGGTAGGGCACGCGTTCACGTGTAGCTCTTGCAGAAGGAATCCGAGCACGTCCTCCACCGCCCGGTAGGCGCGGTAGCCGGCCTGGGAGAACTGGTTGACGTAGTGCCGGTTGCGGTACTCGGCCAGCGTCGCCGCGCGGGCTCCGTCGTAGCTGCGCTCCAGCACCCGCCAGCCGTACAGCTGGTCCAGGAGCGGCGTGACGTCACCGGCGATGGCGGGCATGTCCGGGTGGCTGTCCGCCAGCACGGCCAAGGTGGTGGTCACGTCCGTCGCGTGCAGCAGGACCACGTAGTTGGCCCGAGCGTGCTCGAACGCACGCAGCACCCACAGATAGTCGGCGCGCTTGTCCACCGACGCGAAGGTGAACAGCCGCAACCGGTCGTCCAGCTCGAACGCGTCCACGCTGAACGCGTCGCCCGCCTCGCTCATCGGCCTCCTCCGCGCCCGAACCTACCGTGCTCGAACCGCCGGTCTGCCATCCACCGAGAAGGACCGGCTGCTGCGGCGGTTCATCGAGGCCGTCGCCCTGCTCGCCGATCTGCGGGCACTCGCCGCGCGTGACGGCCGAAGTGACGCGTTCACCCGGCGAAGCTCCGCGCTGCGGAAAACCCACGCCCGCAAACCCAGTCTCATCGACCGCCTCGATCGGGCGGGCATCTGACCGGTCAGCTCAGATAGACCACGCCCGACCGAGGCCACATCATCCACGAGTGACGCTATCCCTTGTCCTCCGCCGGCGTCCCGCGCCGGCCACGCACGGCGATGACGATCCCGAGGGCGAGCCCGAGGATCCCGATCGCCAGGCCGGCGCCGCCCAGCCAGCGAGCGGTGCTGTCCGATGTGGACGCCGGGTCGTCGGCCGGCTTGGCCGGAGCGGCATCGGCGTTGTCGGACACGAGGGTGAGCGTCGGAGCGGGGTGCTCGGGCTCGGGTGCGCCGGCGGCGGCCGGCGGGTCGATCCAGCGGACCACGTCGCCGTTGCTGTAGGTCTGCAGCGCCTTGAACGTGAGTTCGTCGGCGTTGTCGGCCAGCGGGCCGGCCAGCACCGAGAACCGCAGGAACTCGCCGGGCTTGATCTGGTTGCCGGGGTCGGCGGTCCAGGTGACGGTCTGCACGGCGTCCTTGACGTCGGAGTTGTTCTGGTGCACCGGGGTGGGCAGCGTCGTCATGGTGACGTTGGCCGTCCAGCCCGGCATCGGGGACGTGCGGGCCTCCGCCACCGGATGGTCAAGGGGGAAGCTGACCTCCAGCTTGACCACGCCGGCTGTCTCCTCCTCGTTGGGCACGCGGAAGGTGATGGTGGCGTCGTCGCCCTTGGTGGCCTGGCCGGGGTCGGTTTCCACGTGTGCGGCGGCGCTTCCGGCGCCCAGTAGGACGACGGCGAGCGTGACGGCGGCGACGGCGCCGAGCCGTGTGAGCGCGTGCGAGGGTGAACGAAGTGACATTGCTCCTGACTCCTGTCAGTACGGTGGGGTGTAAGGGAATTCAGGAGTCGGACGGGGGTCCGCGGCGGGCTCGGACCCGCCGCAGCACAACCATGACCTCGGTGCGGGGCCGCTCGGTGGTCACGGGCATGGCCACCGGTGCCCACGCCGGCAGCGTGGGGATTCGCCGCGGCAGGGCCGCCGAGAGCGCGTCGACGACGGCGGCCAGGACCGCGTCGGCGTGGGTGAGGATGACCGCGAAAATGACGGTGGCCAGCACGTGGGCGATCGTCATCGACACCGGCCCGGCTACCGCGCGGCCGGCCAGCAGCATCTCGTGGCTGGTGGCCTTCATCGACAGCAGGCTGTGCACGGCCAGTTGGGTGCTGCCGAGAACCACCATCAGGACGCCACGGGTGCGGACCCGCTCGGCGAGGATCGTGCCGGCGCCGGCGAGCAGCACTGTCGGCAGCAGGAAGAGACCGATGTCGGGGACTCCGCCGCCGGCCGCGGCGTGCGCGGCGATGGTCAGGGCGGTCGAGGCGCCGGCCAGCAGGCAGCCCCGCAGCGCGCGGAGCGCGGGGTCTGCGGGGCGTGGAACGGCGGGCACCGGCGCAGCTTAGCGACGCCGGATTAGCGGCCGGTAACACCGTCATCAGGAGTGGCGCCGCACGGTGCCCGGTCGTGAACCGTGCGGCGACCTCATCATGTTGACCGCGCTGTTCGTGTCGAAGCGCAACGGCGGCGGCCCACGTGCGACATCCGTCAGCACCCTAGAAGGCCGTGCTCACACCAGCCTGCTGAGTGGACTGCGACTCGGTTGCGGGAGTAGCTCGCACGGTGCCACCAGTGATCGCCAGGCCGCCGGTCGGCGCGAACATGCCCATCGCGAACGTCGACCCGGTGGGCGCGGACGCGATCGGGACAACGGGGAAGGCATTACCTCCGGCCCGGACGGAGGTGGAGATGTAGTCGCCGAACATGCGGCCCTGCGAGGTGTTGGGAATCCAGGACAGCGTCATCGGACCGGCGACCTGGGTGGCGGCGCTCCAACTCGTGCCGCCGTTGGTCGAGGAGATGAAGCCGACGTCGAGCCGGCAGGTCGACGCGGTGCAGTTCGAGGTGGGATAGAAGTAGTAGGTCAGGCCGATCCGCGCACTGGCGCCGGCCGTCGACGGGTCGACGCCGATGCCGGGCACGAAGTGGTCGACGGTGCTGGTGGTGGCGTCGATCGGCACCCGTGTGGGCGACGTCCAGGTGGCGCCGTTGGTCGACTTGCTGAGCACGATGTCGTTGGCCGGGCAGCCCGAGCGGAACCGGCAGTCCGACCAGGCCACGTAGGCGGTGCCGGCGGAGTCGATCTCCGCCGACGGCAACGCCTCGGTGCGGATGTTGCCGGCGTCGGTGTGTCGGCTGACGCTGGCCACCAGCACCGTGCTGCTCCAACTCGCCCCGCCGTTGGCCGAGGTGAACGAGCGGATCTGGTCGTTCAGCGACAGGTACGGCACGACCACCGTGCCGTCGGGCCGCACGATCGGCTGGCCGCCGAGGCCGGTGGCGTTGTTGCCGGTGGCCCTGGCCGGTCCCCAGGTCAGGCCGCCGTCGGCGGAGGTCTTCATCCGCAGCGCGTCGCCGGAGCTGGTGACGTCGTACTCGGTGTAGCAGTTGCCGAAGAACGGGCTGGTGGCGGTGTTGTCGCAGACGATCCAGTTCTTGTCGTTCGATCCGGTGGCCGTGGTGACCGGATTGCTCCAGGTCAGGCCGCCGTTGGTGGAGCGGCTGGTCAGCACCGGGGTGCCGGGGCAGTTGACGCCCAGCGAGGAGATGAGCCAGACGTTGTGCTTGGCGTCGAAGGCCACCGACGCGTCGCTGATCTGGCCGCACGGGCCGCCGGAGTTGCCGGTGGTGGCCGGCAGGAACCCCTGCGTCCAGCTGGCCCCGCCGTTGGTGGAGGTCGCGAACCCGATGTTGGACGAGCCGCCGCCGGAGACCCGGCCGACCTGGAACGCCGACACGATCGTCGAGCCGAAGGCGAACGTGTCCGGCTCGACCTCGGTGCGGTGCTGGGCCTGCGCGTCGGTGAACGGGTCGGCGCTGACCTGGGTGACCGCCACGTTGGCCGACGCCGGGCCCGCAGTCGCGAGCAGGGCGGCGACGACCACAGGCGGGAGCGTGGCGGCAAGGAGGGACAAGCGAGGCATGGTGCCATCACCTTCTTCGGCGTAGCAGGGGTCGCCGCGTCCGGCGCGGCGGGCGGCAAGGGCCGCGAACCATGGCTCGACGCCCATCCAGCCACAAATCCGGCAACGGGAAAAGCCGCCGGGTGGCCCACACCGAAGGTATGTCCACTTCGGACGGAGAGCGGGTGACTCGGTCAGCTAGGTGACCACGGCCAGGTCGGCGAATTGCTTGCCTCCCAAGAAACACCCGGGCGGGCACCCCGTCACCGCTCCCGTCGTTCGCCCTAGCGACCCTGGCGGGCCGACATGGACCGACGGAGACAGGCCCAGCCCGGAGCCGAACGGGTCCGACCTCGGCCGCTATCCACCTCTACCCCCTCGGCCGGTCCCGCGCACGAATCGGCACGCACTTGGGCGTCGACCCAACCATCGTCCTCCAACCGCCTTCGAAGACGTGGCGTCCGCACCCGCGACCCGCGCGGACGACCTCCGCCTCGGCATGCCGGCGATGAGCCGGTGCGCCATGAACGGCGGTGCCTCGAGCAGACCCTCCCGCGATGGCTACGCTGACGCCTCATGGCAAGGGGTGTTTCGAAGTCCATGGCGCGGATGACCGGCCGGTGGCGGATCGTGGAGATGAGCAACTGGGACCGCGATGCCATCGACCTAGCCGAACCGGGGTTCATCGCGTTCGGCAGGAACGGGACCGGCGACTTCGGTTTCATCGCCGTCCGCGGTTGGCTGGACTGCCGCCCGATCGAACGGGACGGCCGGCCCGGTGTCGAGTTCACCTGGGAAGGCGTCGACGAGGGCGACCAGGTCAGCGGACGCGGCTGGGCCGTTCTCGTCGATGACGAGACGATCGAGGGCCACCTGTTCTTCCACCTGGGCGACGACTCGACGTTCCGGGCAGAACCCTTCACCCCTGCCGACCGACTGGACGGGCAGTGAGCGAGTACCAGTACTACGAGTTCCTGGCGATCGACCGCCCGCTCGACGATGCCGAGCAGGTCGAGGTCCGGGCGCTGTCCACCCGGGCGAGGATCACCGCCACCAGTTTCGTGAACGAGTACCACTGGGGCAACTTCAAGGGCAGTCCTAGCCGGTTGATGGAGCGCTACTACGACGCGCACCTGTACGTGGCCAACTGGGGCACCCACCGGGTGATGTTCCGTCTGCCCTGCGACCTGCTCGATCAGGTCGTCGTCGAGGACTACTGCGTCGGCGACCAGGTCAGTGCCTGGACCACGCACGAGTTCACCCTGCTCGAACTCACCAGCACGGACCACGCCGGTGAGTTCGACTTCGACTACGACCCTGAAACGCTCCTGTCGGGGATCGTCGGAGTCCGCGCCGAACTCGCCGCCGGTGACCTCCGACCGCTCTATCTCGCCTGGCTGGCCGCCTACGGCGCATGGGAACGCGACGAAGACGTCTTCGACCGCGACGCCGACGACGATCTCGAACCACCGGTTCCACCCGGGTTGGGCGCGCTCACCGCGGCGCAGCGGGCGCTGGCCGACTTCCTGCGCCTCGACGACGACCTGATCGCGATCGCGGCCCAGGCTTCTCCACCGCTGGAGCAGACCACTGACGATTCCGAAGACCTCGGCGCTTGGGTGGCCCGCCTACCGGTTGCCGAGAAGGACCGGCTCCTGGCACGGGTCGCGCAGGGCGAGGCCGCGCGAGTGCGGATGGAGCTGCTGCGCCGCTTCCGCGGCGACACCGCCCCCACCAGCCCCGTCCCAGCCCGCCGGACCGTGGCCGACCTGCTCGACGACGCGGCGCGGCGACGAGCCGACCGTGAACGCAAAGCCGCCGCCCAACGCGCCAAAGACGAGGCACGCCGGGAACAGGCGCGCCTAAAGGCCCGCGAACAACGACTCGACAAACTGGCCGACGAGGAAGACGCCGCGTGGTCGCGCGTCGACGCGCTGATCGCCACCCGGAAACCGGCCGAGTACGACGCCGCCGTCACCCTGCTCACCGATCTGCGGGCGCTGGCCGAACGCGAGGACCGCTACGACACGTTCACGTTGCGCACCAACGCCTTGCGGCAAACACACGCGCGCAAACCCACCCTCATCCAACGCCTCACAAAGGCGGGCATCTGACCATCGGAGCTACGGTGGGTTCCGTGGACGACGATCTCCAGCCAGCGACGGTCGCGGGGCTCGCCGAGGAACTCGCCGAGCTCCGTGCCGTGACAACGCGATTGCGCGCGGAAAACGCGCGGTTGCTGCGGCTGCTGGAGCTGACACCCAAACAGGCGGCTCCGCCCGGCCCGGTGCAGACCGGTATCTTCGAGGCGCACCCCGGCCCGGTCGACCGGCGGTCGGCCCCGGAGTCGAAGGTCGATTTCTTCGCTGCCTTGTTCGCCGCTCGCACCGACGTCTACGCCACGCGGTGGGAGAACACGCGTACGGGCAAGGCGGGCTGGCTGCCAGCGACACGTGGCGGATGGCGCAAAGGCGTTCGTCATGAGGACCGCGACTATCTGCCGCTGAGCAAGGACGTATTGCGCGCACATCTGACCGGTGACGTGCGTGTCGGGCTGTATCCGCTACTGGACGGCGATCTGTGCTGGTGGCTTGCGGCTGATTTCGACGGCCCGATGGCGATGCTGGACGCACTGGCCTACCTGAAGGCCGCCAGGGCGTGGTCGGCACCGGCAGCGTTGGAGGTATCGCGCTCGGGAGTGGGCGCGCACGCGTGGGTGTTCTTCACCGCCCCTGTGCCCGCGGAGACCGCTCGCCGACTCGGCACAGCCCTGTTGCGGGAGGCGATGGCGGTGCGTGGTCGCATGGACCTGGCCAGCTACGACCGGCTCTTCCCGTCGCAGGACGTGCTGCCCTCCGGCGGTGTGGGGAACCTGATCGCCGCACCATTGCAGGGCAAGGCCCGCCAGGACGGGGCAACGGTATTCCTCGACCTGGCGACGATGGAACCGCACGACGACCAGTGGGCCTACCTGTCCTCACTCGGCCGAATGAGCCCGGCCGAGGTCAATCGGGTCGCGCGCCGCGCCGGCGGAATCACCGTCGGCACCAGCATCGACAAGATCGGCACCGCGGTCTCGACCCGGATCCGTGCCACTGCGCCATCTATTGTGCATGCCCGGCTCAGGTCGGGAATCCGCCTGGAATCAAACGAGCTGACCCCAGCGTTGCACGCCACGCTGAAGCACGCCGCGTCAATGACGAACCCACTGTTCTACGAGCGCCAGCGCCTCCGAATGTCCACCTGGGACACACCGAGATTCCTGCGCAGCTACGACGAAACCCTAGACGGCGGGCTCATCGTGCCTCGCGGACTGCGGGACACGGTGGCCGCGCTGGTCGAGCAGGCAGGCAGCCGCCTCGAGGTGACCGACGAGCGGCAGCCCGGTGAGTCGCGGGAGTTCACCTTCGCCGCCACGCTGAGCGGCGAGCAGCAGGACGCCGTAGACGATCTACGCGACCACGACCTCGGTGTGCTGGTCGCGCCGCCGGGCGCGGGTAAGACCGTGATGGCCTGCGCGGTGATCGCCGCCCATGCGACCTCCACGCTCGTGCTGGTCGACCGTAAGGCCCTGGCCGACCAGTGGCGCACGCGCATCAGCGAAATGCTGGGTGTCAAGGCCGGCCAGCTCGGCGGCGGTCGCCACAAGACCCGTGGCGTGGTCGATATCGCCATGCTGCAAACCCTGGCCCGCAAGACCGACATCGAGCAGCTGACCAGCGACTATGGGTTGATCGTTGTGGACGAGTGCCATCACATCCCCGCCGCGGCATTCGAGCATGCCGTCAAGCAGATCCCGGCCCGACGCTGGCTCGGACTCACAGCGACGCCGTACCGTCGTGACAAACTCGACGACCTCATCGCGTTGCAGCTCGGGCCGGTGCGCCACACCATCACTCACTCCACACCAGCACACAAGGACAGTGCGCCCCAGCTCGAACTCGACAAGACCGCCCAGCGTCCGATACCGGTACTCCATGTGCACGACACCGTCTACCGCTACCGCGGCGACGCCGACCCGACGAAGCCTGGCGGCATGGCGGCCATCTACCGTGATCTCGTGGCCGATGACGTCCGCCTCACACAGGTCGTCAACGACGTGAGGGCCGCACTGGAACGGGGCCGGCACTGCTTGCTGCTCACCCAGTGGACAGCCCATGTCGAACGGTTCGCTGACCGGTTTCAGCAACGGTCGCTCGACCCCGTCGTACTGCGCGGCGGCATGGGCGCCACCGCCCGACGAGACGCCCTCAGCCGGCTCCACGCTCCGGTTGGGAAGACGCCGCTGTTGGTCGTCGCCACCGGGCCATTCGTCGGTGAAGGATTCGATTGCCCCGTGCTGGACACCCTGTTCCTCGCCGCTCCGATCGCGTTCAAGGGACGCCTGGTCCAATACGCAGGCCGTATCCTCCGCGCCTCCCCCGGCAAGGCCACTGCCGAGGTCCATGACTACCACGACGTCAACACCGGCGTCCTGGCATCGTCACTGGCCAAACGCGCTCCCGGCTACGTCAGCCTCGGCTTCGCCGACCCCCGCCGATCAGCTTCAACCCGTTGACGCAAGCCGACTTGGCGCTTGGCCATACGGGTCAGGGGCCCGGCAAAGTCGTTAATGCTGGTCAAGCCCGGATTCCCAACAGTGCGAGTGGCCGTGTGACATCTCGCGCGGTCGCACGGAGCGCGGCACCGATATTGCGGTGGCCCGCCAGGCGTAGAAGGCTGACCGCCAGGCTGCGGAAACTGGCCAACACCCGCGGGGCGTTGCCCATGCGGACCCGGGAAGCGTCTTCACCGTAAGTGACATCCCGGACGTAGTGGAGCCTGTTCTCGATCTGCCAGTGGTTGAGCACGTGCAGGGCGATCTGTGTGGCGTCGGCCCTGGTCGCGGGCAGGCTGGTGACGCCAAGGACTGACTGCGACGGCACTGCCCGTCCCGGTCGCGGTGTCAAACACCATCAGCTCGGTCAATGGCTTCGCCTCCGAATCCGCCGCACAGAACCACGCCGACGACATGGAGTCCGACCAACGACGCGGCCAATGGCGCGACCCCGCCGCCGGCAAGACCACCCTCGGCGAGTTCCTCGACACCCACGAATAGCTCGACGCGCAGGATATCGACTCCTGCACCGAGGACAACTACCGCAGCATCATCAAAAACCACGTCCGCGACCGCCGGGACGACACCGCACTCGAAGACATCACCAACCTCAAGGTCCAATCCTGGAAGAAGAAACTCCGCGCCCAGAGCCTCGACCGATACCGAACTCGTGCATCGATGAGCGTGGGGGCGGTGTTGGACGAGCGGCTTTCAGCGCTCAGGCCGACCGCCCTTCCTGAGTGGACGGTTACCTTTCAGTACGGTGGACAGTCCCCTTTCAGGCGAACACCGCCCGATACGCCAACCCGCGTCGGTTCAGCCGGGCTACCGTGAAACAGGGGACCCACAGGGCCAGCGAAGGGGGCGCTGGTGGACTACAGGCGCACGATCCTGGGTGAGACTCAGGTTCTCGTCGACGGGGCGCCGGGGCTCCGCGCTGGCCGGCGCCGTCCCGCTCGTGGTCTGGGCCGGGATCAGCGTCGTGACCGCCGTGCTGGCCCGGCACCTGCGCCGATGGATCAGCCCCGACGCGCAACTGGCCATCGGGCTGATCATCATCGGCGCCGGCCTGGCCGCCCTCGGACCGCTGCACGACGGCGACACCCTGGTCCGGCTGCTCCCCGGCTTCGCCGTCGCCGGCGTCGGCACCGGCATGCTCAACGCCGCCCTCGGCGGGCAGGCCGTGGCCACCGTCCCGGCCCACCACGCCAGCATGGGCAGCGGCACCAACAACACCGCCCGCTACCTCGGCTCCGGCCTCGGCGTCGCCGTCGTCACGTCCACTGTGGACCCCACCGCGCTACTGCCGTCGTGGGAGACGCCGGTGATCATCGGCAGCGCCGTGTCCGCGCTGATCGGCATCGCCATCCCCGTCTACCTGCGCGCCACTCGATCGACCCGCGTGTCGACACCTCACAGGTGATACGTGCCCGATCCCAGTTCCCTGGTCGAGCCGTCCGGCAGAGTCACCTCGGCCACGGCGTTGACCGGCACCTCCAGGTCCAGCGCGAACGACGCATCATCGCGCCAGGCGACACGCACCGGTCCACGCACTGTGTCGAGGGAGATCGACGCGGCGGGGGCCGCTCCGAACGCCCGCGGCGCCACTCGGAACCGCGCCCAGCCCGGCTCGAGCACCTCGACCCCGAGCACCCGCTCCACCAGCCATTGCACCGGCGATCCCAGAAAATAGTGGTCGTGCGAGCGGGCCGTCGCTTCCCATTGCTCCCACAGCGTGGTCGCCCCCTGGTCGAACCAGTAGCCGAACGACGGGTAGTCACGCTGGCGGAGCAGGGTGTGGGCGACGTCGGCCCGCCCGTTGTCGCTCAGCGCGTAGGGCAGCGCGGCCGTGCCGGCGCACCCGGTGTTCAGATGGCCACCCCGGTTGGTGATGTCGGCGATCAGGTTGCCGAGCACCGGACCGACGTGATCGACGGGCACCAGCCCGAAGGCGAGTGGCACGGCGTTCGAGGTCTGCCGGTAGCCGACGTCGACCGCGGTGCGGTAGATCCCGGCCGCGGGGTCGAGGAAGGCGGTGTTGAACCTGGTGGTCAGGTCTGCCTCCGTGGCTCGCCAACGCGCCGCCTGATCGGTTTCGCCGAGCGCGTCGGCGACGGCGCTGCCGTCCCGCAGTGCCTTGATGACATACGCGGTGCCGACCAGTTGGCCACCCTCGGGCGGAGTGCTGTGGCCCGGCGACATCCAGTCGGCCAGCGAGTCGTTGGCGAGGCCGTCGCTCAGGTTGGCGACCAGGTAGTCCACGTGCGCCCGCACCGCGTCGAAATGCCGGTCGGGCACCGACAGGTCGCCGTAGGCCAGCCAGTAGCGGCGCACCAGGTGGGGATACAGCCCGGTCCACGTCGGCGTGTAGAACGAGGGTTGCCCGCTGATCGGGGCGACCACCCCGATCAGCCCGTTGGCCTGCTGGGTGAGCCGGATGTCCTCAAGCCACTTGTCGAACAGGCCGGCCAGGCCGTATCCGTAGAGCATGCCCTGGCTGGCGAAGTGGGCGTCCCCGGTCCAGCCCTGCTTGCTGTAGGCGGGCGTGTCCGAGGGAACACTGTGCAGGTTGTTGAGCACGGTGCGGCCGAACGCGTCGCTGATCTGCCGATACGTGGGATCGCCCGGATCGAGCGCCATCGTGCTGGCCACCTGGTTGTGCACCGGTATGGCGACCACGTCCGGTTGAGTGTCCACACCGGACACTTCGAGGTAGCGGAATCCCTTGAAGGTGAACGAGGGCGTCCACTCCTCCTGGCCGCCGCCCCGAGCGGTGTACCGGTCCTGCTGGAACCGGCCGACCATGGAGGGATTGTCGGCGCTGCCCGCGGCGCCGACGAACACCCGGCCGTCGGCGCCGAGCTTCTCGCCGTACTGCGCCTTGATCACGGTCCCAGCCGCCGCGGTCGTCCGCACGGTGGCCCAACCGCTCATGGTGACCCCGAAGTCACAGACCCAGACACCGGCGACCGGGTGGTAGACCTTGACCGGCGCCACGGGTGCGTCCGCTCCGATCACGTCCCCGACTTGAGCCCACAACTGCCCCGACGGGGCGGCGGCCTTGGCCGCGGCCCGCCAACCGGTCGCCGCGAACCCGGCCGAGGTCCACCCCTGCAACGCGGCGGCCCGTTGTGCGTCGTAGGACTCCCCCGCGTACACACCGTCATAGGTGGTTGGGCCCTCGGTCACCTGCCAGTCCGTGCCGGAGCGCACCGTGGCCCGACTGCCGTCGGCGTAGCGGATCTCCAACTGGGCCCGCAGCACCGGTTCGGCCACCCCGGGCGTGAGGTACCAGTCCTTGGCGTCGGGAATTCGGCTGGCGAAGAATCCGCGTCCCAACGCGAATCCGATCGCGTTGCGGCCCGGCCGCAGCTGGCCGGTGACGTCATGGGTGGTGTAGGCGACCCGCTGGCCGTAGCCGGTCCAGCTGGGGCTGAGCACCGCGGCGCTGACGGCCTGGTTGTTGATCCAGCCGAGCGCGTAGCCCAGCCCGACCACGTACAGCCGGGCGCTGACCACCGGCCCGGTCACGTCGAACTCACTACGCAGCAACGGATTCGCCGGCGGTGGCGGCGGCAGGACGGCGAAGGACCGGTCCCCAGCCACCGGTTGCCCATCGGTGAAGGCGGAGCCGCCGGGCACGACGTCGGAAAGGGCGCCGGTCCACAGGAGCTGACCGACCACATCGGACAGTTCGAGGTAGAACACGCCGGCCGGTGCGACGGTGTCGAGATCGACGGTGGGCCGGGCGATGCCGGTGAGCCCGGTGACGGCGCGTTGGCCGAGCACCGCGCCGGCCGGCCCGTCTCGCCGGATCGTCACGGTGCAGCCCGCCGTGGCCGAGGAGACGAACACCAGCGCGGCGGCCGACGCGACCCCGGTCGACGACGTGAAGCTCTGGCCAAGGGTGTGTCCCGGTTGCAGCGGCACGGCCTGCTCGTAGGCGGCCAGGTTCAGCGGCGCCGGCACCGCGATGCCGCTGCCGATCCAGTCGGCGGTCCAGTCCTGTTTGGACAGAAGCGCCGACTCGAACCAGGCGGTGTCGCTCCACGGCCCGACGAGTCCGTTCTCGTCCCAGGCCCGGACCATCCAGTGGTAACGGGTCCTGCTCACCGGCTGCGGCCCCGGCCAGGCCACCGCGGTCTGCGCGGCGGAGGCGACCTGCCCGGTGTCCATCACGTCCGGCCGGCCGGCGGCGAGCAGATCGGGGCTGCTCGCCGCCCATATCTGATACGCGGACTGGCGGCGACCGACACCGTCCGCGGTCAGCCTCCAGCCCAATCGCGGCCGGGCGGCGTCGATGCCCAGCGGATTCACGGTGTGCTCGGTGGTGAGGTCGACGGCCCGCAAGGGGGACGCGCCGTCGGCCGAGGCCACACCGGCCACCGTCGGCAGGATCACCGCGGTCGCGACGCCACCGAGGAACGTTCTGCGGCTCAGCTCGGTCATGTCAGGCTCCGATCCGCATCGCGGCGGTGGCGAACTCACGCATGCCGTCGGCGAACTCGACGCTCGGCCGCCAGTCCAGCTCCTGCCTGATCCGCCGCGGGGAGGCCACGATGTGTCGGACATCGCCGATCCGGTACTCGCCGGTCACGACCGGCGCCGGCGTGCCGGCCGTGGCCGCGATGGCGCTGGCAACGTCCAGAATGGAATGCGGGCTGCCGCTGGCGACATTGAAGGCACGCAGTCCCCTGCCCTCGTAGCGCAGCGCCGCCACGTTCGCCGAGGCGACATCTCGGACGTGCACGAAATCCCGGAGCGACTTGCCGTCCTCGTACACCCGCGCCGGCACACCGTCGGCGACGGCGGTGCGGAACACGCCGGCGACTCCGGAATACGGGCTCTGGTGGGGCATGTGCGGCCCGTACACGTTGTGATAGCGCAGCGCGGCCGCCTGCGCCCCGGTCTCCCGGGCCCAGGCGCCGACCAGATGCTCCTGGGCTAGCTTGGTGGCCGCGTAGACGTTGCGCGGCGGATCGAGGAGATCGTCCTCGTCGACCGGACTCGCGACCACGGCTTCGCCGCACCGGTCGCAGACCGGCTCGAACCGGCCGCTGTCGAGATCGTCCCGGGTGCGCCGGCTCGGGTAGACCCGGCCGTGGGTCGAGCAGTGGTACCGGCTGTCGCCGTAGATCACCACCGAACTGGCCAGCACCAGCCGCGTCATGCCCCGCCGCACCATGGCCGCCAACAGGGTCGCGGTGGCCAGGTCGTTGCAGCCCACGTACTCGACCACATCCCGGATCTCCCGGCCGCGGCCGACCATGGCCGCCTGGTGGCTGACCACGTCGATGCCCCGCAGGGCCTCGTCGACCGTGGCGGCCGAGCGCAGGTCTCCGGCGATGAACTCCACGCCGTCGGGCAGCGCCGGCCGCTGTCCGCTCGGATGCACCGCGGGCAGCAGCGCGTCCAGCACCCGAACCTCGTGCCCCTGCGCCACCAGCGCCTCCACCACGTGACGGCCGATGAAACCGGCGCCACCGGTCACCAACACACGCATACCCACACTCCGCGGTCGTCGCCTCGCATCACGTCGTTGTCGGCGACAGCGTGGGCTCCCTCACTCAGGAGGCGCTCGAAGCCGTGTGGACGGGCAGTCGACCGGCCGCTCATACGTTTCGGCCGGCAATCGTCGGCCAACCTGGACGGTGCACATTGGTGAAGCTGGTACGCGAACAAGCGCGGTCCCTCCAGCGGGTCGCGGTGGTCGGCGCCGCGGGGTTCGTCGGCCGCCGCCTGGCCGCCGCGCTGCTACGGGCCGAGGTCAACACCGCCTGCCTGACCCGTCGGTCCCGGTTCATGCTCGACAACGACGTGGCCCACCCGCTGCACCGGGCCGACATCGTCTTCTACCTCGCCAGCAGCATCAATCCGGCGCTCGGCGAGCGACATCCCGAATGGGCGGCGGCCGACCACGAGCTGTTCAGCACGCTGCTCGAGCGGCTGAGCGGCTTGGACTCGCCGCCGACGGTCGTCCTGACCAGTTCCGGCGGCACCGTGTACTCCCCCTCCTGTCCGGCGCCCTACGCGGAGACCGATCCGTTGCGCCCCAACGGATCCTATGGCGCGGCGAAGCTCGCGCTGGAACATGAACTGCTCAACCACGCCGATCGCCTGCCGGCCGTGGTGCTCAGGCTGTCCAACGTCTACGGGCCCGGCCAGGCCGTGGGCTCCGGGCAGGGTGTGCTGGCCTACTGGCTGGCGGCGGCCGCCCGCCGTGAGCCGCTCACGCTCATCGGAAATCCCGACAACACCAGGGACTACGTCTACGTCGACGACGTCGTGGAGGCGTTGTGCCTGGTGCGGTCGCCGGTCGGCCGGGCGGCCGTGGCCCCCGGTTCGCCGCTGGTGCTCAACATCGGCTCCGGGGTCAGCACGTCGCTGTCCGAACTGGCCCAGGTGGTCCAGGACGTGGCCGACGTGCGGCTGCCGGTGCGGCTGCTGCCCGGCCGGCCCTTCGACCGCGACCACGTCTGGCTCGACGTGCGGCAGGCGGAACGGACCCTCGGCTGGCGGCCGCGCACGTCACTGCTCGACGGGGTGGCCGCGGCCTGGCAGGCCACGCCGTCGCGGCCGCAACGGCTCGCCGAACCCATCTCACTGCGAAAGGCTGACCATGCTAGCTGAGCTGCTCGCCCAATCGGGAAAGTCGATCCTGACCGGCATCCCACCCAACGGCAAGGACTACTGGGCCGCGCGCTTCTGGGACCGGGAGTCGGCCGAGCAGCATCCGCTGCTGCGCGGCGACTTCCTGCGGCAGAAGGAGACCATCGCCAACTTCCTGCGCGATCACGGCGGCGGCGCCGAACGGGTGCTGGAGTTCGCCTGTGGCACCGGGGAGTTCACCGCGCTGGCCGCGGAGCACACCAAGGCCCAGGAGATCACCGCGCTGGACATCTCGGCCGAGGGGCTGCGTCGGGCCGGCGAACGGGTGCGGCACGACAACCTGCGTCTGGTGCAGGGCGACTTCTGGGCCGACAACGGCCTGGGCACCTCGGACCTGGTGATGTGCGTGGACGCGATCCACCACCTCGGCGACGTGACCGAGGTGCTCACCCGGCTCAGGACCTTCGTGCGCCCGGGGGGAACGCTGATCGGCAACCTGTGGACCGCCGACCACTTCCACGAGTTCCAGCGCAAGCGCTACGGCGCGGTCGAGCACCTGCGACGGACCGCGGCCTTCTTCGGCACGGCCGTGATGATCCGGGCGTCCGGCGGCCGGCTCAAGACCGGCGCCTACCGCACCCAGCTGGTGCGCAGCGAGCAGGCCCTGGCCATCCTGCACTCGGTCTTCCCCAAGGTGGTCCAGGTGCGCACCGAGAAGTACTTCATGGGCTTCGTCTGCAAGGTGTGAATCCGGACCTACCGAAAGGAGAGGACTTCCCGATGACCGAAATCACGAGCTCCGCCGACCTCCTCCGTCTCGGCATGTCCTTCAGCACGGCCAAATGCCTGCTCACCGGGGTGCGTGTCGGCCTGTTCGACGCGCTCGCCGACGGCCCGCTGGAGACGGCCGAGGTGCGGGCGGAGCTGGGGCTGCACGAACGCGGCGTACGCGACTTCCTCAGTGTGCTGGTCAACCTCGGCCTGCTGGAACGGGACGGCGACCGCTATCGCAACAGCGCCGTGAGCGACCGCTACCTGGTGCGGAACTCGCCCAGTTACGTCGGCGGTTTCCTGGAGCGGGCCGACCGGATGCTGTATCCGGCGTGGGGTCGACTGGACGAGATGCTGCGCACCGGGCGGCCGACGAGCGAGGCCGACTACCTGGAGATGATCAGCGATCCTGGGCGGCTGCGGCAGTTCCTCGGCATGATGGACGCGCTCACCACGATGCTGGCTCCGGAACTGGCCCAGAGCGTCGACTGGTCCCGGCACCGCTCGGTGCTCGATCTCGGCGGCGCCCGCGGCAACCTGGTCGCCGGCCTGGTCAAGGCGCACCCGCACCTGCGGGGCGGGGTGTTCGACCTGCCGGCGATGGTCGAGCCCTTCGCCGAGCACATGAACCGGCTCGGCCTGGCCGACCGGGTGGACTTCCATCCCGGCGACTTCTTCCGGGACGAGCTGCCCGCATCGGAGGTGATCGTGATCGGGCATGTGCTGCACGACTGGGCGCCGCCGCAGTGCCGGGCCATCATCGGCAAGGCGTACGACGCGCTCAAGCCCGGCGGTGTGCTCGTGGTCTACGACCGCATGATCGACGACGAGCTGACCGACCAGACCAACCTCCTGGTGAGTCTGTCCATGATGCTCACGACCGAAGGCGGTGGCGAGTACACCGCGCGGGAGTACCGAACCTGGCTCGAGGACGCCGGTTTCCGGGTCGGTGCCCCGCGGGCGCTCGGCGAGACCGACACGCTGCTCGTCAGCGTCAAGTAGCGGACGATTTCGGGCCCCTGCGGGAAAATCCCGCAGGGGCCCGATTGTTATGAGCGACAGTCAGTATCTGGCGGTGACTCGGTAGACGCCGAACGGGCTGCCGTGCCTGCGGTCCTGGAACGGCCGCAGCGCCGCGGTGGCGTCTCGGTGGTCGGCCCCCTGCTCCCACTCCTGGAAGGCGGCCAGCCCGGACCATCGGCTGACCACCACGAAGCCGGTGGAGTCGACGGTGGACTGGAGCAACTCGTTGCCGAGCAGGCCGGGCACGCCGGCCAGCCGCCGGCTCACCGTGTGGTAGGCGCCGGTCACCGCGGCCGGGTCGCTGGTGTTCTGGTAGACCAGGACCCTGAGCTCGTCGTCGTTCATGGCCGCCCCTCCCGGCCCGGCATGTGCGTCACCACGTGCATGGTCTGCATGGAACCGCCACTGCGGAACGGATGCAGCTTCCGCCGGTGCGCGAGATGCCCGTCGCTGCGCTCGAACTCACGAAACCGCGGCTCGTCCACCCAGTCGCTGGTGATGTAGTAGACGCCGACCTCGTCGGCGCTGCGAGCCAGCCACTGGCCGAGGTTGGCCGGATGGCCGGTGACCGACTCGCCGACCTCGGCCCACACCCGCTCGAACCCCTCGGCCATGCCCGGCTTGATCTCCATCCGCAGCTGCACCCGGAACACGTCGGTCATGAGATTCCCCCGTCCACGTGAATGGTCGCGCCGGTGACGTACCGGGACAGGTCGCTGGCCAGGAACAGCACGGCCCCCGCCACCTCAGCCGGCGTGCCCAGCCGGCCGAGCGCGGTCTTGCCCCGGTACCGCTGCACCAGGGCGTCCCGCCGGTCGGCGGGCATCTCGTCCAGCGCATCGGTCGCGATCACGCCGAGCGCCAGCACGTTGAACCGGATCTCCCGGTCGCCGAACTCCTTGGCCAGCGAACGGGTCAGTCCGCGCAACGCCGCCTTGGTCGCGGTGTAGTGCGCCCGCAGCGGAATGCCCACCTCGCTGGACTTCGAGCCGATATTGATCACCGAGGAGCCCGGCCCGAGCAGCGGCAGCGCGCCCTGGATCACCAGGTGCGCCGCGGTCAGGTTGGTGTCGACCACCCGATTCCAGTCCTGGATGGACAGTTCGCCGTACGGCACGTGGCTGATCGCACCGGCGTTGTTCACCACCAGGTCCAGCCGGCCGAACCGCTGCCGGCACTCGTCAAGCAGCTCACCAACCTGCTCGGGCCTGGTCAGGTCGGCCAGCAGGACGTGGTGCTGGCCCCCCGTCTCCTTCAGCTCGTGTCGCAGCGACTCCACCGCCGGACTTTCCCGCTGGTAGCAGGTGATCACGTCAACGCCGGCCGCCGCCAACGCGGTCACGATGCCCCGGCCGATGCCGCGGGACCCTCCGGTGACCAGCGCCTTGCGGCCGTGCAGGCCGAGATCCATGGTTGCACTCCAGTCTTTTGTCGTCACAGCACGACTCCGATGGCCGCGCAGTTGGCCGCCAGCGCGAGCGTGGCCAGCACGGTGCGCACGCGGTTCCACCGCCCCCACCCGGGTCGCGGATCCAGGTCGGCGAAGTCCGCCGGCAGCTCCTCCGGGTCCACGGTGCGCACCCACTTGTTCACCGGCACGTTCTTGGTCAGCGACACCACCACCGTGGCAACCGCCAGGACGGCGGCGAGCAGCCACAGTGCCGCCGGCCCGCGGGTGTCGGCCAGGCCGGCGAGCACGCCGTCGCCAACCGCCGTGCCCAACAGGCAGACCGGCATGAAGGGGTCGTAGCGGGTGGAAAAGAAGGCATGCGTGCGCACGTACTGGTCGGCCGGCAGCCCGGCCAGCAGCGGCCAGTTGCCCAACTGCGTGCCGACCAGCACGCCGGCGGCGAGGCCGTTGGCCACCAACACCAGTGGGGCCACCACAGCCAGCAGCATCGAGTTCCCCTCCGGTCAGGCCATGGCCGCGGCCTCGACCCTCTCCTTGATCAGCTTCTGTTGGCCGGCCGAGTTGTGGTTGATCCGGGCCGCCATGTCCTCGGTGGTCACCGGCGCGGTGGGTTTCATCTCGAAGTCCTGCACCCAGCGCATGCGCACGCCCTGCTCGGTCTGCTCGTACTCCCAGAACAGCGACATGTACTTGAACGGCCCGGTTTCCACCCGGTGCGCCCGCACTGTCGCGGCCGTCCGGTCGGCGGTGCGCTCGGAGATCCAGCTCCAACTGCGGCCCTGCTCGTCGGGGTGCATGGTGATCCGGAACAACACCGTGTCGCCGCGCCGTTCGAGCACCTCGGTCGCGGCGTACTCACTGAACAGCCGCGGCCACGACGCGACGTCGTTGGTCATACGCCACACCAGGTCCAGGGGCGCGTCGATCACCACGGAGTTGTCAGTGTGCCCGGACATCGCCGCTCCTCGCCATGGCCAGCTGGGCGTTGATGTACCGGACCGCCACCGCGGGCGTCGGCATGTCCCCCACCGCGTCGTCCGGGATGGCCACGCCGTAACGGCGTTGCACGTGGCCGGTCATGTTCAGCAGGGCCAGCGAGTCGTAGCCCAGCTCGTCGAATCCGGTGTCGGCGGTGCTCGGGTCCAGCGGCGCCGACCCCTCGGCCGCGAGGATCGCCGCCAGCTCGTCGAGGGTGAATTCCTGTGCTGTCACATCATTCTCCTTTCGATCCGCGCCCGAGGACCAGCGCGGCGTTGAAACCTCCGTACCCGCGCGCGAGCACCAGGGCGGTGGTGAGTGGGCGACGCCGGGGGGCGCCGAGCACCAGGTCGATGTCGCAGCCCTCGGCCAGCCTGTTCGGCCCGACCGTGTGCGGTATGACGCCCTCACGCAACGCCAGCAGCGCGGTGACCACGTCCAACGGCGCGCCGCCGCCGTAGAGCCGGCCGGTCAGCGTCTTGGGCACGGTCACCGGCACCGCGCCGGCGCCGAACACCGCGCTGATGGCCCGCGCCTCGGCCAGATCCTCGGCCGGCACCGCGGAGCCGTCGGCGAACACCACGTCCACCTCGGCCGCCGCCACGCCGGCGTCGGCCAGTGCCCGCTCGATGGTCCGGCCCAGCGCGGGCGGACGTCCGCTTTCCGGCGCCGGGTCGAAGCCGGCGGCATAGCCAAGCACGACGCCGAGGTGGTCGACGCCGGCCCGCTCCGGCCGCAACACCAGGATCGCGCCACCCTCGCCGGGCAGGTGGCCCGACGCCTGTTCGTCGAACGGCAGGTACGCCCGCCGAGGATCGTCCACAGTAGACAGACGCCCGGCGGCCAGCTGGGTCACGAACCCGTACGGGCTCAGCGAGGCGTCGGTGCCACCGGTGACCACCAGGCCGGTGCCCGCGCGAACCAGCCGCCGGGCCTGGCCGATGGCGTCGAGCCCGCCGGCCTGCTCGGCGCACAGCACGCCGGTCGGACCGCGCATGCCGTGCCGGATGGAGATCTGGCCGGTGGTGGCCGCGTAGAACCACGCGATCGACTGGTACGCGCCCACCCAGCTGGGGCCCTTGGCGTGCAGGCTCTGCATCTCGCGCTGGCCGAACTCGCAACCGCCGGACGAGCTGGCGGTCACCACGGCCATGTCGTACTCCGGCAGCGCCGCGGGATCCACGCCGGCGTCGGCCAGCGCGTCATCGGTGGCGGCCAGGGCCAGTTGGGTCCACCGATCGGTCTGCGCGGCCACCCGCGCGGGCACCAACTCCTCGATCGGATAGCCGGACACCTCGCCGGCGAAGCGGACCGGATAGCCGGACGGGTCGAACCGGCCGATCCGGTCGATGCCGCTCTTGCCGGCCAGCAACGCCTGCCAGTGCTCGTCGATGGTGACGCCGGTCGGCGCGACCACGCCGACACCGGCGACGACGGCCCGGCAGGCCGACTGCACAGCGCTCATCTGGCGCTCCCCCGTCCCGGCTCACCCCTTGGTGAGCACCATCGCACTCTGGAAACCGCCGAATCCGCTGCCGACGCACAGCACCGCGTCCATCCGGCGCCGCCGCGCGGTCACCGGCACGTAGTCCAGGTCGCACTCGGGATCCCGCTCGGCCAGGTTCGCCGTCGGCGGCACGACCTGCCGGTCCAGCGCCAGCGCGCAGGCGGCCACCTCGATCGAGCCGATCGCCCCGAGCGAGTGGCCGATCATGGACTTGATGGAGCTCACCGGCACCCGGTAGGCATGCGGGCCGAGGCTGCGCTTGAATGCGGCGGTCTCGTGCCGGTCGTTCTGTCTGGTCCCGGAGCCATGGGCGTTGACGTAGTCCACGCCGGTCGGATCCCGTCGGGCCATGGCCAGCGCCGCACCGATCGCCTCGGCCATCTCCCGCCCGTCGGGACGCAGCCCGGTCATGTGGAAAGCGTTGCTGCGGCTGGCGAATCCGCTGACCTCGGCGTATATCCGGGCCCCCCGCCGGCGGGCCGCCGCCTTCTCCTCGAGCACCAGCATGGCCGCCCCTTCGCCGAGCACGAACCCGTCCCGCCGAACGTCGAACGGACGTGAGGCATGCTCGGGGTCGTCGTTGTTGGGTGAAGTCGCCTTGATGGCGTCGAAGCAGGCCAGCGCGATCGGGGACACCGGGGCGTCGGTCGCGCCGGTGACGGCCACCTCAGCCGTGCCCTCCTCGATCAGCCGTGCGGCGTGGCCAATGGCGTCCAGGCCCGAGGTGCAGCCGGTGGAGACCAGCACGACCGGGCCCTCGGCGGCGACATCCCGCGCGACCTCGACGGCGAGCGTGCTGGGGGCCATGAAGCCGTACAGATGGGGCACGCCGTAGCTGTGGTCGACCAGCCACTGCCGCCCGTCATCGGAGAGGACCTCGTACTCCTGCTCAAGCCCCGAGGTGCAGCCGACCGCGCTGCCCAGCGCGACCGAGATCCGCGCCGGATCCACAGTGGACATGTCGAACCCGCTGTCGGCCACCGCCTCGCGCGCGCTGACCACCGCGAACTGGGCCGCCCGGTCCATCCGCCGCACCTGACGCGATGTCAGCCCGGCCGCCACCGGGTCGAAGTCGACCTCGGCGGCGATCCGTGACCGGTGACCGGCCGGGTCGAAGAGGGTGATGGCCCTGGTCGCGGTGCGGCCGGCGACCAGGAGGTCCCAGAACGACTCCCGGTCGGCGCCGCCGGGCGCGACCACGCCTATGCCGGTGATCACGGCCTTGCGTGTCATATGCCGTTCACCCCACCACCGGATTGGGCTGGTCGGGCGCGGGCAGCTCCTCGGTGTCCACGTGCCCCATCTCCGGCCTTGGGGCCAGCGGCGACAGGTGGAAAACCGCGTGCGCCTGGTGATCGCCCACATTGGTCAGGCGGTGCCGCACGCCGATGGGCACCAGCACCGAGTCGCCCGGCCCGAGCGGGACCGGCTCGTCGTCCAGCGTCACCACCAGCTCGCCCCGCACCACGTGCAGGAACTCCTCGGAGTACGGGTGGTAGTGCTCGGCCACGAACTCGCCGGGCGCGAGCCACAACACCCCGCCGAAACCGGAGGTGGCGCCCACGGTGCGCGGGCTCAGCGCGACCCGCAGGTCGCCGCCCCGGCGCCGGTTGGGCTGGATCTGCGCCACCGACACCTTGAGCGTCCGCGCGGCGGTCACCGCGCACTCCAGCTGTAGAAGGACTCCGCCATCGCGTCGCGTGGACCGCGCCAGTCCGGCGAGTACGGCCGGATGAACGGCCGCAGCCCGTCGTCGACCTCTCGCCACAGCGGGTGGGTGCGGGCCAGGTCGACCTGCTCGGCCACCTCCCGGTCGGCCTCGACCAGGTGGAAGTACAAGTCGTGGAAACGAAAGAGGGTGCGCCGGGAGACGCCGATCAGGTGGGGCAGTTCGGTGGCGTCGGAGTGCGCGAAGACATCGGCCACCGAGTCCGCGTTGGCCGCGTCCATCCTGGCCACGATCAAAGTCCGGTGTTCCATCAGGACCCCCTGGGGAAACGAAGGTGGTTCCCCACGGTGAACGCGGCCGGTGGAGGCCGGCTCGAAGCGGCCACCACCGACCGGCCCGCAACCTCCACGGTGGACGCTTCAGGATTCGAGACTTCCTGTCCATGAAAAGTCGGTCGCGGCGAACTGTCAAGAGTCACCCGTGCGTGCCCCGCTCTCGACCGGGTTCCGAGTGCGGACCCGCAGGCTGGCCCGTGGCCACGCTGTCCACCCGAACCGAGGATTCCCGATGACCACTGAGCACGTGCCCGTGCTGATCGCCGGCGGCGGTCCTGTCGGCCTGTCCACCGCGGTGTTCCTGGCCCGTCACGGGGTGCCGGCCCTGCTGGTGGAGCGGCGCGGCGCCACCTCGACGCTGCCCCGCGCGCCGGGACTACAGGCCAGGACCATGGAACTGTTCCGCACGGCCGGAATCGGCGCGGACATCCGGGCGCTGGAGATGGGCGACTCACACCCGTACTTCGAGGGCGGCATCCTGCGGGTCAACACTTTCGCGGAGATCGACGACGCGGTGACGCTGGAGGCCCCGTCGCTGGACGGGCCGGCGGTCAGCCCCGAGCGGGTGATGGGCTGCGGGCAGGACCGGTACGAGCGCGTGCTGGTCGACAAGGCGCGGGAGTTCGGCGCGCGGGTGTGGTTGGACACCGAACTGGTCGGCTTCGAGCAGGACAGCGAGGGCGTCACCGCGGTGGTGGCCAGGGACGGCGTCCGGCACACCGTCCGCGCCGACTACCTGGTCGGCGCGGACGGCGCCCGCAGCGGGATCCGGGAGAGCCTTGGCGTCGGCCGGACCGGCCGCGGCACCGTCTTCCACGCGCTGAGCATCTACTTCCGCGCGCCGGAGTTGGACAGTGTGCTGCGGGGACGCAAGTTCATCCTCTGCTACGCCACCGCGCTGGGCACGATGGTCGGCCTGTCCCGGCTGCACGGCCGCGATCCGTGGCTGGCCGCGCCGATCTACCACCCGGAACGGGGCGAGAGTCCGGCGGACTTCACCGACGAGCGCTGCGTGGAGATCATCCGGGCCGTGTCCGGCCGGCCGGACCTCAACGTGGAGATCACGGCCAAGGTGCCGTGGGAAGGCGCCCAGCGCGTGGCCGAGACGTTCCGCCTCGGCCGGGTTTTCCTGGCCGGCGACGCCGCCCACGTGCACCCGCCGGCCGGCGGTTTCGGGGCGAACACCGGCATTCACGACGCGCACAACCTGGCGTGGAAGCTCGCCGCGGTGCTGACCGGCTGGGCCGCGGACCGACTGCTGGACAGCTACGACGCCGAGCGCCGCCGAGTGGGCGCCGCGATGGCGGAGCAGGCCATGGTGCGCAACCGGATCCGGCATGGCCACGCCACCGACGACGACCGGGCGGCGATGGTGGACGACATCATCATCACCCTTGGCTATCGGTACAGCTCCGCCGCGGTGCCCGGTGGACCGGCACAGGCCGCCGTGCTGCGGCCGGACCTGCGCCTGGACGGCGCGCCCGGAACCCGCGTCCCGCACCTGTGGCTGCGCCGGTATGACGAAGTGATCTCCACCGTCGACCTGTGCTGGTCGGACTTCGTGCTGCTGACCGGAACCCTTGGGCAGGCCTGGGTGGACGCCGCCGAGCGGACCGCGAAGCACCTCTCGGTTCCGTTGCGCGCCCACATGTTCGGCCGCGACCTGGACGCTCCGGACACGGACTGGGCGCAGGCCCTCGGCATCGGACCGGACGGCGCCGTGCTGTTGCGGCCGGACGGCTTCGTGGCTTGGCGCTGCGCGGACGGCGTCGACGACCCCGACTCCATGCTGGCCGACGTGCTCGGTCGCGCGGTCGGCCGCTGACCCGGATCCGGTGAAGGGAGGACACCTCATGCGTGTGCTGTTCACGACATTCGCCTGGCGCTCGCACTACTATCCGCTCGTCCCGCTGGCCTGGGCGTTGGCCAACGAGGGACACGAGGTCCGTGTGGCGTGCCAGCCGTCGCTGGCCGACGTGGTCGTGGCCACCGGCCTGTCGCCGGTGCTCACCGGCCACGACATCGACATGGCCGCGCTGGCCCGACGGGACAACAACCAGGCCCCCGAGGCCGGCGGGTCGATGCGGCAGTTCCACGACGCCCGGGAGCGGACGGCCGCCCTGGCCCTGACCCGGTTCCGCGCCATCGCCGAGGCGATGGCGCCGGATCTGGTGGACTTCGCCCGGTCCTGGCGGCCCGACCTCGTCGTATACGAGCCGATCGCCTACGCCGGCGCGCTGGCGGCCGAGCTACTCGGCGTCCCCGCGGTGCGGCATCTGTGGGGCGTGGACTCCGTCGCCACCTTCAAGCACCTCGAAGCGGAGATCCTTCGCCCGCTGTGGCAACGGTTCGGGCTCGACGAGGTCGGGTCCCTCCAGGATCTGGTCGTCGACCCGTGCCCGCCCGATCTGCAACTGCCGGCCGACGTGGTGGATCGCGGCCGGCCGGTGCAGCCCATGAGGTATGTGCCGTACAACGGCTCGGCCGTGCTGCCGGACTGGCTGCTGGCCGAACCGCGGCGGCCGCGGGTGTGCGTCACCTGGGGCACGTCGATGCCCACGATCACGGGCAGCCTGGCCATGGCCGAGCTGGCCGTGGCGGCGGCCGCCCGGACCGACGCCGAGGTGGTGCTGGTCATTCTCGGTTCCCAGCGCGACAAGCTCGGCGAGTTGCCAACCGGGGTGCGGGTCGTCGAGTCGCTGCCGCTGCACGCGGTGCTGAGCACCTGTTCGGCGGTGGTGCATCAGGGCGGAGCGGGAACCACGCTGACCGCGGTCACCACCGGCACCCCGCAGATCATCGCCCCCACCATGGGCGACCAGTTCATGAACGCCGAACGGATCGCCGCCAGCGGCGCCGGACTCTACCTGGAGCAACAGGGCCTGAGCCCGCGGCTGCTGGTCGAGTCGATCGACAAGGTGCTGGCCGATCCGGGCTACCGCACCGCGACCATGACCATCGCCGACCGCAACGCCACCCGGCCGACGCCGGCCAGGGTCGCGGACGCACTGGCCCGACTCGTCAGGGAGAAAATATGATCGGCCGCAGGAACCTGCCGGAGCGCTACGAGGCGTTCAACCGCGAGTGGGGTGCGCCGTACGGGCACACGATCGCCCAGCGACTGTCCATTCAGGACCGCCTGGACAGCCCCGAGCGGGCCTCTTTCGGCCCGTTCGCCTTCCAGGTCAACAGCCTCACCCGCACCTTCGAGTACCCCTGGGCCTTCGACGCCGCCGAGCTGCGCAAGGGCATGCGGGTCATCGAGGTTGGCGGCGGCCTGAGCGGATTCCAGTTCGTGGTGGCCGGCAAGGGCTGCGAGGTGGTCAACGTCGACCCGGCCACCTCGGTCAACTGGACCTTCGTGCCTGGCAACAGCTGGTCGCTGTCGCAGGAGAACATCGACCTGCTCAACGAGACCTTCGGCACCGACGTCCGGCTGGTGCCGCAGCGCCTGCAGGACGCGCCGCTGGAGCCGGGCACGTTCGACCGGATCTTCTGCCTGTCCGTGCTGGAGCACCTGGACCTGGCCGAAGGACAGGGCGTGCTCAAGCGGGCCGAGGAGCTGCTGGCCCCCGGCGGCCGGTGCGTGCTGACCATCGACCTGTTCCTGGACCTCAAGCCCTTCGGTGTGCTCGACGCCAACCACTGGGGCACCAATGTCGACGTGCGGCAGCTGATCTCGGCCACCGGCATGGAACTGGTGCACGGCAACCGGTCCGAGCTGTTCGGCTTCCCCGAGTTCGATCGGGACGGGCTGGTCGACCAGCTGGACTCGCTGTTCATCGGCAACTATCCGGCGATGTCCCAGACCCTCGTGCTGGAGAAGCCGAGGAACTGACCTGATCGGACGGTGCGCGGGACGGGGTCTGGCGATAGGATCGACGTATCGCCAGACCCTGTCCCGTTTTCGTGACTACTCATTGGGGTTTTCGTGCGTCGACTCCTGATCGTCCTCTCGGCCGTGGCCTTCGCCTCGACACTGGCCGCCGGCTGCGGCAGTGTCGAGGCGAAGTGCGAGAACGGCACGTGCCATCTGGTCGTGCGCGGCGACGACTCGTTCACCATCGGCGGGCAGACCGTCCGGATCGGACACGTGTCCGATCACTCGGTGACGATCTCCAGCACCGGGGCCGAGTTCCTGCTGACCGAGGGTGAGTCCATCACCATCGGCGGGAAGACCCTGAAGCTGTCACGGATCGAGGGCGGCTCGGTGAGCCTGGACGTGGACCCGAACGGCTGACCGCCCGTGCCCGACACCGCCTCAGTGCTGGACCTTGCGGGTGAACGATCGCAGCGCCAGCCACACCACGCCCGCGGTGCCGCCGATCAGCACCAGGAGAAACGCCCAGGTCGGCATGTGCGGCATGGATGACGTGAGCGATGCTCGCAGCCCCTCGCTGGAGTACACCAGCGGGTTGAGCAGCACCGCGATCTGCAACCACTGGGTGTTCTGCAGCGCCGCCCACGGGTAGTAGACGCAGCCCAGCATCGTCAGCGGCACGGTCACCAGGGAGAACAGCACGTTGCTCTTGCGGATGTCCAGCATCGTGCCCATCAGCAGCCCCAGTCCGGCCGACAGCACCGACGAGCTGATCACCACGACCAGCAGCAGCGGCCAGTTGCCGAGGTCGATCTGGGGCGGCTCGGCCGAGTCGTGCACGAAGTACACGACGGGGAACACCACGATCGCCCCGACCAACGCCTGCACCGCGCCCGAGGTGATCTTGGCCAGCCCCAGCGCCCACACCGGCACCGGGGCCAGCAGCCGGTCCTCGATCTCGTTGTTGTAGGACAGTTCCATCATCAGCGGCACGGTGACCGCCATCAGGCCCGAGATGAACATCGTGGTGGACAGCATCCCGGGCACCAGCACGGTGGCGAACGACACCCCGGCCACCCGGCCGAAGCCCGCCCCGTCACCGCCGCCGATCCGCGGCATCACATAGGCGAACACGAAGACGAAGAACAGCGGCTGCATCAGGGTTCTGCTCAGAAACGTGAACAGTTCCCGACGGAGCACCCGCACATCCCGCGCCAGCATCGAGACGAAGGTGTGGGCGCCGAGGGTTGGGGCCGGCGGCGCCGGCCGTAGCGTGGTCATTCCCGGTAGTCCCGTCCGGTGAGTGCGAGGAACACGTTCTCCAGACTCGGCGGCACCGTCGCCGAGTCCCGTACCGTCAGCCCGGCGGACATCCCGGCCAGCACCAGATCGCCGACCAGGTTGTTGGCGGACCGGGCGAACAGGCGGACCGTGTCGCCCCGCACGTCGATCCGGTCGACGCCGGGACGGCCGCGCACGGCGTCGGCCGCCGGCTCGGCCGGACCGTCGAAGGTCACCGTCACCAGCGTGCCCGGCCCACTCGTGGCCTTGAGCTCGTCCACGGTGCCGCAGGCCAGCAACCGCCCGTCGTCCACGACGGCCACCCGCTGGCACAGGGTCTCGGCTTCCTCCATGTAGTGCGTGGTCAACACGATGGTCTGGCCCCGCTGGTGCAGCTCGCGCAGGGTGTCCCACAGGTTGATCCGGGTCTGCGGATCGATGGCGGCGGTCGGCTCGTCCAGGAAGAGCACCTCCGGCCAGTGCATGAGCGCCCGACCGATCATCACCCGCCGGGCCTGGCCGCCGGACAGCTCGTACACCATGGCCTTGGCCCGGCCCCCCAGATCGAACAGGTCCAGCAGCTCCTGCGCCCGGCGGACCGCGGCGCGTGCGGACAGACCGAAGAAACGGCCGCGGAACTCCAGGTTCTCCCGCACGGTGAGCTGCCGGTCCAGGGTGTTGTTCTGGGAGACCACGCCGATGTGCCGCTTGACCGCCACCGCCTGCTTGACCACGTCGAAGCCCACCAGTCGGGCACTGCCGCCGGTCGGCCTGACCAGGGTGGTCAGCATGCCGATGGTGGTGGACTTGCCGGCCCCGTTGGGGCCGAGCAGGCCGAAGAACTCCCCCTTGGCGACACTGAGGTCCAGGCCCCGCACGGCGAGCACGTCACCGCGCGGGGACCGGTAGGTCTTGGCCAGTCCGACGGCACGCACCGCGTCCTCCGCTTCGGCCACGGCCGGCAGCGAGGCCACCGAGCCCGGACGGCTCGCGTTGTCAGCCATGCGCCTGCTGCCCGAATTCCTTGATGTCCTTGCGGATGCCGCGGCCGAGGGTGCGACCGACCACGCCGAGCGCGACGATCAGGCCGAGGGTGACGAACTTGGACGCGCCCTCGGCCTGGCTCACCGAGAGGTTCATCGAGTACACCACCGGGACGCGCACGATCGCCTCGGCGAAGAACAGCACCGCGCACGCCGCCGTCATCGTGCGCACCTTCTTGCGCAGCGACGGAGAACGCTGCCACAGCGCGTCCCACCGGACCGGGTCGCCGCCGGAGATGAACCACCGCGACACGAAGTACATCACCGGCCGGCCGATCAGCAGCGAGCCCAGGAAGCCGACGCCGATCGCGGCGCTGAAGGCCGAGTCCTTGACGATCACCAGACGCGGGTCGCCGACCAGCAACGACGCGACCAGGCCTGCGACGAACAGCAGGAAGACAAACGCGGCCAACCCGTCGATCCGCCGGTTGCGGACGGCGCTGACGACCAGTCGCACCAACGAGGTCGCACCCGCGCCGGACAGCGCGATCATGTCGGACTGGCCCTGCAGGTGCAGCGCGAAGTACACAACGACGGGCAACACGACATCGGCCAGCAGCAGCGGCAGCACCTTGCGCAGCACGCCGCTCCGTCCCAACTGCGAGCTTCCCGTTTTGTTGACAGGACTAGACATCACTGGGCTCCATTCTCGTCGTGCTGGTCATGGCCGGCCGCGATCTCGACGCGGCCGGTGCTGCCGTCCACCGTCACCAACTGCCCGTCCCGCAGCCGCCGGGTGGCGTCCACGGCGGCCACCACGGCCGGAATGCGGCACTCCCGCGCGATGATCGCCGGGTGCGACAGCAGGCCACCCAGATCCGTGACCAGCGCCCCGATGGTGGTGAACAGCACCGACCACTGCGCGGTGGTCAGCGGACACACCAACACGTCGCCGGGTCGTACCTTGCTGAATTCCTGTTCGCTCAACACGATTCGCGCGGGGCCGGTGTAGCGGCCGGGAGAAGCGCCCAGCCCGACCGGACCGTCATGCCCCTCCGGCGCCGGCTCGGTCGTGTCGCTGGCGGCGGTGAATCCCCACATCGCCACTTGGAGGGCGTGCCCGGCCTCTGCCGGCAGAGCGCTGAGGAAGTCCTTGGCCCCGCCCTGTTCCGCCGCCGACGGCGGCGTCCCGTAGCTGGCCGGTCCGGCGTGCCGCGACGCCCAGTCGTGCTCGTCGGCGCGGCGCTTGACCACGTCCCGCACGTCCGTGCCGGCGTCGAAGGCGTCGAGCGCCGACCGCCAGGTCAGGAAGAACACGTCCGCCGGCGCGTCCAACTGCTGGCGAGCGGCCAGCCGCCGCCCGGTCTCCAGCAACGCGTACCGCAGCAGCGCCCAGCCGGTGCTGGAATGGAAGACGCTGTCGTCGCGAACCGGATACGCCCGCTGGGCGCGGCGCACCTTGCGCCGAAAATCCTCGGCGTCGCCACCGAGCGCGGCGACCGCGCGCTCCTCGGCGGCCTCCCGCTCCTGGCCACTCGAGTCAGCCGCGGACGGGGCGCCAGCACCGGCGGTGACCTGGTCGCGGATCAGTCCCAGCAACAGTGCGGGCTGCTCGGCCATCGTCGGCTCCGCGATCTCGTTGCCGAGGCCGCGGTGCGCGTAGTCGTGTCGGTACTGCTCGAACCGCTTGGCGAAACCCGGGTGTTCGGCGGCAAGCCGCTCAAGCGCCCGAGCCGCGGTCTCGTCATCGTCCACTTCGGACAGCAGCTGGGTCAGCCCCGGCGAACCGGCCGCCAACTCGGCCAGCTCGCGGATCCGGAGGCCCGGCTCGCTCGTCTTGCCCGGGATTCCGGTCAACAGCAGCAAGGTGTCCTGGGTGGTCCAGCCCAGCCGGTCCCGGCAGTGCACCCCGAGGTCACCGACCAGATAGCCGCAGGCCCCGCCCACGGTGAAGTGCAGCCGCTGCGCCGTGGCCGCGGTCTGCCGCGCCGCGAGCAGGTGCTCACGCAGGGCGGAGTCGTCGAGCGTGGTCAGCCGCACATCCAGTAACCGCGCCAGTTTCCCGGCCAGCTCGGGCTGCCACTGCTCGTGCCACTGCTCGATGACGTCGATCGGCTCGTCAGACCGGACCGCGGCGACGATCTCGCCGATGCGCTCGCCGAAGGCGTTGCCAGAGCCGTTGTCCTCGTCGAGCCCGACGATGCGCCAGTACGGCCAGCCGCCGATCGCGCGGGTCTCGGTGCCGGCGGCGAGGCCGTAGCGGAACAGCTCGCCCACCACCGAGTTGGTGGTCTCCACCACCGTGCTCAGGTGCATCGGCGTCATCGGACGCAGCGCCAGCGCGTCGCGCTGCCAGTAGCCGGGCGGCGCCTCGACGTCGGCAAGGCCCTCCGGCGCGAGCGTGGTGATCGGCCTGGCCTGCAACAGGTTCAGCCGCTCGTCGTCGATCGCCCACTCGATGTCCTGGGGCACGCCGGCGAAGTGGGCTTCCACCTGGCGGGCCAGCTCGGCCACGGCCCGCACCTGATCGGCGGTGACGGCGTCCTCGCTGACATGGGTGCGACGGGCCCCGTGGGTCCCGACCACCACCCACTCGTCGGGAGTCGCCTCGCCGGAGACCAGGCGCTCGCCGACACCGCGCACCGCGCTGACCAACACCTCCGACCGGCTGCCGTTCACCACGTTGGCGGTGAAGGCGACACCGGCCGCGACCGCGGGCACCATGCGCTGCAACAGAATGGCCATGCTCGGCGCCCGCTCGATGCCGTTGGCGGCCCGGTAGGTCGCGACCCTCGCCGAGAACGCGGACGCCCAGCAGGCGCGCACGGCCGTGACCAGGTCGTCAAATCCGAGCACGTCCAGCACCGTGGTGTACTGCCCGGCGAACGACGAACCGGCCAGGTCCTCATCGACACCCGTGGACCGCACCGCGAGCGGCACGCCCTCGGTCCTCGCCGCGATATCCCGCAGCGCGGCGAGGACCGGCTCCGGCAACGCGACGGTCGCCACCTGTTCCTCGTCGGCGTTCGAGGCGGTCAGACCGGACTGCTCCAGCGTGAGCCGGAGCGCGTCCACGGTCAGCACAAAACCCGTGGGCACCGGAAAGCCGGCGGCGGCCAGTTCGCCCAGCGCGGCGGCCTTGCGGCCGGTTCGCGGCGCGTCGGCCAGCCCGACGTCCTCCAGCCGTCTCACCAGATCCTGTGTGGACATCAATTCCCCCTTTGTCTTTGTCGGCGCCCGGGGCTAGCCCTCGGCCGCCTTCGGCTTGAGTCGCGTGACGTTCTCGCCGGCGGACTCGCCCGACTCCGCCGCGGGCACGTCGGGCATGTGCTCGGGCTCCCAGTCCAGCTGGCCGGCCTGGATGTCGGCCACGACCGAGCAGAGCCAGTCCAACTCGGCCTTGCGCAGCACCCTGGCGTGTTCGAGCTCGAGCCGGCCCAGCCGGTGCAGGTACCGCTCAACCAGGTCGATCTGGGCGTCGAGGTCGGCGACCTGCCCCTGGAGCACGACGATCCGCGACTGCAACGCGCGCAGCACCGACTCGCTGGTCAGGTGCGACAGGAAGGAGACCGCGGCGGTGAACACCGGGTACTCCACCTCCGGCTGGGCCAACAGGTCCAGCAGCCACTGCTCGAACTGCTCCCGCCCGCTCTCGGTGATCTGGTAGGTGGTCCGCTCCGGCCGACTGCCCTCGCGGGTGGTCTCGACCTGCTCCACGTAGTCGGCCCGCAGCAGCCGGTCGACCGCGTGGTAGAGGCTGCGCGGCAGCCCGGTGACGAAGTCCTTGCGGCGTTCCTTGATCAGGCGCTGCATCTCGTACGGGTGCTGCGGCTGTTCCATTAGCAAGGCCAGCACCGCCAACGCGACCACATCCCGACTGCCGATCCGCTGTCTGGCCATCCGACCCCACCTCTTCGCCCTGAAAGTTAGTGCGCGGCGCATCACGCACTTTGCACTATAGCGACGTGCACTGAAGTGGGCAAGCCGGAGGCTCACGCACGGTCACCGAGGCGGTGCGCAGACGTGCTCACAACCTCGAGATGAGATCGAGTCCGGCCCGACCGGCGGCGGCTAGGTTGACCTGCGCCAGACCCGATCGAGCCCGGCAGGGGATCGCTTCCCGGGCGGCCGATCCCCCGCGAGAATCCCTGTGAGGTGCCCATGAACCGGACCGGAAGAAGATCGTTCCTGCTCGCCGCGCTGGCCACGGGCGTCGCGCTGGCGACCCCGGTCGGACGCGCGTTCGCCGCCACGCCGCCGACCGTCGACGGCAGCCTCAACTTGCGCGACATCGGCGGCTACCCGGTCGGTTCGTCCTCGGTCGTGCGCCGCGGACTGGTGTACCGGTCGGGAACGCTGTCCCTGCTCACCGACAAGGGAGTCGGACAGCTGGCCGCGCTGGGCCTGACCGAGGTGGTGGACTTCCGCACCGCGAGCGAGGTCGCCACCCAGGGCCCGGACCGACTGCCGGCCGGCGTCAAGCGCGTGTCCACGCCGATCGGCGACCCCCCGGCCGCCGCCGCGCACCTGGCCACCGGTTCGCCCGACCCGAAGCAGCTCGCCATCTACCAGGGCTACGTCAGCAACGCCTCCTGGCGGGCCGGCTACGCCGACACGGTGCGGCGATTGCTCGACGGAGCCCAGCGGCCGATGCTGTACCACGACAGCGCCGGCGCACACCGCGCCGGCTGGCTCACTGCCGTGCTGTTCACCACGATCGGCATGAGCAAGGCTCAGGTGTACGCCGAGTACCTCGAGTCCAACGACGCGCTGGGGGGCACATACGCGTACCCGGAGTACCTGGACGCCGCGTTCGCCCGGGCCGACCAGGACTTCGGCTCGTTCCACGACTTCCTGACGATAGGACTGGGACTCACGCCGCCCCAGATCACGCGCCTGAGCACCGTCCTGCTGACGTCGGCCTGACCGCCCGCGCCCCGGTGGCCGCGGTCGTGACGACCGCGGCCACCGGGGCTCAGCCGGGCAGTAGCGCTCAGCCGGGCAGCAGGCCAACCACTTCGGCCGGGCTGGGCTGGCGCTCGATCTCCTGACGCAACTCGTCGGCCGCCGTGCGGTGCGGGGCGCTGTCGATCAGGGCCAGCAGGCCGGCCCTGATCCGCTCCGGCGTGGCCACGTCCTGCTCCAGGTACTCCCCGGCCCCGGTGCCGGCCAGCCGTTCGGCGTTGAGGAACTGGTCGGCGATGGTGGGCAGCACCAGCTGCGGCACGCCGGCCGCGGCGGCGGTCAACGTGGTGCCCGAACCTCCCTTGTGGACGATCGCGGCACAGCTGGGCAGCAGCAGCCGCAGCGGCAGCGACTCGACCAGCCGGACGTTCGGCGGCGCCGTCGAGATGCCGTCCCGTTGCCCGGCGGCCAGCGCCACCACGAATTCGACGTCCAGGTCGCGCACGGCCTCAATGACCTCCGGCGCGCCCACCACGGAACCGGTCAGTTTGGCCAGGGTGGTGCCGAAGGTGAGGCACACCCGGGTCCGCTCGGCCGGCCGGCGCAGCCAGTCGGGCAGCACGGCCGGCCCGTTGTAGGGCACGTAGCGCATCGGCTGTCGGTGCGGCACAGCAGGAATCTGCATGCTCGCCGGGCAGGGGTCCACGGTGAGCACCTCGAACGGCAGCACCGGGCCGAGGCCGTGCCGCTGCCACAGCGGCGAGAGCAGCTCGTACTCCAGCTCCCGGTGCGGATAGGTGTAGTCGGTGCCCCACAGGTGCCGCACCGCGGGGATGCCGAGTGTCTGGGCGATGAGCGGGCCGACGTACACGGCCGGTTCGTACACGACCAGATCGGGCCGCCAGTCGCGGGCGAAGGCCAGCGCGTCGGCGGCCATCGACTCGGTGATCGCCGTGAACCAGTTGACCGCCTGCCGGGCCCGCAGTTCCCTGCTGTCCCGCCAGGTGGTCATCGTGGACAGCGTCCCCGGTCCGACCTTCACGTCCTTGCCGACCATGGCCCGCAGGTCCACGTCCGGCCCGGCGACCACGCCGGGCAGGCCGGAGCCGAGCACCTGTTCCATCAGCGCGGGCTGGGTGAGCACGCGCACCTCGTGGCCGGCGGCCCTGGCGGCCCAGCCCAGCGGAACCAGCGGAAAGTAGTGTGACGACCAGCCAAGCGTGGTGAACAGCACGCGCACGGCAGCTCTCCCCTCAGACCGGCAGCGAGTCGGTGGCCAGCGCGGTGAGCACGTCCACGACCTCGATCGGCGACGGCTGGGCCAGGATGTCCGCCCGCAGCCGCCGGGCCGCCGCCCGGTGCGGGGACTCGCCCAGCATGGCCCGCACCTGCTCGACGATGCGCTCGGCGGTCGCGTCCTCCTCGAGGATGCTCGCCCCGGCACCCGAGTCGACCAGGCATTTGGCGTGGAAGGCGTGATCGGGCAGCTGCGGGATCACCAGCATCGGCACCTCGTTGAGCAGCGAGGTCAGGATCGTCCCGCCGCCGCCCTGGCTGATCATCAGGTCGCAGGTCGGCAGCAGCATGTGGAACGGCAGCGACTCCACCACCCGGACCTGTGGCGGCAGCTCGCCCAGCAGCTCCCGGTGTGCGGGCGAGATGGCCAACACCACCTCGATGTCCAGGTCGGCGATCGCCCGCACCACTCGCGGCGCGAGGAAGACGTTCTGGCCGAGACCACCGAGCACGGTGCCCCAGCTGACACACACGCGGGGCCGCGTCGGCGGTTCGGCCAGCAGCCATCGGGGCATCACGCCCGGCCCGTTGTACGGCACGTACCGCATGCCCTGTCGCCAGTAGTCAGTGGCGATCTGCACCCGCGGCGGGCACGGATCCACCGTCATCGCGCCCAGGGTGTCCACTCCGTCCAGGCCGAGCCGCTGGGCCAGCGGCCGCAGGGCTTCGCCGGCGAACCCGTCGAATCGATACATCAGGTCGGGTCCCCACAGGTTGCGCACCGCCGGCACGCCCAGGGCCGCGGCCACCAACGGGCCGGCGTAGGTCGTCGGGTCGAACACCACCAGGTCCGGCCGCCACCAGCGGGCGAACTCCAGCATCTCGTCCACCATCGCGTCAGCCAGTGCCGCAAAAACCGCGTGGGCCTGGGCGGTCTTGCCGCGGTGCCGGTCCCGCCAGTTCGGCGCGGCCCGCACGATCGGCAGGTCGCCGACCTTCTCCTTGACCAGCTCGGCGTAGTCGACGTCGCGTCCAACCGGGACGGCGGTCAGCCCGGACTGGGTGATCACCGGCGCCAGCGCGGGCTGGCTGGCCACCCGCACCTCGTGGCCGGCCGCCTGCAGCGCCCAGCCCAGCGGCACCTGGGGAAAGTAGTGGGTGGCCCCGGCCCAGGACGTGAAGAGAACGCGCATGGTTGCCCCTTTTTTCTTGCGCGGTGGCTTGTGTCCAGGGTGTCCGCGGACGGTCCAGGTCGCCTCGAGGTCCCGTTGCTCGACCGTCGACCGGTGCGGTCGAGCATTGCCGGCCAGGAGCACCGACGAGAGGGCGAGTCGATCATGCGTGTGCTGTTCACGAGCTGGGCGTGGGGCTCGCACTACTTCCCGATGGTGCCGTTGGGCTGGGCCCTGCGGGCGGCCGGCCACGAGGTGCGGGTGGCCGGCCCGCCCGGCTTCGGCCCGGTGATCACCCAGTCCGCGCTGACCGCCGTCTCGGTGGGGCGGGATCTGGACTTCGCCGCACTGGTGCGGGAGCGGCTGGGCGACCTGCCGGTGGTGTCGAGGCAATCGCCGGCGTGGCGCAACGGCGCGGCGACACCCGAGGGCCGGGCGGCGCAGATGGCGCTGCTCGGGCTGTCCCCGTTCGTGGCCATGGCCGAGAACATGATCGACGACCTGGTGGACTTCGCCGAGGCGTGGCAACCGGATCTGGTGGTGCACGAGCCGACCACGTACGCGGGCCCCCTGGTGGCCGCGGCCCTGGGAGTGCCGTCGGCGCGATACCTGTGGGGCCCCGACTACACCTACGCCGTCCGCGACCTGGAGGCACAGGCGCTGGCCCCCCTGTGCGAGCGGCTCGGGGTGGACCGGGTCGACACCATGGGCACGGTCACCGTGGATCCCTGCCCTCCCGGCGTGCAGGTGTCCGCCGACTACCGCCGGCTGGGCGTGCGCTACGTGCCGTACAACGGACCGGGCGTGATGCCGCGCTGGCTGCTCGACCCGCCGGAGCGGACCCGGATCTGCGTCACCTGGGGCACCTCGATCCCGGCACTCGGCGACCACATGTTCCTGGCCCCCAAGGTGATCGAGGCGGTCGCCGACCTGGACGCGGAGATCGTGGTCGCGGTCTCGGCCGCGCACCGGGAACTGCTCGGCGAGTTGCCCCCACAGGTCCGCCTGGTCGAGTCGCTGCCGCTGCACCTGCTGCTGCCGACCTGCGATCTGGTCATCGCCCAGGGCGGGGCCGGCACCACGATGACCGCGCTGGCGTCGGGGGCGCCGCTGCTGATCGTGGCCCACCTGCCCGACCAGGTGTTCAACGCGCGACAGCTGGCCGCCAGCGGCGCGGGGGTCGCGCTGCTGCGTGAAGACGCGACCGTGCCCGCGATCGCCGACCAGGTCCGCCGGATGCTGGCCGATCCCTCGTACCGGCGGGTGGCCGGCCAGCTGCAGCAACAGATCATGGACCAGCCCACTCCGGCACGGTTGGTCGAGGACCTGGTCGGACTCGTCGCCGAGGCGCCGGTCCGGTGACCGAGGACCGCGCACTCCGAGTGTTGTTCACGACCCAGCCGGCCAGTGGGCACCTGCGTCCGCTGATCCCGCTCGCGCTGGCGCTACGCCGGCACGGGCACGCGGTCGCCGTGTGCTCGGCCGACAAGCTCGCCGTGGAGATCACGGAATACGGTCTGGACCACGTGCCGGGCGGCTATGACTGGTCACGGGAGATATGGCAGCTGCTGCCCGCGGACTTTCCCCGGCTGCCGCCGGAACAGGCCAGGGCAGCGACCGAGGCCGTCGCGGCGCGCATCGTGACCGAGGTTTTCGCCGGCCCGGTAGCACCGGCCCTGGCCCGGGATGTGTTGCGGCTGGCCGATTCCTGGCGGCCGGACCTGGTGGTGCGCGAGGTCGGCGAGTTCGGTGGCTACCTGGCCGCCGAGGCGCTGGGCGTGCCGCACGTCTCGATCGCCTCCGGCAGCGAGGTGGACCTGCTCGCCGGCCGGCGGCTGGGTCCACGGCTGGCCGAGCACCGCGTCGCGTTGGGACTGCCGCCCGACGCCGAGGGCGACACGCTCTACCGCCACCTGCATGTGAGCTTTCTGCCGCCGGCATATGGGGATCGCGAGCTTGCGCTGCCCCACACCCGCTGCTACCGGCACGAGCACTCGGGCCGGCGCGGCGAACGCCTGCCCGCCTGGCTGACCGAGGCCGACCCCGGCCGGCCGTTCGTCTACGCGGCCCTGGGCACTTCGACGTCCCAGGTGCCGATGGCCGAGCGGCTGCTTTCCACCGTACTGGCGGCTCTCGGCGCGATGGACTGCGTCGCGATGGTCGTCGTCGGCGACGATGTGACCCGGTTCGGCCCGCAGCCGCCCCATGTGCACCTGGTTTCCTTTTCCCCGCAGGCACTCGCGCTGGAAACCGCCGACGTCTTCATCACCCATGCCGGCTTCAACGGGATGAAGGAGGCGCTGCGCTGCGGCGTGCCGATGGTGGCCGTCCCGCTGACCGCCGACCAGCCGCATATCGCCGCCCACTGCGCGGAACTGGGCGTGGCCAAGACGTTGCCGCCCTCCTCGGTCACGCCGGCGTCGCTGCGGGCGGCGTGTGCCGAAGTGCTCAGGGATCCCCGCTTCCGCGGGCGGGCCATGGCGATGCGACGACAGATGCTCGCACTGCCCACAGTGGACGATCTCGTCGACGACCTGGTGGCACTGGTCAACCGCTGACCGCGAGCGGCGCGGGCACGGCGTCCGCGAGCAGGTCGAGCTGCGCCGGATCGGCCGCGCAGGGAAAGAAAAGCAGCTCGTCACAACCCGCGTCCCGATACCCGGCCACGCACTCGCGCAGCGCCTGCTCGTCGGTGATCGCCTTGCGGGCCATGACTTCCTTGTGCGGCCCCAGAAAGGCGTAGTAGTCAAGCAGGTGTCGATTGGCCAGCTCGGCGGCCCGGTCACCAAGGGCGTAGAACACGATGGCCTTGGTCGGCATGGGGTTGGCATGGCCATGGTCGGCCCACAGCGTGCGCGCCCGCGCCAACGCCTGGCCGTACTGGGCCGGCGAGCTCGCGCCGGCGATCCAGCCGAGGCCGTGGACGGCTGCCCGGCGCAGTGCCGCCGGCGAGTTGCCGCCGACCATCAGCTCCGGGCGCCCGTCCCCCGGCCGCGGACCGATGTCTCCACCCGACCAGATCTCGCGCAGCCGCCCGATCAGGGCGTCCAGCCGGGCGCCCCGGTCGCCGTAGGGCGCCTCGTTGACGTCGAAGTCGTCCCGGCGTAGTCCCGCCGACAGCCCAAGGGTCAGCCGTCCCTCGGCCAGCCGCTCGACGCTGGCCGCCTGCTTGGCCAGCACGGCCACGTCCCGCCGGTACGGCGCGATCAACACCGTGGCGGCCAGCGCGATGTGCTCGGTGACCGCCGCCGCCGCGGCCAGCGCGACCAGCGGCTCGTAGTTGGGATAGACCAGCCGGTCCAGCACACCGAGGGTGGCGAAGCCTCGTTCCTCGGCCCGCCGGGCCCAGGTGAGCATCCGTCGCCCTGAGGCTCCCGGCGTCGCCGCGGGCAACCCGACACCGATTCGCATATGTGTCCTTCTCCCCTTGATGGCATCCTCGAACGTCCGGTTCGACCGTGCCCGTGTGCGATCCAGAGGCACTCGGATCCTGGTGAAGAAGGCACAAACCCTACCTCCAGGTGTACGCTCTGGAATCTCGCGAGACACGAGTGCAGCCAGGCAGCACCATAAGAAGGGTGCCGACAGGTCTCGATCGTTACGCCGATCGAGGTATGGACTATCCGGGGGGATACATGACTGGGAGCGGCGTCTAGAGGCGTGACGTTTCACCGGGGGGCACTACTTACACCACAGGTTGCGAGCACAAGCAACCGGAGTAGCGCCATTCCCGAAGTCCGTCGTATGAGGCCTGCCAACCTGCTCATTCCGCCCGCCGAACAAGTTCGTTGGGGGGACGAGAAGTGGGTGTACGGTTCCGATTGCTCGGTCCGATTCAGGTGCTGGACGGCGAGCTCGACATCACGCCCAAGGCCGACAAACAGCGGGTTGTCCTGGCGATGCTCGTATTGTATCGGGGCCGCGTGGTGAGAACGGAAGAGCTCATCGATGAACTGTGGGGGAACAACCCGCCCCGCAGCGCGCTCGCCACCGTGCAGACCTACGTGTACAAGCTTCGCAGGCTGCTGCCCAACTCGGGGTCCTCGGTCGAACTGCTGGACACGCTGCCCCGCGGTTACCGCGCCACGATCGCGGCCGAGGACCTGGACGTGGAGCAGTTCGAACGGCTCGCGATGGCCGGCGAGGCGGCGCTGCGTGCCGGGAAGGTCGAGCAGGCAGCCACGCTGTGTGCGGAGGCACTCCGGTTGTGGCAGGGCCCGGCGCTGAGCGACCTGACCACCGGCGCCACCTTGTCTGCGCACGCGACCAGGCTCGCCGAACGCCGGCTGCGCACGCTGGAACTGCGGATCGAGGCCGACCTACGGCTCAACCGGCACCGCGAGTTGATCAGCGAGCTCAAGGAGCTCACGCTCAGCCATCCGCTGCACGAAGAGTTCCATGGCAAGCTGATGTTGGCGCTACACCGGTCCAACCGCCAGCTGGAGGCGCTGGAGGTCTACCAGCGGCTGCGCGACACGATGATCGAGGAGGCGGGGCTGGAGCCGTCGGCCTCGCTCCAGGAGCTGCACCGCACGATCCTGGGCAACACCGCGGTGGCCGGATCGCCCACCCACGTCATCGAGCCGCCCGCGTCGACGCCGATCACACCGGCTCAGCTGCCACCGGACACCGCCGACTACATCGTGAACCGGGACCTGCTGGACCGGGCCGAGCAGTGGCTGCTGCCCCGATCGGGCCCGGGCACCGCGTTGCGGGTGCTCACTGTGAACGGCATGCCTGGGGTCGGCAAGACCGCCTTCGCGGTGCACCTGGCGCACCGGCTGCGCGAGCACTTCTCCGACGGCCAGTTCTACGCCGACCTGAACGGCACCGAGGACAACCCGGCGGAACCGGCCGACGTCCTGGCCCGGTTCCTGCGCGCGGTGGACCGGGATCCCCGCGGGTCCGCACTGGACCTGGCCGAATGCGCGACCGCCTTCCGCAGCTGGAGTTCCGGGCGGCGGGTGCTGGTGCTGCTGGACGACGCCCGGTCCTACGAACAGGTCCAGCCGCTGCTGCCGGGCGACGCCCAGTGCGCCGTGATCGTGACCAGCTCCACCGCGCCGCCGACCCAACCGGGCGCCCGTTCGCTGCACCTGGCCCCGCTGAGCCCGGGGGACGCGATGGCCCTGCTGAACGCCATCATCGGCACCCGCCAGACACCCCAGGAGCGTGCGGCGGCCGAGCTGCTGCTGGCCCGGTTCGGCCATCTGCCGCTGGCCATCCGCTGCCTTGGCGCCCGGCTGCTGGCGACCGGGGTGTCGATCGGCCACCTGCTCGAACAGGTGGACCGGGCCGTCCGGCCGCTAGATCACCTGCGGTTCGGCGATATCGACGTGCGGGCCCGGCTCGATGCCAGCTACCGGCTGCTGCCGGCACAACAGCGGGCCGCCTTCCACAGCCTGGTCGGCGCCGAGGTCGGGGTGGGCACGTCGGCGACCGAACTGGGGACCACCGCGAAGCTGCTGGACGCGCTCGTGGCCCGCAACCT
Source organism: Kutzneria sp. NPDC052558 (assembly GCF_044547355.1). Lineage (NCBI taxonomy): Bacteria > Bacillati > Actinomycetota > Actinomycetes > Pseudonocardiales > Pseudonocardiaceae > Kutzneria > Kutzneria sp. NPDC052558. Next base: position 57,027 of record NZ_JBIUAG010000046.1, read on the forward strand.
CGCGGAGACCACCGCCAAGGGACACACCGTCGAGTCCCACTACCAGCTGCACCCGGTGCTCAGCGACTACGCCCATGAACGGATTGGCCGCTAGGGCCGCACTCGGTCACCAGGCCGACGGTCGCTGGTGACGCAGCAGGACACCGTTGGGGCCGCCGTCGGGGAGCAGCACGGCGGCGGCCACATCACCGGCGGCCTCGGCCGCCGACCGTGGCGCGTCGGGCATCATCCGGGTGCGCACCCGTCCCGGGTTGACCGCGTTGACCAGCACGCCGGTGCCCGCCAGCTGCGCGGCCAGCATCACGGTCAGCCCGTTCAGTGCGGCCTTGGACACCGAGTAGCCCGGCGTGCGGGGGAATAGGCCGTTCGTGAACGTGCCGGTGCCGCTGGTGACCATGACAACCCGCCCCCAGCCGGCCGCGACCATGCCCGGCACGAACGCCTGGGTGACCTGCCAGGAGCCGAGCAGGTTCACCGCCAGGGTCTCCCGCACCGCGTCCAGGGACACCGAAAGCGGGTCGCTGCCGGCATCCACCAGCACGCCGGCGTTGTTCACCACGGCGTCGACATGCCCAACAACGTCCCTGGCCCGCAGCACGCTGTCCCGATCGGCGACGTCCAGCGGCAGGCCGACCACGTCCGGCCCCAGTTCGGCGGCGACGGCCCGAGCCTGGTCGCTGTCCCGCGCGGTCACCACCACACGCAGGCCCTCAGCGCGCAGCCGGGCGCTGACCGCCCGACCCAGGCCCCTGTTCGCGCCGGTCACCAGCACCGTGCGTGTCACCGTCTGCCTGCTCATCGGCCGATTGTCCATCCACGCGCTCGAGAATCGTTGGAGGACAACAGGTCGAGCGACCTTCGAGCCCGCATGGCGAAGCTGTCGGCATGAAAGTCCTGTTCACTACCTGGGCGTGGCCGTCCCATCTGTACGCGATGGCGCCGCTGGCCTGGGCCCTGCGCTCGGCCGGACACGAGGTGCGGATAGCCAGCCAGCCCGCTCTCATGCCGACCGTCAAAGACCTCGGCCTGCCGGCGATTCCGGTCGGCTCCGATGTGGACACCGCGGCCATGGTCCGGGAGTACCTGTTGCCGCCCGATCAGACGGCGCCGCCGGCCCGCCGGGGTGCGGGCAAGCCGGGTGGGGTGCCGCGGGCGCTGCGAATGCTGCTGGCCCACGCGGAGTCGATGCTGCCCGACCTGGTGACCGTGGCCCGGCGGTGGCAACCCGATCTGGTGGTGTACGACTCCACGAACCTGGCCGGCCCGATAGCCGCCGCGGCGGTGGGCGTGCCGGGGATACGCCACCTGTTCGGCGTCGACCTGATGCGACCGACGCTCGACTTCACCCAGGAACTGCTGGCGCCGCTGGCCGCGCGGCACGACGTGCGGCTCCCAAGGCTGGCCGACGCGGTCACCGTCGATCCGACCCCTCCGAGTTTCCAGGCCGTGCCGGCGCAACCGTTGCTGCGGATGCGCTACGTCCCGTTCAACGGACCCGGTCTGGCGCCGCCGGATCCCGTCCGCACCGACCGTCCCCGGGTCGCCGTCACCTGGGGCCACACCATCGCCAAGGTCGACCCGCTGCGGTTTCCGGTGGCCGCCATCGCCCGCCGGCTCGCGGCCGACGGCGTCGATGTCACGGTCGTCGCCTCGCACAGCCAGCGACCGCTGCTCGGCGTCCTGCCGGCCGGTGTCACCGTGCTGGTCGACACCCCGCTGCACCTGGTCCTGCCCGAGGTCGACGCGCTGGTCCACCACGGCGGTGCGGGCACCGCGCTGACCGCGCTGAGCCACGGCGTGCCGGCACTGGTCGTGCCCCAACTGCCCGACCACGCCGGCTGCGCCGCTCGGGTGGCCGCGACCGGCGCGGGGCGGATCCTCAGCGCCGAGCAGGCCGGCACCGAGCGGTTGACCAAGGAGACGCACGACATCCTGACCGGCTCGGCCGAGCGGGAAGCGGCGGATCGGCTGCGCCGCGAGCTGGTCGAACTCCCCCCGCCGAGCGCACTTGTCCCCGAACTGACCGCCCTGGCCTGACCGAAGGAGATCACCATGCCGCTCGCGGCCATCAGCTACGACATCCGCCCCGGCCACGACCGGGAGATCGGCGAGATCTTCGCCGCGTTCCGGCGGGTCGACGAGTCCGAGGTGCCCGGAGCGCCGGGGACCCGGCTGCTGTCCACCACCCTGTTCCAGCGCGGGACGGTGATGGTGCGGGTCATCGAGTACGAGGGCGACCTGGAGGCGATCGCCCGGCACATCGCCCAGCAGCCGGGAGTGCGGGAGGTCGAGCGCAGGCTGGCGCCGTATCTGTCCGCACCGCGCGACACCGGCACCGTGGACGGATTCGTCGAGACGTTTCGACGCAGCCTGCTTCCGGTCATCTCCCGGCTGTCGACCCAGGACTGACCTCGGACCGGGGTCACGGCGTCAGGCAGCCAGCGCACAGACCAGGAAGGCCGACAGCGCGAGCGCGGTGCGCAGCAGGTGCCAGCGACGCCAGAGCGGACGGGGATCCTGCCAGTCCGCCGGCAACCGGGCCTCGTCCACCGCCTTGACCCGCCGGTTGATCGGAACGTTGCACAGGTGGGAAACCGCCGACACACCGAGTGAGAGCGCCGCGGCGGCGATGTACGGTCCGCGCTGGTCCGCCACCAGCACGGCCAGCACGACCTCCGCGGCCACGGTGCCAAGGACGATCAGGGGCATCGTGGGATCGAAGTTGCGGCCCAACAGCTTGTGCGCGTAGACGTATCGGTCGGTCGGCATCGCGAGCAACGCCGGCAGCACGCTCAGCGCGACGGCGAACAACACGCCGGCCGCGATCCCACTACCCAGTAGCGCCAGGACGCGCAACACCATGACTGCCATCTGAATTCCCCTCGGAAGTCGGCGCCCCTGCCCGGGATCCTCTCGGGCAGGAGCGCCTGGTCGTCAACGCCGGCCACGCACCTCGGCGACGACCGCCGCGTCCTCGTCCCCGCGCCCGGCGGCCACCACGCCCTCATAGACGCTCAGCGCGCTCTCGGTCACCGGCAGCGCCGTGCCGTACGCGCCGGCCTCGGCCAGCAGCGCCCGGAGGTCCTTGCCCATCAACTCGGCGCGGAACGCGGGCGGCCGATAGTCGCGCCTGCGCATGAACTCGGCGCGGAAGGCCAGCACCGGGGAACTCCAGCCGCTGGCCACGACAGTGGCCAGCAACCGCTCCCGGCCCAGTCCAGCGTCCTCCGCGAACTGGACCATCTCCGCCAGCGCCGCCGTCTGCACGCCGAGTAGCAGGTTCAACGCGAGCTTGAACGCGCACGCGCGACCGAGCTCGCCGAGGTGGGTGACACTGTCGCCGATCGCGTCGAGCACCGCCCGCACGTTGTCCACAGTGGACTGATCGCCCGCCGTGAAGACCCGCAGGCAACCGGCGTGAGCCATTTGCGGATTCCCGACCACGCAGGCCTCGACCCTGGCGACCCCGCATTCGGCCAGCCGTGCGGACGTCTGTCGTGAGAACTCCGGCGACACAGACGACGTGTCGACCACGATCGTGCCGGGCCGCCGTCGCGACAGCACCTCCGCCAGCACCTGATCGACTGCCTGCTCATCGCTCAGGCTGAGCAGCACCACGTCGACGGTGTCCACGGCGGCGCCGACGGATTCGGCCACCCGCGCCCCGAGGTCGGCGAAGGGCGCGGCCTTCGCCGCGGTGCGGTTGAACACAGTTACGTCGAACCTGGCCGCCAACAGCGCCGTGACCATGCCGGCGCCCATGCCGCCGAGGCCGACAACGGCCACCTTCTCGCCGGCCATGCCGTCACCCGCCCGCGGGCAGGTCGGCCAGGGACAGCTGAGAGACACAGCGCATCGTGGCGTCCGCGAAATACGCCTGAAAGCCGTCCGCTGTGGCGGTGTCCCTGCTCTCCGCCAGAAAGGGAGCCAGCGCCTGCTCCAGCAGGTGCACGCCGCGCTGCTGGGCCATGTGCCCGGCGACCGCGGCGAACTCGCCCTCGTAGTGGATGATCCTGACCAGCACGTCGTCCTTGACGAACACCGCGGTGCCGAGCAACTTGCCCACCTGCTCGCCCTGGTCGTTGACGAGCGTCGGGCTGCTCACCCGGCGGAAGCCGGCGAAGATCTGGGCGATCTCGTCCTCGTGACCGGGCCTGACCCGGTAGCTGATCGCGGCGAACGGCATTCAGATTCCTCCATCCACGTTGAGGGTTGTCCCGGTGACGAATCGCGCGGTGTCACCGGCCAGGAACAGCACAGCGCCGGCCACGTCCTCGGGCCTGGCCAGCCGACCGAGCGGGGTGGCCGCGGTCAGGCGCTGCCGCACCACGGGCGGCAGTCCGGCGCCCGGCTCGGTCTCCGTGACCCCGGGCGCGACCGTGTTGACCCTGATCTCACGGTCGCCGAGTTCCTTGCACAGTCCCCGGGTCAGGCCGATCAGTCCCGCCTTTGACGCGGCGTAATGCGCGCCGGACGGCCGACCGCGCAGCGCGGCGGCGGATCCGACGAACACGACGGAGGCGCCGTCGACGAGCAGATCCAACACGGCCTGGGTGACCAGGTACGCGCTGGTGAGGTTGTGGTCGATGACCCGGTGCCATTCGTCGTCGGCCAGCGTGCCGAGCGGACTCCGGCCGTCCACTCCGACATTGCCGACCACCACGTCGAGCCGGCCGAGGTGTTCCCGGCAGCGCCGCGCCAACTCCGCGACGCCGGCGCGGTCGGTCACGTCGGCCCGTGCAACCAGGTGCTCGCCACCGAGCCGAGCCAGTTCGCCCGCCAGGTCGTCGGCGTCGACGCCGTCCGTATGGTGGCAGGTCACCACCCGCGCGCCAGCCGCGGCGAAAGCGAGCGTGATTGCTCGCCCGATGCCCCTGGTGCCTCCGGTGACCAGCACCCTCTTGCCCAACAGTCCTTGATCCACGCGTCCTCCCCCTGTTTCGCTCCGGTCAGCCGACACGCGCCTCGGCCGGCCGCGTCGCGTGCGGAGTCAGGTCGTCCCGCTCCGGCCCGGAAAGGGCCCGGGCGGCGATGCGCACCAGCGCCGGCAGCTGGTAGCGGAAATCCGTGCCCGAGTCGTCCGGGGTGACCTCGGCCAACTGGAACTCCACCAGCTGTTCGAGCAGGGCCTCCGCACAGCCCTCGTTGACGTCCATCGCGGCGGCCATCGCCCTGGCGGACACCGCGTTCGCGCCGTGGTCGGCGAGCGTCCGCAACACCAGCTGACCGGCCGACGGCATCGCCCGATAGGTCTGCCGCACGCTGCTGGCCAGGTCCAGCTCGTCGGCGGACAGTTCCAGGATCCGGCGGCGTTCGTCCCGGATCTGGTTCACCAGCCGCCGGACCGACCAGTGCGGCCGCAGGTCGAGACGGCTCGCCGCGGCGCGCAGGGCCAGCGGCAAGCCCTCGCACAGCCGGACCAGTTCGGTCACCGCCTCGCGCTCGGCGGTGACCCGGTGCGCCCCGCGGACCCGGCTCAGCAGATGCACGGCCTCGGACGGGTCCAGCGCCGGCAGCTCCACCACGGCCGAGATGGCCTGGTCGGACAGGGTCCGCCGGCTGGCGACCAACACGGCGCAGCCGGCGCCGGTCGGCAGCAGGGGAAGCAACTGGCTCCGGCTGACCAGATCGTCCAACACGATCATGATGGCCCGCCCCGCCGTCCAGCGTCGGAACATGCGGCTGCGTTCCTCCAATGAGGACGGCACGGCCGCACTCGGCACGCCGAGCGTGCGCAAGAAGCCGCCCAACACCTCCTCCGGCGCGGCCGGGACGTCGTCCGGTCCGACCAGCTCCGCGTAGAGCTGACCGTCCGGATAGGACTCGGCAGCGCGGACAGCCGCGTGAACACAGAACGCCGACTTGCCCGAACCCGGGCCACCGACCGCGACCACCACCGGCGGCGTCTTGCGCCCCGTCGTGGTCAGCGCGTCCAGCACCGTTGCCAGCTGCGCCTGCCGGCCGACCAGCTCCGGCACGTCAGGCGGGAGTTCCCGCAACGGAGCCGTCGTGGCCGCGCCGACGACCGGGGCAGGCACCTCGATGCTCGGGTCACCGGTCAACATGGCCCAGTGCAACTGGCGCAGCTCCGGTGTCGGCTCCAGTCCGAGCTCGTCGGCCAGTGCCTTCCTCGCGCGCTGGTAGGCCTGCAACGCTTCGGTCCGGCGACCCGACCGGTAGAGCGCGAGCATCAACTTGGCCTGTAGGCCTTCCTGGGTCGGGTGCTGGGCGACGATCCCGCTCAGCTCGCTGATCAGCTCGTGGTGCCGGCCCAGCTGGAGTTCCATGTCCACGCGCAGTTCCAGCACTCGCCTGCGGATCTCCTCCAGCCGGACCGCCTCCACGCCCAGCGTCGGCCCCAGCGCGACATCGGTCAGCGCCGGGCCCCGCCACATCGCCAGCGACTGCCGCAGCGTCGAGGTCGCGGCCACCAGCTCGCCGGCGGCCGATTCGGCCCGGCCACGCTCGGCCAGCTGTTCGAACCGGATCATGTCCAGCGCGTCCGGCGCGATGCTCAGCCGGTACCCGGTCGGCGATGTGTGCAGGCCGATGTCCTGCTCGGGGCCGGCGTAGCCGATGCCCTTGCCACCGGCGAGGTTGAGGAGTTTGCGCAGCTGGTAGATGTAGGTCTGCAGGGTGGTCATCGCGCTGAACGGCGGATGATCCTCCCACAGCTCGTCGATGATCTGGTCGACGGACACCACCCGGTTGGCGTGCGCCGCGAGCAGCGCCAGCACGTGCCGCAGCTTCGGCGCGGTCGGCGTCACGATTTCCCCCTCGTCCAACACCTCGAGCGGGCCTAACAGATTGATCCGCACGTCGTTCACCACCTTCGTGTCGTTGTGGTGAGGAGCGCACACGCACCGGGCCGGCCATGGCCACGGAGCGGTCGATGGCGTCATCTCCCGACGCCAGGACACGCGGCGACGTCACCCCCCTTGTCCCCCAGCGACGGTCACACGGTTGCCGCTGGACGACCCCCCGAACTCAGTTCGACACTCTCCATGGGTGTTCGACCGCCGCTCGTGTATGAATCGAGCGGTGCTCGTCAGCGGTCGATCAGCGCCACGCCCGAGCCGGGGCATCCTCCCGCAATCGGACCGTGTGCTCCCGGATCAGCCGGGTGGCCTCGATCAGATAGCGTCGGATGGCATCCCGCTCCCGGTCGTCGAACTGGCCCTGCACCAACTCGTCCACCGCGCGTCGCAACGGCTCGAACAGCCACGTGAACCGGTCCTCGACTCCGTCGGCCGGGGTGAGCAGCACTCGCCGCCGGTCGGCCGGATCGCGCACCCGGTGCACGAGGCCCAGCCGCTCCAGGCGGTCCACCACGCCGGTCACGCACCCGGTGGTCAGCCCCGACGCCTCGGCGAGTCCGCCCGCCGTCAACGTCGTCGGCGCTCGAAGCAGCAGATCGAGACACTTGTAGTCGGATGCGGAGACGCTGAGCACCTCACCCGCCGCAGTGTGCAGCAGGACCTGGGCGCCGCTGAAGTCCCGGCTCACCGACCCGAAGTCGACTTGTTCCTCCGCTGTCAACCACACATTCGCCCCCATTCTCCGCGACTGTCGCGACAATGGTGGCCACGCCCGCTTGAAGGCCGATCCAGGCCAGCCGAACCGCCTGACCGCCGAGGTCACACCGGCCACAGGCCTCTACGCACGGTCGACCACCGACCCGCACGGACACCCGACGATCCGCCCACTCGGCCCGCCGGTCGACGCCTCCTGCATCGTGACCGGATCACCACCTACTGATAGACGGCTCCCTGAATTCTGTAGGGCTCGGCGCACTCGCCGCCCCGCGCCGTCGCGGTCCGCAGCGACCGAACCGCACGGCATGGCGGACCCGGCTACTCGAACCGCGCGAAGTCCTGGCACGCGCCGGGCAATCCGCTGGGCGGTGTCCACCGACACCGCCGACTTGCCCACCACGCGGCGCTGCCGCCGCAACAGCGGCGCGGGTGTCCGCACTGCCGTCGCGAGGAGGCTTGGGTCGACCCCATCGGCGTCGAGACGTCCCAACGCTCAAGAGATGGATATCCCCGAAGTCGGCCGCGTCCCCATAGGAGGTGGCGAACAGCAGCCGCCCGGTGCGGACATGCTCGCACTGCAGCCCCAGCAGGCCGGGCTCGTGCGACGCCAGGTCGCCGCGGGCAAGACGCGCGAACTTTGCTCCGTCGACGTCGACCACCTCGTGGGCCCAACTCGGCCATGCATACCGCATGGGTGGCACTGAGGTAGCCAGTCCCGACGACGGCGGGTCTGCCCTCGCGCCAGCTGGTCGGCGCGGTCGTCCACGGCGAACGACGCGACGGCGCGGCACCGTCTTGTGTCCCTCCGCCGGCAAGTCCATCCTCGACACCCACGAATGGCTCCACGCCCAGGACATCGACGCCCGCCCGGAGGACAACTACCGCAGCATCATCAAAAGCCACCGCCAACCGACGTCATCCTCCGCCTCGCCGACCGCATCGCCACCCTCAACGGCACGATCGGTGCCCTGCTCGGTCATCACCGCCGCCTGGACCGACGCCCGCTGGAGCGAACTCACCGGCCTCTGACCCACAACGTCCACCTCTTCGACGACGATACCGGCTACATCGTCATCGACCCCGACACCGGCACACTGCACGAATCCGCCGCCGGCAAGCTCTGGCTCGGCCCACCCAAAACCGACGAATCCGCCCGCACCATCAGCCTGCCCCCATTCCTCGTCCGCCTCCTCCGCGCCCACCTCGCCACCCACCACCACCTACACGTCTTCACCACCTCCGACGGCGCCCTGCACCGTCGCAGCAACTTCACCCGCCGCGCCATGCGCCCCGCCGCCGACGGCGACCTCCACCTCAAGACCCCGATCCTCAAGCTCGCCGCCATCGCCTCCGGCCTCACCTTCCACGGCCTCCGCCACAGCCACAACACCTGGATGATCGAAGACGCCATCCCAGAAATCGCCCAAGCCCTCCGCCTCGGCCACATCATGGAAGACCGCGTCCGCGAGACCTACTCCCACGTCGCCGCCGCCGTCGAAGCCCGCCTCCTCCAACACCTCCAAGACCGCTGGGACAAGGCAGTCCTCAACTCCACCAACGAGTTCGACGCCGACTGGCGAGCAGCCGCCTAAGAATCAGTCTCCCGATATCTTGGGATCTACCGCGTAGATCGCCGCCAAACGGCGACGCACCTGCTCGATCCGATGGTCGCCGACCTGCTCCAGGATGGCCAGCGACTGCTCCCAGGATTCCTTGGCCTCAGCCAACTTCCCGTCCTCGTGCAGCACACTGGCCAGCTCGTGCAGCGACCACGCCTCGCCCGGACGCCCACCCGACTCCCGGAACAACCGCACTGCACCACGGAAGCAGTCGGCAGCCCGGTCCAGCCTGCCGAAGTGCCGCTGCGCCCTGGGTTGGCCATAGCGGCACCAAATCCGGCGATACGGAACGCCGTACCTGCCGGGTAGGTCAGATGCGCCAGCGTGGACGCAGGAGAATCAACGCGAAGAAATCCCCGGCCGGGTGACATAGGTCTGGAGCAGAATCCTGACCCTGTTTGGCGGGAATCCTGACCCCTGCTCCAGATTTGCTCCAGACGCGGGTATCACTGTCCACTTAGGACGAGGAGCGAAGATCGCCCCCAGTCCTGGTTTACACAGGCCAGGGGGCGTATCCGAATTTAATTCAATTGTGGAGCTGAGGGGACTCGAACCCCTGACCCTCACACTGCCAGTCTGATTTGGACAGTGGCCTTGAACTGCGGAAACAGAGAATCCACACGTCAAACCCGTTGCGGTCACTGCACTTGAGTGCCGTACAGTGCGGTTCAACGTAGGTTCAACACACATCCCTGCTCCAGTTTTGCTCCAGACGATCCAGTGTGAAGCGCATGCAATCCCTTGTCCCACAGCGTACTCCGGTCGCGGCCTCGACGCGACTCAGCGCGCGCCAGCATGCGATGGCGTCATCGTTGCTCCATACGTGCCGATGGCGCCACCAACCATCCAGCCAAGATCAACGGTGCTGCGCGAGGGTGCCGTGCGCCGACGGGTTCGGTCTGGACAGTGGCGACGACCAGCCGGGGCACGGAGTGCATGAGTTCGTGCTCGACATCGTGCGCGATGCGGTGCGCCTGCTCGACGGTGAGCGTGGCGTCGACGGGGGCCGACATGCCACTTGACACCTGCATGGACATGGTTTTCGGCACGTACAGGGCTGGGCTCCTCGCTGGTCGATCAGATCGGCCAGAGCGAGCAGTCCCGCGATGGTGAACGGACACCGTCCCGCAGCGACCACCACGAACGGGTCGGCCTGGGCCGCGTCGGTCCAGCCTGCAGGCAGGGAGAACAGCTCGCCGTGCTCGTCACGCAGGTGGACCCGGTCCTCGCCCCAGTTCTGGCGGTGCACGACGAACTCGAACTCCTGCCCGAACAGCGGGTGGAACGGGTGCGTCACCCGCACTCGTCGGTACCGATCATCCGGATCGGGTGTAGTTGACGACGCGCTCCAACGCGCTCGCGGAGAACCTGTGGTCGACCATCAAGACCGAGCTGATCTACTGGCCCGGCAACACTTTCGCCACTCGCGCTGAGGCCGACGCGGCGATCTTCCGCTACATCGACGGCTGGTACAACCCCCGCCGCATCCAGCAAGGGTTCGACGGGCTGTCCCCCGACGAGTACGAGGAGGCATGGGGTATCCAGCAACAGACCGGACCGGCTAGGATCCCAGCAGAGTCGGACGAATCCTGATGACCACGTCTCCGGCAAAGCGGGGGAACCTCAGGCAGGCGGTAGGTGGACCGCTGGCCAGGCGATGGACAGGCGCTGGACGGGCGCTGGGCAGGCATCGGAGGCCGCTGAGCGGACACCGGGCAGGGCGCTCTGGGCAGGGGCTGGGTGGTGGGGGACCGGATCAGTCCGGTGCCCCACCACCCGATCTATGTCGGCGGACACGGCCTGGTGCGGCGGCCCGAAGGGCGCCGGGCCAGGGGGGCTAGCGCCAAGGCCGTGTAGTTAGGCGGTTGTGGTGATTGTCAAGGGTCTGCCGGGGTCAGGATATCGATGCCCACGGTGGCCTTGTAGCTGGTCCGGTCGATGTTCGGTCCTCTGGCCTGGTATTTGGAGATGGCCCGTTTGACGATGCGTGGGCAGAC
>NZ_JBIUAG010000047.1:0-13711 GCF_044547355.1 Kutzneria sp. NPDC052558
GCAGGCTCCGCCTGCCTCGATACGCAAGAAGCTTATGCCATCGCCCCCCTCCACACAAAATCCACCCTCCGATTGTCGAAGCGGAAAGCCTGTGTGGCCGACTGCTTTTGCGGGTTGCCGGCTCCGCTTTGTTGGAGGGGGTTTCGGTTCGCTGTGGAGTTGTCAAAGAACAGGTGCGGTAGGCGATAGGGCGGGGATGCGTGGTGGTCAGTACTGGTGGGGTTGGGTGGTGTAGTGGCGGCCCTGGGGGGTGACCCAGTGCAGGGTGCCGTCGTCGTCGAGGGTGACGGTGTGGTCGCCGTGCTTGAGGTGGTGGTGGTGTTGGCAGTAGCCCTTGAGTTGGTCCGGATTCGTCTTGCCTTTCGGCCACGGCACGGTGTGGTCGATTTCTTGGATGGGGTTGACGCAGCCGGGGGCGCAGCAGGTGCCGCCGTCGCGGAGTTTGGTGAACTCCCGGCACCGGGCTGGGGGCTTGTAGAGGTGGGTGGCCATCGCGGCGGCCCGCTGGTACTCGTCCAGCAGGACACCCCGCCACGGGCCCAGCATCGCGAGCTCGCGGGCGGAGTCGGCGCTGATCGGGCCGTAGCCGTCCAGCAGGCCCGGGTCCTCGGTCAGACCCATCAACGTCTCCATCGAGAGGGTGACGTGAACCTGGACCTTCCGGTCGATGCCGTAGCCCAGGAACCGGTCCAGGAACGCGTCCACCCGCTTCTGGTCGGTGGTGCGGCAGTCCTTGCACAACGCGCGGGCATCAGCGGTGGCGATGTCGTAGCACTGCCGGGCGTCGATCGCCGACATGCGGATCCGCAGTTCGGCCATGCCGTTGGGCAGGGGGTAGAACTCGATCCGCCGTTCCTTGTCACGGGCCTTCTGCCGGCGCTGCTCATAGCCCAGCGGATCAGCCTCGGCCACCAGCTTGGTGGTCCGGCGCGCCAGTTGGGTGCGGGTCAGCTCAGCGGCCACCTCGACCAGCTGGTCCTCGATCTGGGGGATCGTGGCGGGGTCGAGGTGGATCACCCGCTCGTCCACGGTCTCCAGCCGGCGTAGGTCGATCTCCCCGCGTCGCAGCTGCTCACACAGCCGAGGCAGCCGGTCTAGGACCTGGGCGCGTTCCTGTTGGCGGAACAGGGACTGTTCGGACTCGTGGGTGGCCATGGACATCTCGGCCAGGTCGTCGAAATTCCGGAGAATGCACAGCCGAGCGTGGTCGGCAACCGCCGTGATCTTGCGGGCCATGACGAATGCGGTGACCTGTTGCTCAGGTGTGAGAGTGGAGAGATCCGCGCCGAGGAGCAGGTCCAGCATCGCTCCCGAAGGCTCGGCGGACTCCAGCTCTCGGGTGATTTCTTCCATACCCCAACGATACCCCTATCGAAGATCCAAATCGAACCACTAACGGGTGAAATCCCGTTTCATGCATAATCGAGACGACCCCACCCACAGCACCGCGGCGACAATCATCTGTACCTTCAGGCTCCGGAGGGTGGATTTGCGCGGAGGGGGGCGATGGCATAAGCTTCTTGCGTATCGAGGCAGGCGGAGCCTGCCCGATAGCGCCTTGATACGCCATCGCCCAGAGGCCTAGCAGGGTCATCCGATCTCGGACCGGTTAGTCTGGCGGACGTGGAGTCGTCGGACCAGGACACCAAGCGGGCGGCCGCCAGTCGCAACGGCGCGTCGGTCGAACCCGCGCGGGGTGCGCGGTGGGCGCTGGTCGAGAACCAGATCCTGACCGAGGCGACGCGGCTGTTCGCCCTGCGCGGCTTCGCGGCGACCACGCTCAAGGACATCGCGGACGCCACCGGCCTGACCCGGCCGGCGCTGTACCACTACTTCGCCAACAAGGAAGCGGTGCTGGCCCGGCTGGTCAGCGACCTGACACTGGCGCCGGCCGACGAGCTGGCCAAGCTGCGCCGCCGCCGCGGCAAGAGCGCGATCGAACGCCTGCACGCGATGGCCTTCGACACCGCGCTGCGGCACGCGACCCAGCCGGAGCGGTTCCGGGTCCTGGTCCGGTCCGACGCGGAGCTGCCGTCCGACATCGCACAGTCCTATCTGGACGGACGGCGCCGGATCCTGGCCGAGTTCGTGGCGGTCATCGACCAGGGCGTGGCGGCCGACGAGCTGCGTCCGCTCGACGCGCGCACGGCCGCGCTGGGCATCATCGGCATGTGCACCTGGGTGGCGTTCTGGTACCGCCCGACCGAGGCCGGCGACGAGCGCGCGGTCGCGACCCAGATCGCCGACATGGCCGTCGCCTCCGTGCGCAACGCCGACAGCCGCGCGACCACGGCCAGCGGCCCGGCGCGTGCCCTTGAACTGCTGAAGCAGGACGTCGCCCTGCTCGAAGCGACGCTCGCGGCCGAGCCGCGTCCCCGCGACTGAGGTCTGTTCTCCACGTCACCCACCGTGGCCTTACCTTGCCCACTGTGGCTTCGTCGGCGTAGAATTTTTGCCGTAAGCGTCAAACGCGGGCGGCATCGGGAGGATTTCCATGACGGACACACCACACCTGGTGCGGGGCGTGGACCACGTCGCGTATCCGACGCTGGACCCGGCCGCGACCGTCGCCTTCTACCGTGACACGCTGGGTTTCCCGGTGGTGCACTCGATCTGCGCGGCCGGCTGGGGGCCGGCCGACCACCCCGACTTCATCCACTTCTTCTTCGACATCGGCAACGACGACCGGCTGGCGTTCTTCTACTACTTCGGCTACGAGCCGCCGCGGCACGGCGTCAAGGGCGACGTGTACGCGCGGTTCGAGGACGACGTGCCCGACTTCTTCGTGATGTCACGGCATCTGGCCATCCACGTGGACAGCGAGGCGCATCTGCTGGAGTACCGCCGGCGGCTGGACGCCAGCCGATGGCCGGTGGAGCTCCAGGTCCAGCACGAGACCATCGAGTCGATCTACACCCACGACCCGAACGGCTACATGGTGGAGATCACCCGGGCGCTGCGGCCGGTGACCCCGCAGGAGGACCTGGACGCCAACCTCACCATCGACGCCCTGCTGGACGTGCTCGGCGACGGTGAGCCGTCGATGGCCGCGCTGCTGGCCCGCAAGTCCGAGCTGATCGTCCAGCGGGCGGCCGACTGGACCGCGGCGCCGGCCCGATGAGCGCTCTCTACGTGCTCGACGTCCCGGAGAACCGGCCGGTGGCCGAGGTCGCCGCGCGCGACCGGTCGGTGTCGTCGCGGCGGGTCGGGCCGTACTTCGAGCTGGTCTTCGACCGGGTGATGGTGATCGACCGGCGGGCCACCGGCTGTCGGCACGCGGTCTGGTACAGCAGCGTGGCCGGCACCCGTGCGGCGCGAATCACCCAGTGGGACAAGGATGTGCTGCGGATCGAGGCGGCATGAGCAGGCTCGGCGCCGGCCGGCGCCTGGAGACGCAGGAGCTGCCGAGGGACGTCATCGAGTCGACGCATTCGCTGCGGACACACGACGGGTCCACAGTGGACGGTGTGTTGCGTACCGTGCCGGGGGTGCGCACGGTCGTGTCCGTCATGCACCCCAGGCAGGACGTGACCCACCATCCGCTCGTGCCGGAGCTGCTCGCCCGGGGATTCGCGGTGTGGACGCAGGGCACGCGGTCGGTGAACAACGACATCGCCCTGCTGCACGAGCAGGCCCTGCTCGATGTGGCCGCCGGTCAGAAGTTCTTGCGGCAACGGGAGTTCGACGCCGTCGTGACGCTGGGCCACTCGGGCGGCGGCACGCTGTTCGCCTACTACCACGAGCAGGCCGGCTCGCCGGACCGCCTCGCGGCCGGGCCGGGTGGCCGGCCGACCGGGTTCGCGGAGGCGGAGATGCCGCTGCCGGACGCGGCTGTCTTCATGGCGCCGCATCCGGGGCAAGGCGCTTTGCTGCAACGGATGATCGATCCGTCGGTGGTCGACGAGAGCGACCCGATGTCGATCGATCCCGAGCTCGATCCCTACGCCGAGGCCAATGGTTTCCGCCCAGCGCCGCAGCCTTCCTCGTACTCGGCGGAGTTCGTGGCGCGCTACCGGCTGGCGCAGCGCGACCGGATCGCCCGGATCGACGCCGTCGCCAGGGAACGGCTGGACGACATCGCCGCGGCGCGACGTCGTCACGAGCAGACAAGCAACCCTGCGGACCGGCGGCGCGCGCTCGCCCCGCGAGTCCTGACCACCTATCGCACCGACGCCGATCTGCGGGGCGTCGACCTGTCGCTGGATCCGAACGACCGCCCGTACGGGTCGCTGTTCGGCCGGCGGCCGGACCTGACCAACTACGGGCTGGTCGGGTTCGGCCGGTTCGCCACGCCCGAGGCCTGGCTGTCCACCTGGTCCGGCCTGAGCAGCAAGGCAAACCTGCTGCGCTGCATACCAAACGTCACCGCGCCGACACTGCTGGTCGAACTCACCGGCGACCAGGCCTGCTTCCCGGCCGACATTGACGCCATCGTCGACGCCAGCGGCGCCAAGGACTTCGCCCTGGCCCGCGTGGCCGGCACGCACTTCGGTGGCCCGCTGACGCCCGGCGGCCCGACCGGCAATCACCTTGCCGCACAGGAGATCGGGGCCTGGCTCGCGGAGCGTTTCCCCGCGGCCTGAGGCTGCTCGCCGCACACGTCGTTCGGGCACACGAAAGGGCACGGCCGAGACCCACGAGCAGGCCCCACCATCGGCCTGTTCGGCGAGCGGGTCATCCCGGGATTCCGGACGGCGCCGGCGGCATAGGGGCACCCGCTCAGGACACCAGCGCTGCCGCGGCCGCTCGCAGCGACCGCTTGTCCACCTTGCCGACGTTCGACCGCGGCAGCCGATCCACCCGCTCCAGGCGCTCGGGCCACTTGAACTTGGCCACCCCCAGCGCGGCCAGGTGCTCGCGGACGTCGTCGAGCGTCACCGGCTCGTCCCGCGCGACCACGAAGGCGCACGCGCGCTCGCCGAGACGGGGATCCGGCATCGCCACCACGGCCGCCTCGGTGATCGCCGGGTGCCGCAGCAGCAACCCCTCGACCTCCTCGGCGTTGACCTTCTCGCCGCCGCGGCTGATGACGTCCTTCAGCCGCCCGTCGATCGACAGGTAGCGCCGACCGTCGAAGGTCAGCACGGAAGCGAGGTCGCCGGTGCGGTAGAAGCCGTCCGAGGTGAAGGCGACGCTGTTGTGCTCGGCGGAGTCGAGGTAGCCGGGAATCGTGTACGGCCCGCGGCAGCACAGTTCGCCGGTCTCGCCGTCGGGCAGCTCCCGCTCGCCGCCCGGCTCCAGGATCCGGAACTCGTCCAGTTCGGACAGTGCGACGCCGACCGAGACCAGCCGGGCCTCGCGCGGTGCGTCCGGCGGGGTGAGGGCGAAGAATCCCTCACCCATGCCGAAGTTCTGGCCGCTCCAGATCCCGTGCCGCTCGATCGTGGCGAACAGCTCCGGCGGCACCTTGGTGCCCGACAACAGGATCTTCTCCAGCGAGCCGGCCAGCGTCGCGATGCCCGTCTCGCCGATCGCCAGGAAATGGGCGTGCCCGACCAGGATGTGCGTGACCCGTTCCGCCACCAGGAAAGGGAAGCATGCCGTGACGTCCGGGACGCCGAGCAACAGGCAGGCCCCGACGCTGTGCGCCGCGTGCACCCCGCACACGATGCCGGCGTTGTGTGCGATCGGCAGGATGTGCGCCACCCGGCTGTGCTCGGTGAGGCCGAAACCCCTTGCGTACGCTAGGGAGTTGTACCAGTACTCGGCGTGCCGGCGGGGGATCACCTTGGGCACGTCGGTGGTGCCGCCGGAAAGCTGGAACACAGCGACGTCGGTCGGGTCGAGGTCGGCCTGGATCGCCCGCACGGTCTCGCGTGCCGACAACGGGTCCGCGGAGAGGTCCTCCACCCGCGTGCTGCCGGCCGTCGGGGTCGGCGCGCCGATGGTGAGCACATGGCGCAGCGTGGGATGCCCATCGGCGCACTCGGCCGCGAACGAGAGCAGGTCGAACTTCGCGCCGGGCGTGGCGTCGACGAGATGGGCGACGGCCTCGACGCGCCGGCTGATCTGGTCGATCTCGTGCCGCCGGTGCTGGGCGAGCGTGGCCACCGGCACGAGCCCCGCCTTCAGCACCCCGTACCACGCGAGCACGGTGTGCAGCCGATTGTCGACCTGGAACAGGACCGGATCGCCGGGCCGCAGCCCCAGTTCGCGCAACCCGACCGCGATCTGGTCGGTCCGCGCGTCGAGCTCGGCGTAGGAGAGCCGGCCGTCGAGTGCGGCCACCGCCGTGCGGTCGGGGAACCGCTGGGCCGTGGCGTGCAGCTGTTCGCCGATCGTGCGGTCCGTCCACGCCCCGGCCGCCTGGTACCGCCGGACGGCCGTCTCGGGGAAGGACGGCAGCCGATCGCCCCATCGATCACCAACGCGCACGTGTGCCTCCTCGGGTCTCGGACACCACTGTAAATCCTCAGTCGTCGGTAGTGTCAATTATTCGACACAGCGTTAAGATGTGCTGGTCCAGCGGAACCGGTCGAAGGAGCAGCCGCGCATGTCCTACGTCATCGGAGTGGACGTCGGCGGAACATTCACCGACGGCGTGTTGCACGACCACGACGGCGCGGTGGTCGCCGCCAAGACTCCCTCCACGCCCCCCGACTACTCGCGGGGCGTGCTCGACGTGCTGGCGGTGCTGGCCGAGCAGGTCGGCGAGACCGTCGAGGAGATGCTGGCCAAGACCCAGCACATCGCCCACGGCACCACGTCCACGCTGAACGCCTTGGTGACCGGCAACGTGCCGCCGGTCGGCTTCCTGACCACGGTCGGGCATCGCGACTCCATCTACATCATGAACGTGGAGGGCCGCTACGTCGGCCGCTCGCCTGAGCAGCTGCAGGACGTGCTGCGCCAGGACAAGCGCCATGCCCTGCTGCCCAAGCGGCATGCGCTGGAGGTGGTGGAGCGGGTCGACCGCGACGGCAAGGTCATCGTGCGGCTGGACGAGGACCAGGCCCGGGACGCGATCCGCAGGCTCGTCGACGACGGCGTCAGCGCGATCGCCGTCTCCCTGCTGTGGTCGTTCCGCAACCCCACCCACGAGCTGCGGCTGCGTGAGCTGATCCGGGAGATCGCGCCGGACCTGTTCGTCGCGCTGTCCAGCGAGGTCAGCCCGCGCATCCGGGAGTTCTCCCGCAACGCGACCACGATCATGAGCGCCCAGATCGGCCCCGGCCTGCGCGACTACCTCGGCGCGCTGGAGTCCGCGCTGCGCAAGCGAAAGCTCGCCGGGCCGCTGCTGGTCATGCAGAGCAACGGCGGCGCGGTGACCGCGGCCGAGGCGCCGGCCACCGCGATCACCACGGTCGGCTCGGTGCTCACCGGCGGCGTCATCGGCTCGGTGGCGCTCGGCCGGCAGCTCGGACACCGCAACGTCATCGCGACCGACGTGGGCGGCACGACGTTCCTGGTCGGCCTGGTCGTCGACGGCGAGCCGGTGCGCTCGACCACGACCGTGATCAACCACCACCCGATCAACGTGCCCGCGCTCCAGGTGCACGCCATCGGCTCCGGCGGCGGCGCGATCGCCTGGCTGGACGCCGGCGGCAACCTCCAGGTCGGGCCGCGCAGCGCCGGCGCCGTGCCCGGCCCGGCCTGCTACGGGCAGGGCGGCACGGAGCCGACCATCGCCGACGCCAACCTGGTGTTGGGCATCCTGCCCGAACGCGGCCTGCTCGGCGGCAAGAAGCGGCTCGACGTCGAGCTGGCCAGGGCGGCGATCCGCGCCCACATCGCGGAGCCGCTGGGCATGTCGGTCGAGGACGCGGCCGCCGCGATCTACACCGTGCAGAACGCGCAGACCGGGGATCTGCTCCGCAAGACCGTCGTCGAGGCCGGGCACGACCCGAGGAACTTCGTGCTGTACGCCTTCGGCGGCGCGGGGCCCGCGCACTGCGCCGGTTACGCGGCCGAGGTCGGCGTGCGCAACGTCGTCGTCCCACTGGGCCAGGTCGCGTCGGCCTTCTCCGCGTTCGGCCTCGCGGCGTCCAATGTCGTGCTGTCGGCCGAACTGTCCGATCCGGCCGCGGTTCCGCTCGACCCGGTCCGCGCCGAGCGCAACCTGCTTCGCCTGGAGACGCAGGCGCTGGCGGCGCTGGAACGGCAGGGCCTGAAGTTCGCCGACGTCGTCATCGAACGCGAGGTCGACATGCGGTTCACCGCCCAGCTCGCCGAGATCGCCACGCCGGTGCCCAACGGCGCGGTGACCGAGCGGGTGCTGGCCGAGGTCGTGTCCGGCTTCGAGCGCCGCTACGCCGAGCTGTACGGGGAGGGGACGGGCTTCCGCGACGCCGGCATCCAGGCCATCACCTACCGGGTCCGGGCCACCGGCGTGTTCCCGTTCTCGCCCACGCTGCCCGAGATCAAGGCCGCGGACTCCGCGGACGCCTCGTCGGCGCTGATCTCCACACGGAACGTGCGCCTGGGCACGGGCGGCTACGAGCCCACCGCCGTCTACGACTACCGCCAGCTGCAGGCCGGCTTTTCCTTCCAGGGCCCGGCGATCGTGGAGGTGCCCACCACGACGGTGGTCGTCCCGCGCGGCAGCACCGCCACGGTCGACCACCTCGGAAACCTGAACCTGATCGTCGAGTAGGAGACCCGTCTCATGGCCATGCGGATTCTCGGCTCCGAGCGCTACACGAGCCGTCCCATCGACCCCGCGGAGTTCGTGCGCGAGCTGCCGGATTCCCTTGCCCTGCACACGGTCGCCCCGGAGGCGGCCGACGGACTCGACCCGCTGACCTACGAGGTGGTCCGCCACCGGCTCTGGTCGGTCACCGACGAGATGGGCGAGACGCTCAAGCGGATGTCGGGCTCGACGATCGTCACCGACGCCAACGACTTCGACTTCGCGATCAGCGACGAGCTCGGCCAGGAAGTGCAGGTCGGCCTGTACAACACCATGCTCGTCGGCGCGGTCGACCTGGCCATCTACTGGGTGCTGCGCAACCGGGAGGTGCGTGAGGGCGACATGTTCCTGTGTAACGACCCGTGGATCGGCGGCGGGCTGCACCAGAACGACGTCATCGTCTTCCAGCCGGTTTTCCACGAGGGCAAGCTGTTCGCGTGGACCAGCGCGGTGTGCCACGAGATGGACCTCGGCGGTGTCGGGCTCGGATCGTTCTCGCCGGCCGCGCAGGACGTGTTCGCTGAGGCCGTGCCCACCCCGCCGGTGAAGGTGGTGCGGGACTTCGAGCTCCAGGACGACATCGCCGACCTGTGGGTGCGCCGCTCCCGGGTGCCGATGCTGGTCGGGCTGGACCTGCGGGCCAAGATCGGCGCGAACACGGTGGCCCGGTCCCGGCTGCTGTCGGTGATCGAGCAGTACGGCGCGGACACGGTCAAGGCCGTGATGAAGCGCATGATGTCCGACGCCGAGTCGCGGCTGCGGGCCCGGCTGCGGTCGCTGCCGGACGGCACCTGGAGCGCCACCGGCTACCAGGACCAGGCCTTCACCGGCGACCGTGGCGTGTACAAGATCACCGTGGCGATGACCAAAAAGGACGGTCACCTGACCTTCGACTTCACCGGCACGGACAAACAGGCTGGCGTGATCAACTGCGCGTACGGCGGCATGCGCGGCGGTGTGATGCTGGCATTGCTGCCGATTCTCGCGCACGACATCCCCTGGTCGGCCGGCGGTCTGATGCGCTGCTTCGACCTGGTGTCGGAGGAGGGCACCATCAACAACGCCACCTTCCCGGCCGCGCTCAACCGGGCCCCAATCGGCCCGGCCTGGCTCACCGGCTCGCTGGTCACCGAGTGCCTGGCCCAGCTGCTGGACCGCTCCGACGACCTGATCGACAACGTCCGGGCGAACTGCTGCGGCACCCACGACACCGCGGTGCTGGCCGGGTTGGACCAGCGGGGCGAGCAGGACCTGCCGTTCATCCACATCGTCATGGACGTCATGGCGGCCGGCTACGGCGCCCGGCCGACCGTGGACGGGCTGGACACCGGCGGCCTGGCCTGCATCCCGATGGGACGGATCCCGGACGTCGAGATGAACGAGTACGCCCATCCGCTGCTCACCCTGTGGCGGCGGGAGGAGCCCGACTCGGGCGGCCCGGGGCGTCGGCGGGGCGGGCTCAGCGGATCGGCCGCGATCATGCCGTACGGCACCGGCGAACCGGTCGGGCTGGTGGTGGCGTCGTCGGGCAAGGCGGTGTCGCAGAACAACGGCATCGCCGGCGGCTATCCCGGCAACACCGCGATCGGCATCATCGCGCGCGGTGCGGGGGTGGACGCGGCGTTCGCCGGTGGCCGGCTGCCCGACTCGCTGGAATCCCTTGGCGGGGACCAGGAACTCCGGCCGTGCTACGAGGAGACCGTGGTCGGCGTGGACGATGTGCTGTATCTGCACTGGCAGGGCGGTGGCGGCTACGGCGATCCGCTGCACCGCGATCCGGCCGACGTGGCGGTCGACGTGAGCCAGGGCCGGGTCACCGTCGACGGTGCGCTGGAAGGGTATGGCGTGGTGTTGGTCGACGGCTCGGTCGACGCGGCCGCGACCGCGCGGCGGCGCGATGCGGAGCGGACGCGGCGGCGGGACCGGAGTCATTCGGTCGAGGAGCCGGCGCACGTCGTCGATGTGGCCGAGGGTCGCCGGCTCGACGACAACTTGGTCGAGGTGGACGCGGCGGTGGCCTGTCGGCACTGCGGTCGCGCACTCGGCGACGCGCGGCACGGCAACGTGCTTCGGCTGGCCCGCTTTGAGGGCCCGTCGTCGGCGGCCGGCCGCCAGGTCACCTCGGATCCGGAGCTCTACGTGGACGCCGAGATCGTGTTCCGGCAGCTGTGCTGCCCGGGCTGCTGGACCGCCGTCTACTCCGGGATCGTGCCGGCCGACCATCCCGATCACGCCCTCGACATCGGCCGGCTGCTGAGCCCGAGCAACTCGCGGTGACTTCGCGGCGCCCCCGAGTCCACTTCGGACTCGGGGGCGCGGTGCTCAGAGCGTGAAGACGATCTTGCCGAAGATCTGGCCGTCGAGCATCCGGCGAAAGCCGGTCGCCGCCTGGTCCATCGGCAGAGTCGTGTCGATCACCGGTCGCACGCCGGTGGTGTCGAGAAGGTCAAGCAGGGCCCCGAATTCCGCCCGCGTGCCCATGGTGGACCCGACGATCCGCAGCTGGAGCAGGAAGATCCGGTTCAGGTCGACGTCGGGCAGCTTCGCGCCGCTGGTCACTCCGGTCGTCACCAGCGTGCCGCCGGGCCGCAGCGCGCGAATCGAGTGCTCCCAGGTCGCCTGGCCGACGGTGTCCATCACCGCGTCCACCCGGCGCGGCAGCCGGGCGCCGCTGGCGAACACTTCGTGCGCACCGAGTTCGAGGGCGCGCTGGCCGCGCTGCTCGTCCCGGCTGGTCACCCACACCCGGAAACCGCCGGCCCGTGCCAACGAGATCAGCGCCGTGGCCACGCCGCCGCCGGCCCCTTGGACCAGCACCGTGTCACCGGATCGCAGACCGCTGCGGGTGAACAGCATCCTGTATGCGGTCAGCCAGGATGTCGGCAGACACGCCGCGTCCACCGCCGACAGCGAGGCCGGCCGCCGCAGCACGTTGCGCCGGGGGACAACCACCTCGTCGGCGAACGTGCCCGGGTGCAACTCGCTCAGCAGCGTCCGCTTCGGATCGAACGTCTCGTCCCCGACCGTGTCCGGATCGGCGATGACCGCGTGCACCACCACCGGCTCGCCGTCCTCGTCCACCCCGGCCGCATCGCATCCGAGGATCATCGGCAGCCGCTGCGCCGGCAGGCCCGCCCCGCGCAGCGACCAGATGTCGTGGTGGTTGAGCGACGCCGCCTGCACCCACACCCGCGTCCACCCCGCCGGCGCCTCCGCCGCCGGCCGCTCGCCGACCCGCAGTCCGGCCAGGGGATCGTGCTGATCGACATGCTCCGCGTACACCGCGAACACGGTCGCCTCCTACTTAGACGTCAACTATTCGACACCATCGTAAACCGTGCGGACGTGACCGAACACCCGCCGTTCTGCCCGGAAGGGGGGCATTCCTGGCGTTGGGGATCGGTCCCTTGATCTTGAGCGGGCCGAGGTCAGGAGGCGGCGGTCTCGTCGACCTGGGTGGCGGTGGTGAGGTTGGCCTCGATCTGTTCGAGGTCACGGAGCAGGGCCCGCTGCCGGGTGGCCGGAATGCCGGTGGTGGTGTCGTGTTCGAGCTGGGCCCAGATCTGCTCGATCTGGCCGCGCAGGGCGGTGCCGGCCGGGGTCATGTCGACGAGGGTGGCGCGGCCGTCGGAGGGGTCCGGGGTGCGTCGGACGAAGCCGGCCCGCTCCAGGCGCTGCACGCTGCGGGTCATCGCGGCGGAGTCGGTGTCGAAGGTGGCGGCGAGGTCGGACTGCCGCTGCGGCCCGTTGTCCCACAGGTGCATGAGCAGCAGCTCCTGGCCGGGGTGCAGGCCGACGGCGCGGAACAGCTGGCGGGCGCGGGTGATGTGCAGGCGGGTGATCCTGATGATGGCGTTGCTGACCGGTCCGTTGGCCGCCGCGCTGGGTTGGGCGGCCGACACGGGCCGCCTGCCGGATGAGGTCACGTTGTGCATGCTAGCCATGCGGGTCGATCAGGATCTTCATGGTCCGCGCCGCCCGCAGGGCCTCGAACGCCGACAGCGCGGCGGCGATGGGCGCCACCTCCGTGGTCAGGTCGGCCACCGCGATCCGGCCGTCGGCGAGCAGGTCGATGGCCTCGTCGAACTCGTCGGCGTAAGTGAACGAGCCGCGCACGGTGATCTCCTTGAGCAGGATCCGGACCGGATCGAGCCCCGACCCGGGGCCGGCCCCGACGACGACCAGAACGCCGCCGGGGCGGAGGGCGTCGAGGGCCAGCGTGGTCGCGCCGGCGCTGCCGGAGCATTCGAGGACGACGTCGGGCCGGACCGACCCGGCGGCCTCGTCGGGCGTCAGGGCGTCGTCGACGTGGGAGGCGGCGGCGAACGCCCGGCGTTCGGGGGCGGGTTCGACGAGGAGGATCCGCCCGGCGTGGCCGTCCGCGGCGAGGCGGCAGGCCAGCTGCCCGATCGGCCCGCCGCCGGAGACCAGCACGGTGGCGCCGGCGATGTCGCCGGCCTGGCGCAGGGCCCGCAGCGCGGTCGCGGTCGGCTCGACCCAGGCCGCCTCGACCCGCCCGGTGCCGGGCGGAATCCGCCGCAGCGTCTTGGGGGACACGACAACCGACGGCGCCAGGCCGCCGTCGGCCTGCAGGCCGAGCGCGGTCTCCATGGTGGCCTGGTGACAGAAGTTGGGCCGCCCGGCCCGGCAGTGCTCGCAGAAGCCGCAGACGTTTCCGTTGGGGTTCAACGCCACCCGGTCCCCGACGGCCCAGCCGGAGACCTCGGCCCCCACCTGCGCGACCCGGCCGCTCATCTCGTGGCCGAGCACGAAACCGCCTCGGTAGACCTGGGGCAGGTCGGGGGAGTGCAGGTCGCTGCCGCAGATCCCGCACAGGTCGACGTCGACCAGCACCTGGTCGGCACGGGGCACCGGCTCTTGTCGGTCTTCGAGCACGATCCGGCGCTGGTCGTCGAGCAGCACCGCGGGCATCATCGCCATCCTGGGCACCTGCCTTCGGTCGTGGTGGGGGGGGGGGGGGGGGGGGGCCCCCCCCCCCCCCCCCACGCGGCGCCCCCCCCCCCCCCCCCCCCCGCCGCGCCCCCCCCGCCGGGCCCCCCCCCGCCCGCGGCGCCCCCCCCG